>JADJLT010000001.1:742500-1070000 GCA_016709965.1 Betaproteobacteria bacterium
TTGCTACCCACGCTTTCGTGCATGAGCGTCAGTATTGGCCCAGGGGCTGCCTTCGCCATCGGTGTTCCTCCACATCTCTACGCATTTCACTGCTACACGTGGAATTCCACCCCCTCTGCCAGACTCTAGTCTGCCAGTCATAAACGCAGTTCCCAGGTTGAGCCCGGGGATTTCACGCCTATCTTAACAAACCGCCTGCGCACGCTTTACGCCCAGTAATTCCGATTAACGCTCGCACCCTACGTATTACCGCGGCTGCTGGCACGTAGTTAGCCGGTGCTTCTTATTCCGGTACCGTCATCCACACAGGGTATTAACCCATGCGTTTTCTTCCCGGCTGAAAGAGCTTTACAACCCGAAGGCCTTCTTCACTCACGCGGCATGGCTGGATCAGGCTTGCGCCCATTGTCCAAAATTCCCCACTGCTGCCTCCCGTAGGAGTCTGGACCGTGTCTCAGTTCCAGTGTGGCGGATCATCCTCTCAGACCCGCTACAGATCGTCGCCTTGGTGAGCCTTTACCTCACCAACTAGCTAATCTGATATCGGCCGCTCAATCAGCGCAAGGTCTTGCGATCCCCTGCTTTCCTGCTCACAGAATATGCGGTATTAGCGTAACTTTCGCTACGTTATCCCCCACTGAAAGGTACGTTCCGATACATTACTCACCCGTTCGCCACTCGCCACCAGGATTGCTCCCGTGCTGCCGTTCGACTTGCATGTGTAAGGCATGCCGCCAGCGTTCAATCTGAGCCAGGATCAAACTCTTCAGTTTAATCCAACATTACTACTCACAATTCACTGACGGTAGAATGTTACTTCTACCTCGATGGATCTCTCCATCCGTGTGATTGCCTTTAATACTTTTGCGTGACCGAAGTCACTAGCATCAAGGCACCCACACCTATCGGTTGTCCAAATTGTTAAAGAACTTCTTTCTTCGCCGCGCCGTTTCTTTCGATCCGTCTGCAGCAGAGAGGCAAGATTATGAAGCAAACCTCACTTCCCGTCAAGCGTTTCTGAAAAATCTTCTTTCTTCGCTTGCCCCCCAAAACCGCCGAAAACACCCGGCACCGCAGGAGAGGTGCGCATTCTACAGACTAATTCCACACCGTCAACTTAAATTGAAAATAATCTTCAGGTCGCCTACAGAAATAGCTTTTTCAGGCGATTTCTTGGTATCTGACCTCGATGATATCGAGCTCTCGAATACCTAATGGGCTTTGGAAACGAATCGAGTCGCCCTCACGCGCCTTGATCAGCGCACGGGCCAAGGGAGAAATCCAGCTGATACGCCCTTGCGACACATCCGCCTCATCGACACCAACGATCGTATAGGTGTTCTCTACACCTTCGATATCTGCCACGGTGACGCGGGCACCAAAGAAGACTTGATCGTTACTTCCCTGACGCAATGGATCGACTATTTCGGCGATCTCCAGGCGCTTGGTCAAAAAACGGATTCTGCGATCGATTTCCCTTAATCGCCGTTTGCCATATATATAGTCACCGTTTTCGGAGCGATCCCCATTTGACGCAGCCCAAGCGACAATCTCAACCACATGCGGACGCTCGCGTTTGACCAAGTGCTCAAGCTCATCCTTCAGACGCGCATGCCCGGCCGGCGTAATGTAGTTGCGCGTCCCGGCAGGAAGTTTCAGTGCAGGCTGAAGCTCTTCTTCATCATCACTGTCACTTTCCCTGACGAACGCCTTGTTCATCAATAGCCAATGCTGTAATGCTCAACGTCAACTCGAATAAGCTCACGCCCGAGCAGAGCCACAGTGTATTTTGCGAATTGCTCTGCCCAAGTGTGCTGACTTTCGAAACGAACTTCACCAGCATATTTCGCAACACTTAATATGCGGTCGACTGCAAGAATCTTCCCGGTAGGCGTTGCAACGTCACACTCAAGGACGGTGAACTCATGGTCAAACCATCTGCGCGCCTCTTCAGGCAGGGCAGCACCTGAAAATTTGAATTCGAATTCTTTTTCTTTTCCGAACGAAACAATCACGTGATGTTGCATTTCCTCTCCTCCGCTAATCGGTTCAAGGTATTCTAGCAAAACAAAAGAAGTCATCAGGAGCCGAAATGTCCCTTCACCCGCTGAGCGAGACGGAGATCAGCGAAGTTCGCGCCCAATTGCATGAACTGCAGGTGGAACATCGCGATCTCGATCAGGTCATTAACCACCTGATCGACAGTCCGCCCCCGGAAGATTTATTGATTCGCCGGCTGAAGAAACGGAAGCTGTTATTGAAGGACCGTATTATTCAACTTGAAGAGATGCTGGTGCCGGATATACCGGCCTAGTCACTTTCAGCCGGGATGCGGAAGAAAAACCAGTAGATTCCGCCGATGGCGCCGACAAGAGCAAGCTCCCAAAGTACCGGAACCAGCCAAACGATTCCTGCCAGCATGGCTAATAGGAATCCATAGGCGACAACCCTGAGAATCAAAGAATCAGGGTGCCGACATACCAGGCAAGAGCGGCCATGGCCGCACTGCAAGGAATAGTCAGAATCCACGCCCAGACGATTCCCCCGGCGACGCCCCAGCGTACGGCCCGCGCACCACGTGTAGAACCGACGCCAGCAATGGCACCTGTAATAGTGTGCGTGGTTGAAACAGGGATACCGAAAGCAGTGGCTAGAAATAGGGTGATTGCACCACCGCTGTTAGCGCAGAAACCACGCGCCTGATTCAGCTTGGTAATGCGATTACCCATCGTCTTGACGATGCGCCAGCCTCCAAACATGGTACCCAAACCCATGGCGCTGTAGCAGGCCAAAACTACCCAAGCGGGGATTGAGTCGGTTGTTTTTGAGATTCCGGCCGCAATCAGCAACATCCAGATGATACCGACCGTCTTTTGCGCGTCATTTCCGCCATGACCCAGACTGTAAGCAGCCGCCGACAGCAACTGGAGACGCCGAAAATGCTTGTCCACCTTGCGTGGCGCCATGTCTCGGCAAATCCAAGAGACAATTACCATCAAGGTGCCACCAATCATAAAGCCGAGGAACGGGGCGACGAAAATGAAGGCAATGATCTTCAGCACGCCAGCTGAAACCAGGCCGCCAATACCTGCCTTGGCCATGGCCGCCCCGACCAGACCGCCAACCAGTGCATGCGACGAGGACGACGGAATGCCGTAGTACCAGGTAATAATATTCCAGATAATGGCCCCGACCAGAGCGCCGAAGATAATGTAGTGATCAACAATGGAGGGGTCGATGGTGCCTTTGCCGATGGTCAGGGCCACCTTGAGCGGAAACAGGAAATAGGCGATGAAATTGAATGCCGCCGCCCAGATCACCGCCTGATGCGGCTTGAGAACGCGTGTCGAAACGATGGTAGCAATTGAATTCGCTGCATCGTGAAAGCCGTTCATGAAGTCGAACAGCAAGGCCACGACCACCAGGGTAACGACAACCCCGAGACTGATATTAAGGGTGTCCATAGCGAGCGATCCGCTCAGGAATTCTCAAGAACGATGGCCTCGACCGTGCTAGCCACATCCTTGCAACGATCGGTTACCGATTCGAGCAGTTCGTAGATTTCCTTGAGCTTGACCACCTCGCGAACATCCGGCTCTTCGCGGAAGATTTTTGACATGGCAGAACGCAACGAACGGTCTGCTTCGGACTCCAACTCGTTGATCTCATGGCAAAGTTTCAGAATGGCTGGTGCGTTATCCATGCTGTGCAACAGCTTGACTACCGACCGCACGCAAATGCAGCAATTCTCGGTCACTACTGCCATCACCTTGGCCTCAGGCGGGACTCGGTTGATGTCGTACAGCGACATCGACTCGGCAACATCCTGCATGATATCCAGAATGTCATCCATGCCATTGATCAGTTGATGAATTTCGTCCCGATCAAAGGGAGTAATGAACGCAGTGTGCAACTGCGCCAGCGTGTCATGGGTAATAGCATCGGCCTTGCGCTCAAGGGTATCGATTTCCTCGGCATAAAGCGGTGCCTTCTCCGGATGGTCCACCAACGCGCCGATCATATTGGATAAAGCCGTTCCACCCAGCGCAATCAACGCGGCATGCGAGTTGAACAGATCGAAATACTTGCCCTCCCTGGGCATCAAGCGTCCGAACATGACAGTTCCGTGAAGTTATTATTACAGCCATTGATTTTAGCACCTGGCACGTCCAACCGGCGCTCAGTGAAGCCCTTCCCGCTAAAATACGGTATGGCCAATTCTTCATTTCCTGTCGATGCCTTTGGTGATCGCTTCGATCTCCGCAAACTGCCGCTTCCTCGACCACCCGCCGGTTACGCAGTACAGATGCTCGATACCGACACCGTGCTGGACCGCGATTCAAACACCTTCTTACCGATCCGCTCGCCAGCACTGCGCGGCCTTTTCCCGAGCTTTGACGAAGCCTATTCGGCCGCGCGGAACTGGGCGGAAGGCAACTGTCCCGATCCTCAAGCGCACCGCCTGGCCATTGTGCCGGCGGGATTTGACACTGTCTTGAATCGCCATGTGCTGATTTATGGCGTCCTCTGCGGTCAACCCTGATTTTTGCCCGAATTCGGAATATTCCAATGACCCCATTCCTGATCAATCCCCTTGGCGGCAGCCCCTTGAAAGTCCCCGAAGTCTGCCTCGGCACCATGACCTTCGGCGAACAGACCAGCGAGGCCGATGCCCACGCCCAGCTCGATTTCGCGCTGGCAGCCGGAATCAACTTCTTCGACACCGCGGAAATGTACGCCGTCCCGACTCGCGCCGAGACCTATGGTGCCTCGGAAAGCATCGTCGGTCGCTGGCTCAAGAGCCAGCCGAGAGAGCAAGTATTGATCTCGACCAAAGTCGCCGGCCCGAGCCGTAATCTCTCCTGGATTCGCAACGGTCCGCCGGCACTGGATCGTGCCAACATCCGCGCCGCCATCGACGGCTCGCTGCAGCGCCTGCAGACCGATTACGTCGACCTCTATCAATTGCACTGGCCAGAACGCAACCAGCCCATGTTCGGTCAGTGGAAATTCGAACCCCAAAACGACAGGGAATGCACACCCATTCGCGAACAGCTCGAAGCGCTGGCCGAACTGGTACAAGAAGGCAAGGTTCGCCAGATCGGCGTCTCCAACGAGCACCCCTGGGGCATCATGGAATTTACCCGGCTGGCAGATGAACTCGGCCTGCCGCGCATTGCGTGGACGCAAAACTCCTACAGCCTGCTCAACCGGACTTTCGAAACCAGTCTGGTGGAAGTCTGTCATCGTCAAAAAATTGGACTGCTCGCCTATTCCCCGCTGGCCTTTGGCCATCTGACCGGCAAATACCTGACAACGCCCAATGCGCCCGGTCGCCTGACCCAGTGGCCAGCCTTTGGTCAGCGCTTCAACAAGCCCAACGTGCCAGCCGCCGTCCAGGCCTATGCCGATCTGGCTACGAAGCATGGCCTGACGCCATTGCAACTGGCGCTGGGCTTCACCCGGTCCCGCTGGTTCGTCACCAGCACCATCATTGGCGCCTCGTCGCTGGCACAATTGAAAGAAACGCTGCCGGCCATGCAGACACCGATGTCGCCCGACATCCTGGCGGACATTGACGCCATCCATCTCCGTTACACCAATCCGGCGCCCTGATGGAATCCATGTTTGGCCGCCTTGCCGAAGCCCTGGCAGTTTCCGAAATTGGCCCAAAAGTCGCGTTGACCGCAACACTGGCCACCGACTGGCAAGCTGGCAAACTCGACTACCGGGACGCTTTGCCAGCCGAGTTGATGTGCGGCCGCCCGGACAAGCCAGCGCTTTTGCCCCACAAAGACGTGCCGAATCGCAGCCCAGGCACACTGGAAGGGCGTGCCCGGCTGCTCCACGCCATCGTGCACATTGAATTTTCGGCCATCAACCTTGCCCTTGACCACGCCGCCCGCTTTCGCGGCCTTCCGCAAGCCTATTACGCCGACTGGATTGGCGTCGCGGCCGAAGAAGCGGAACACTTCATGCTGCTCCGCGACCGCCTGCAATCGCTCGGTTACGACTACGGCGACTTCCCCGCCCATGCCGGACTGTGGGACATGGCCGAAAAAACCGCTGACGACGTCCTCGCCCGCATGGCGCTGGTACCACGCCTGCTCGAAGCGCGCGGCCTCGATGCCACACCCCCCATCCAGATGAAACTGGAGCAAGTGGGCGACCACGAAAGCGCCCGCGTACTCGACATCATTTTGCGCGACGAAATCACCCATGTCGGACTGGGCGATCGCTGGTTTCGCTACCTCTGCGCCGAGCGCGGGATTGAACCCGAAAGCACCTACCTCGACCTGCTAACCCGTTATCAAGCGCCCTGGCCGCAAGGAAAAATGAACGAATCCGCGCGGTTGGCAGCCGGTTTCAGTGCCGGTGAACTGGCGGCCCTTGCAAAAAAAAGGTAGAATAATCAGATCAATGCGTTGATGCACCGCCCGCAGTAGTTCCGAGCAGCCCCCGGTTCAAGTAGGTTTTGTTTGCAGGTTCACCCCATTGATTCGCCCCCGGTATGGCTGCATCGGGGTACTCAGGCCGCCCGACCATCGGGCCAATCCGTCGCCGGTTAAAACAATGTGAATGGCGACGATGAAAGGAAACAGCATCTATGTCGTCTACTCCCGACAGCTTCGCCGATCTCGGCTTAAGCGAAACGCTCCTCAAAACACTGATCGAAATCGGCTACGAAACCCCGTCGCCGATCCAGGCCCAATGTATCCCGGTCCTGCTCGAAGGCCATGACCTGATCGGCATGGCCCAGACCGGCACCGGCAAGACCGCCGCTTTCGCCCTGCCGCTCATGGAACAGATCGACGTCAAGCTGATGAAGCCGCAGGCGCTGATCCTGACGCCGACGCGCGAACTGGCCATTCAGGTTGCCGAAGCCCTGCAAACCTACGCCAAGAACCTGCCCGGCTTCCACGTCCTGCCGATCTACGGCGGCCAGAGCTACACCATCCAGTTGAAGCAGCTGTCGCGCGGCGCCCACGTCATCGTCGGCACCCCGGGTCGCGTCATGGACCACCTCGAGCGCAAGACGCTCAACCTCGACAACCTGAAGACCATGGTGCTCGACGAAGCCGACGAAATGCTGCGCATGGGCTTCATCGACGACGTCGAGTGGATTCTCGAACGCACCCCGGCCCAGCACCAGACCGCGCTGTTCTCGGCCACCATGCCGGAACAGATTCGCCGCGTTGCCCAGAAATATCTGGTCGAGCCGCGTGAAATCAAGATCAAGTCGGCCACCGCCACTGTTGCCGCCATCCGTCAGGTTTACTGGCAGGTTTCCGGCATGCACAAGCTGGACGCCCTGACCCGCATCCTCGAAGTAGAAGAAGACTTCGACGCCGCCATCATCTTCGTCCGCACCAAGACGGCCACCGTCGAACTGGCTGACAAGCTGTCGGCCCGTGGTTACGCTGCCGCCGCCCTGAACGGCGACCTCAACCAGCAGATGCGCGAACGCGTCATCGAGCAGTTGAAGTCCGGCGCCCTCGATATCGTCATCGCCACCGACGTTGCCGCTCGCGGCATCGACGTGCCGCGCGTCAGCCACGTCGTCAACTACGACATCCCGTACGACACCGAAGCCTACGTGCACCGCATCGGCCGTACCGGCCGCGCCGGTCGCACCGGTAACGCCATCCTGTTTGTTGCGCCGCGTGAAATCCGCATGCTGCGCACCATCGAGCGTGCCACGCGTTCGCCGATCGCGCCGCTAACGCTGCCCAGCCGTGCCGACGTGACCAACAAGCGCGTTGCCGACTTCAAGCAAAAGGTCGTTGAAGTGCTCAACGCCGAAGGCCTCGATTTCTTCTCCAACATCGTCTCGCAAATTGCCGAAGAGCAAAACGTCGGCGCCGAGGAAGTTGCCGCCGCGCTGGCCATGATGGCCCAGGAAGGCAAACCGCTGCAGATCGTCGGTGAAGACCCGCGTCCCGCCCCGGCCCCCTCCTTCGACAGCCGTGACAGCCGCCCGCGTCCGGGCAGCTTTGGCGAACGTGATGAACGCAAGCCGCGTGCCGATCGTGGCGACAAGCCCAGCTTCGAGAACCGTGGCGAGCGTCCGCGTCGCGAAGAGCGCCCGACCCGTTCGGCGCCGAGCGGCGACATGGTGCGTTACCGCATCGATGTGGGCAGGGATCACGGCGTTCAGGTCAAGGACATCGTCGGCGCCATTGCCAACGAAGCCGGCATCGAAAGCCGCTTCATCGGCCGCATCGCCCTCTACGACGAGTCGAGCACGGTTGAATTGCCGGCCGGCATGCCGGGCGAAGCTTCCAACGCCCTGAAACGCACCCGCGTCCGCGGTGTGCCGATCAACCTGCGTCCGGACGAAGGTCGTCAGGATGGCGGCGCCAGCACCGAACGCAAGTTCGACGGCGAGCGCAGCTTCAAGAAAAAGAGCTTCGCCGACCGCTGATCACGTTCAGCCAGCATCACACCAAAAGCCACGGCCAGTCCGTGGCTTTTTTCATGTTGGCATCAGCGTCCGATGAACCGATCAGGCTTCGTCGATTAGCACCCAGTGATTGTCCACCGCCATTTTCTCCGGCCAGGGCAACAGGGCCGGCTTGGCGCTCGGGTGCCAGCGAACCAATCCCAAGGCCGTGGAAACCAGTACGCCTCCGCCGGGATCGGGGCCCTCCCAACCGGTCAGGGCGTAGGCTTCCTGCAACTCGACGATGCGCGTCAGCTTGTCCGGCTGGCCCGGATGCCACAACTGGGTCAGCCCGACCTGATTGCTCGACAGGGCAAATCCGCCGTTGTAGGCGGGGGCAATATCACCGGCATAGCCGGCGCCATCGCTGACCCGGGTTGGTATGCACAGTTCGTCCCCGTTGAGCACGGCAAGAATCGGCGCCGCCATACGCGCGACAGGATCGTCATGTTCGGCCTGCATGGCAACGCCGAGGAAATTTTTGTTGGCCGCCGGGCTGCGGCTCCAGGCCAGGTGGCGCAGGCTGAGGCGACGGTCATCCAGCGTCCATTGACGCAGCAGGCCGCCATTCTGGCCATCGAGCCTGACCAGCGATGACTCCATACGGTGCAGATCGTATTTTTTGTCGTTTGCCGTACGCGGGATGCCGCCGTTGGCGATCATCAGGTGCCCGGTGTCGTCGAGCAGCAACTGATGCGGCTCCTGACCGTGGCTGTCCCACTCGGCCAGTTTTTTCAGGCTCCTGCGGTCGCGCACGCCGATCAGGCCACGTCCGCTCTTGCTGTCCGTTTCCGTCGTGTAGATCACGTCGCCACGGGCACTTACCACAACGTGACCGTTCAGCCGGGCGTTTGAGCTTTCGTTGGCGAGGTCGATCAGCTGGACTTGCTTGCCGTCACGGTCGATGCGCATCAGCCATCCCCCTGGGCGCACACCAGTCACCAGCAGGCTGCCATCGGCTTCCGGCGTCAGGCCGTGCGGGCGTGTCGGCAAAGCTACGGCGTGGCGGATTTCCATTTTTTTGCGCGCCCAGTCCGCGGCCAGCACACCGGCGTAATAAGTATCGTCGGCATTGGGGCCACGCCAGGCAGCAGCAATTGTTGCCCCCTTCGGCGCGTCTTGCCCGGCCCATGACAATCCAGCCTGCGGCATCACTGCCATGGCGCCGAACAGCTTCAGAAACTCACGTCGCTTCATTTTCATGACTTATCCATCATTGCTACGGTCAACCGGAAATTTTGGCCAAAATCGAAATCCGGGCCGGTTCAGAAAACGCCCATCCCAGGATGGGCCGACGGCCAGATACTCAGAATCTGAACTCGCCGCTAAGGATGAAACGCCGAGCCTGGCCGGGGACGGTAAAGCCGCCGTTATCGTAGAGCGCGTCGTAATACAGCTTGTCGAAAATGTTCTGGACATTGAACTTGATTGAATACTTCGGCTGCTCGTAGGTCACCATGGCATCCCAGCGCACATACGACGACACGTAGTTCGGGTTGAAGGCCGCTGTTCCGGTCGGCGCGCCACCGTAGCGCTTGCTCTTGAATTCCGCCCCGCCGCCAATCTTGAAACCCATCGGCAAGCGGTAGGTCGACCACAGGTTGAAGGTTGTCTTCGGCGTATTGCGCGGCTCCTTGCCGATAAAGTTCGGGTTGCCCGTCACCGGCGCCACTTCAAGAATTTCCGCCCGGATCAGCGACAGGCCGCTGAAAACCTCCCATTCGTCGGTAATACGACCGGCCAGCTCCAGTTCCAGGCCATTCGAACGGCGTTTTCGGGTCAGAATGCTGGCCGTCGATTCCAGATCGGTGTTGCGCTCCCAATCCTTGATCGCGCTGTACAAGGCCACGCGGAAAGCCAGGTCGCCATCGAGCAGCAACCACTTGGCGCCCAGTTCGGTCACCGCCGAACGTTCCGCCGGATACTGATTGCCCGAAAGCTGGTAGAGATCCGCCGTCGGGCTGAAGGAATCGCTCCAGCCCAAGTAGTAGTGCGCGTCGGGCTGCGGCTGCCAGGACAGGCCGACGCGATAACTGTTCTCGCCGAAGTTGCCGGAGTACTGCGTGCTCGTCATTGTCGAAGTACCCGTCCGGGCAACCGCCACGTAGTCCGAACGCATCTCGTCACGCCGAATGCCTGCGGTCAGCTTCCAGTCTGGGATGAACTCCATCGAATCCTGAACGTAGGCGCTGTAGGTATCACCCTGATAGGTATTGACCGGTCGCGAATCGATGAGTTGGCCCGTCACGCTGTTCGTGAACCCGACCACATCCTTGAAGTAAACCCCGCTGTTTCCGATATTCGCCAGATTCCAGCGTCTTGCCTCTTCCTTCAGATACTCAACCCCGGTGACCAGCTCGTGCGTCATGCCAAAAGTCTTGAAGCGCGTATTCAGGTCGCTCTGAATCACCAGATTGTCGGTCGCCGTCTGTCGTACCTTGGCACTGCTGCCGGTCGCAAATGACGCGGCGCTGCCCGGCGCCGATGCCCAGTACGCGCGCTTGTAGTTGCTCGAACGAAGCACCGTTCGCCACTGGGTATCGGGCGACATCGTGAACAGGTAGTTCAGAGTCGTGATGTTGGTTTCGCTATCGTCAAAGGTGCCATCGACGCCCCAATAGGCGCCTGACTTGGCATAAGCCGCGTTCGGCCGCTTGGTCGCGCTGTCAAACGGAACACCGTAATCGGCGCGGTCCTGGGTGGCCAGATACAAGTGACTCAAAGTCACTTCATGGGGCGTCCCCATGCCGAAGGCAATGTTCGGCGCAAAACCTTGGCGGTGGATTTCCGGCGTTGTTCCGGTTACCGGATTGCGCCGCGTGCTGCCCTCGTCGCGCGTCATGACATTGATGCGAAATGCCGCCTTGTCACCGATCCGCTGGTTCAAATCAGCCTTCACTTCAAAAAAATCGTTGCTGCCGATCCCGATACCAGCCTTGTTGATACCAAGCAGCATCGGCGTCTTGCTCACCTGATTGATCACGCCACCAGCCTGGCCACGACCGAACAGCATGGCCGCCGCGCCACGCAGCACATCGACCTGCTCGGTGTTGAAAACCTCGCGGTTGTACTGGGCGGTATCACGGATACCATCCAGATACATGTCACCAAACGTATAAAAGCCGCGGAGCATCATGTTGTCGCCGGAACGGCCGCCCTCGGCGGCATTGAAGGACAGGCCGGAGACATTGCGCAACGCCTCGCGCAGCGAATTCGCCTCCTGTTCTTCCATCAGCGAACGGGTGATCGTCGTGATCGCCTGCGGCACATCATGCGGATCCTGCACCACCTTGCCGACACGGGTCTTGCTGCCAAGGTAGCGATCCTGCTGTTCCGCAGTCGCCTTGACGGTCACCGGCGCCAGCATCTGCTCTTCGTCAGCGGCAGCATCGACCGCGCCAAGCAAACCGGCGACCATGACCGCCCCAAGCGGCATCAGGCTGGCAGGTCGCCTGCCATGAAGCGGCATGGACTGTGCCCGGCCGAGCTGAAATTTCAAAGGGATTTGGTGGCTGTTGTTCACAAGCAGTCCTCAGTCAAGTCAAAAATGGCTGGCTGGCAGAGGCTGGCTTGCCGAACAAAAAATCAAAGGAATCGCGCGGACCTGTCCAGTAATCCCCGGGTCTGAATACTCCGCTCAGGCGCTTGAAACACAAACCGAAACATGGCGGAACGGAAAATGGCTGGTGATCGACCGAGCGTTAATGCGAATGTATCGCATTTGCAAATAAACAACAAGTTAATTGCGAATGATTCGCAATTGTAATTGACACACATTCTTACTTACGAGACGATGCGATCAATTCTTATTTGCATTAGGTATCCACCATGACCGTTCAAGCGCAAACACCCGAGCCCTGCCCGACAGAAAAAGGACCCGAAAACACACCGCGGATCAGCAGTGAATCCATTCTCTGTGGCGCCCCGATGGTCGAGATCGAACACGCCGGGCAGCGCTACCTGCTGCGCGTCACCCGGGAAAACAAGTTGATCCTGACCAAATAGCCGCTTGCCGCAAGGCCATTCAGATCGCCAAAAATCCCGCAAACCATGAGCTACACGCTATCCCGCCCCTCACCTTTCCAACGCAGCGGCCTGCTGACGGCGGTCATCAGCTTGCATGCCGGCATTTTCCTGATCCTTCTGGCAGCGAAAACTGTCGCACCGCAGATAATCGAACTACCCCTCATCGTCGATCTGCTCGAGACGCTGGATCCGAGTAAAGACCCCATCGCCATGCCACTGCCAGTGGCCAAGCCGCTCCCACCCCTCAAGGTGTCGCGGACACCAGCACCCAAGGCTGCTGCCCCCGCCCCCGTCGAGGCCACGCAACGGAACATTGATCCGCCCGCCGCCGGGATGGCTGCCCCGGCCCTCATCGAAACCAGGCCAACCCCCGCTGCCTCGCCAGCCGAAACAGTCAGTCAGGCACGTTTCGATGCCGATTACCTGAAGAACCCGGCCCCGCCCTACCCACCCCTGTCCCGCCGGATGGGCGAGGAAGGCAAGGTCGTGCTGCGCGTGTTGGTCAATGCGCAGGGTACGGCGGACAGCATCGAGATCAGAACGTCGTCGGGCAGCGAGCGACTCGACTCGTCGGCGCAGAAGGCCGTACGCAACTGGAAATTCATTCCGGCCAAACGGGGCGATATCGCCGTTCAGAGCTGGGTGCAGGTCCCCATTATTTTTAAATTGGAGCAATAAGATGCAGGAAAACACCTTCGGTTTCGCGCACCTGTGGGCCAGCGGCGACACTATTTCGCACGGCGTGGCGGTCATCCTGGCCATCATGTCCGTCATCAGCTGGTATCTGGTCCTGGCCAAGGCCGTCGATTGGTGGATGATGCGTCGCGCCGCCCGGGCCCTGACCGCCTTCTGGTCGGCAAGCAGCGTCGGCGACGGCATTGCCCTGCTCAAGCAGGCCGGCGCCAACAGCCCATACGCCCAACTGGCGACCCAGGCCAACGGCTGCAACACCGATTGCGAAGCGCTTACCGGTCGCCTCGCCTCCCGTTTCGACCCGGCCGAACAAATGGAACGCGCGCTGCGCCAGCAACTGTCCACTACCCAGGCCGGCATGGAAAACGGCCTCACCCTGCTCGCCACGACCGGTGCCACCGCACCTTTCGTCGGCCTGCTCGGCACCGTCTGGGGCATTTACCACGCCCTGCTCGCCATTGGCCTGTCTGGTCAGGCCGCGCTGGAAAACGTCGCCGGCCCGGTTGGCGAGGCGCTGATCATGACTGCCGCCGGCCTCGCCGTCGCCCTGCCCGCCGTCTTCGCCTACAACGCCTTCACCCGCGCCAACCGCGTCATTCTGGCCGACCTCGACGCCTTCGCCCACGACCTGCATGCCTTCTTCACGGTCGGCAAACCGTTTGTGGCCAACAGCGCCCAGATTCATCCGATGCGCGCCCGCGTTGCCACGGAGGCGGCATAGCATGGCTATCGGCAGCTTCAATGCGCAGAACCACCCGATGCCGACGGCGGACATCAACATGACGCCGCTGGTCGATGTGATGCTGGTGTTACTCATCATCTTCATCATCACGGCGCCGCTGATGACGCATCAGGTGCCGGTCGACCTGCCACGCGCTTCAAGCGCCCCGTCGCCGAAAAAGCCGCTGACGCTGCAAATCAGCATCGATGCCGAAAACCGCGTTTTTTTGGCGGCAAATCCGGTTGACCGTGACAGCCTCGAAAACCGCTTCCGTGAAGCCGTCGCCCAGGATGCCAACGTTGACATGCAGCTGCGCGCCGACCGCGCGACCCGCTACGAAACGGTGGCCGAAACGATGAGTGCCGCCCGCCGCGCAGGCCTGACAAAAATCGGTTTCGTTACCCAGCCGGGGGCTGCACCGCAGTAAGAACTTCGACGTTCAATCATCCTCAAGCCAGCCAAGCGATGCCCAGCCAGCCAGAGAAACCAGGGAGTTTATAAATCATGCTGACTATCAAAAATCTCGTTTCCACGCTGGCCTTGACCGCCGCCCTCGCCACCCCGGCCCTCGCCCTCGAATACCCCATCGGCGTGCCGCAGCAACGCAACGGCATGGAAATCGCCGCCGTCTATCTGCAACCGGTGGAAATGGAACCGGACGGCATGATGAAAAAAGTGTCGGAATCCGACATCCACCTCGAAGCCGACATTCACGCTCTGGCCAACAATCCCAACGGATTTGAGGAAGGCGCCTGGATGCCTTACCTGATGATCAAGTTTGAAGTCAGCAAGATCGGCGGCGACTTCAAGACTTCCGGCGACTTCATGCCGATGGTCGCCAACGACGGCCCGCATTACGGCGATAACGTCAAGCTGGCCGGCCCCGGCAAGTACAAGGTGAAGTACACCATCCTGCCGCCGTCGGCCAATCCGCACGCGCATTTCGGTCGCCACACCGACCGCGCCACCGGCGTTCGCCCGTGGTTCAAGCCGTTTGAAGTCGAGTACGAATTCACCTACGTCGGCATCGGCAAAAAAGGCGGCTACTGATCATGCGCCTCGCCAAAATCACCGCTGCGCTCGTCGCGGCGGGGCTGGCCCTGCCTGCGCTCGCCGCCGCCGATGAGGCCACGATGAAAAAGCTGGTCGAGCGCATGGAAAAACTGGAAGCCCGCAACGCCGAACTGGAAAAGGAAGTCAAAGCGCTCAAGGGTGAAAGCGAGGAAATCGCCAAGGGGCTCGAAAGCCCCCGTCTGTCGCAATACGAGCCGGAGCTGACGGTACGCCTGAAGGGCGCCGAAAAGGATGTGCTGGAGATGAAGAAGTCGGCCAAGCTGGCCGACAAGCTCGACGGCATCAAGGTCGGTGCTGCGCTGACTACCGTCGCCCAGCACGCGTCCGGCCTGCCCACCGGCACCGCCGATGGCGGCAGCCAGCTCAATTACCGGGCCGATGTCAGCGTTGAATTGCCGCTCAGCCCGATTGGGGACATCGAGCAAAAAGTCTTCGCCCACGTTCGCATGGGTCAGGGTCAGGGCTTGAACGCGGCCCTGTCGCGCCTCGGCTATTTTGCCAGCGCGCCGAATGCCGTCGCCTTCCGCGCCAGTGGCGCCAATCCGGACGACTCGGTGGCGATCCTCGGCCAGGCCTGGTATCAGGCCGCCATTCCGCTGCCCTTCGGCGGCTTCAAGCCCTATTCGCGCGAGAAGCTGGAACTGACCTTCGGCAAGATGGACATCTTCGGTTTCTTTGACCAGAACACCGCAGCCGCCGACGAATCGAAGCAATTCCTGAACTCCGTCTTCGTGCACAACCCGCTGCTCGATGCAGGGCGCGAAATCGGCGTCGATGCCAACGGCTTCCAGCCCGGTTTCATCGCCGCCTATGTCAACAACACCAACAAGGCCGAACCGTGGCGCGTGTCGCTGGGCGTTTTCGGTGCCGGCGACAAGGGCTCGAATTACCAGAAGAGCTTGTCGGCCCCGCTCACCATGTTGCAGGCCGAAAAGCAGTTGCGTCTGTTTGGCGGGCTGCTCGGCAACTACCGGGCCTACGCCTGGACGCGCAGCCAGGTGTCCGAACTGGATGGGGTGACGACTGGCCGCCATACCGGCATCGGCCTCTCCATCGACCAGCGCGTCGGCGACGGCGTCAATCTGTTTGCCCGCTACGGTAATCTGGTCAAGGGCGAACTGCCGTTCAATCAGGCGCTGTCGATTGGTGGGGAAATCAGCGGCGCCTACTGGGGCCGGGGCGGCGACGCCATCGGTATTGGCGGTAGTTGGCTGAAGGCGAGCGCGGCCTATCGCGCCCATGGCGGCAGCGGCGATGTGGATGGCGACGGTGTGGCCGACTTTACCTTCACGCCGCTGGGGGCCGAGAAAGTGGCGGAAATTTACTACCGCTACCGCATCTCGCCGCAATTTGAAGTAACGCCCGATTTCCAGCTGATCACCCGCGGCGGTGCCAATCCGGATGCCAGTTCGGTCAAGGTGCTCGGCCTGCGCGCCAACATTTCGTACTAAGGAAAGCTCATGAAAACCGCCCGCCTGATTTTCGTTTTTGGCCTTTTTTTTTTTACGGTTGACCGTAGCAATGGCCGACGACCTGCCAACCTACCAGATACTCATGAAGGACGGACGCCTGATCCCGGCCACGCTGGAAGTACCGGCCAACACCAAGTTCCGGCTGGAAGTTCGCAACGAAAATCCAGGCGCGGCGGAATTCGAAAGTTACGACCTGAAAAAGGAACTGGTGCTGGCCCCCGGCGTCACCCGCAAGCTCGTTTTTCAGCCGCTCCAGCCTGGCAGCTACAAGGTCTTTGACGAATTCCATCTGGAGACAGGCAAGGGCCTGATCATCGCCAAATGAGCAACGAACAGGTCATCAAATTCCACCCCGGCCGCGCCAAGGTCCATAAAGCCAACGGCCAGCCCCAAGGGCGTCTGGAAAAAATCGGCCTATTCCTCAGAAACAACCGCCGCACCATCATCGCCATCCAGTGGCTGATCGTCACCCTCTACGCCGCGATGGTCATCATCCCGGCGTTTTTGCCTTTGCCGCCGGAAGACGCGCACATCTGGGACAACCTGCGCCTGTTCGCGCAATTCTGCTTCTGGGGCTTGTGGTGGCCGGGCGTCATGATCGCCACCGTAACCATGGGCCGCGTCTGGTGCGGCCTGTTCTGCCCGGAAGGCGCCGTTTCCGAATGGGTCAGCCAATACGGCCGGGGCAAGGCGCTGCCGCGCTGGCTCAAATGGACCGGCTGGCCCTTCGTCGCCTTCGTCATGACCACAGTGTACGGCCAACTGGTCAGCGTCTACGAATACCCGCAAGCGGCGCTGCTGGTCCTCGGCGGCTCGACCGTCGCCGCCGTCGGCATCGGCCTCCTTTACGGGCGCGAAAAACGCATCTGGTGCCGCTACCTGTGCCCGGCCTCCGGCGTCTTCGCTGTGCTCGCCAAGATCGCCCCGCTCCACTACAAGGTCGACCGCGCCGCCTGGGATCGTCACCAAGGTGACTTCGAACCGGTCAATTGCGCCCCATTGCTCGACGTCCGCCGCATGACCAGCGCCTCCGAATGCCACAGCTGCGGCCGCTGCGCCGGCCAGCGCGGCGCTGTCACCTACTCGGCCCGCTCGCCGTTCAGCGAAATCCTCGATTTCAACAACCCGGCCAGAACGCCGGATGCGCTGACCCTCGCCTACGGCGTCCTCGGCGTTGCCACCGCCGCTTTCCAATGGACGCTCAGCCCCTGGCTGCTCGCCATCAAACTGGCCACCGCCGACTGGCTGGTCGACCACAACCACTTCGCCCTGCTTGACAACGACGTACCCTGGTGGCTGCTCACCCACTACCCGGAAGCCAGCGACCTGTTCACCTGGCTCGACGGCGCGCTGATCCTCGGCTACCTGCTCGGCGGCGGCTTCCTGCTCGGCAGCCTGCTCCTCATCGGCCCGGCCATCGCCGCCCGTCTGCTCAAAACCGAACACCTGAGCTGGCAACGCTTCACCCTCGCCCTCACCCCGCTCGCCGCGGCCAGCGTCATCCTCGGCCTGTCGATGCTCACCGTCACGCATTTGAAGGCCGAACGCCTGTGGCTCGGCTGGCTACCCTATTTCCGAGTCGGCCTGCTCACCACCGGTTGCCTCGGCAGCCTGTGGCTGGCCTTTCAGCTAATCCAACGGTCAACCGGAAAAAATGCCCAAAAATGGAATGCCGGGCTGGCGATGCTGTGGCCGGTCGGGCTGATGGCGACGGTGTGGTCTTTGGCTTTCTTCGTCTGGTAATTCACGAAACGGGAAAATTAGCAAAACTTGCTATAGCTTTTGACTGGCATAATCGGTCGAATACATAAGCATAAGGGGGCGGCCTTGGCTGCGCTGATACCGGCAATCGGCACCTACGTCTCGCGCATGACGGGCGGCGAGCGATGCTTTGCTATCCGCCTTGAACAATGGCGGAATATCAGCCGTGCCCCGATCAGCGCCGGCCGCCACGGCCCGAAACCGCTGCTCATCAAACTGCCAAGCATTCAGGAAGAAGCCGACTACATCGCCAAACACCTCAAGGAAGCCTACACAACCGGCACCCCTTGGAGCGACATGGCCGTCATCTATCGCGACTACGGCAACGGCAAACCGGTCCTTGCCACGCTCAGAAAAGCCAGCATCCCGGTCACCTATCAGGACGACATCACCTTCGCCGAAAGGGAAGACACCGTGAAGTTTTTGACCATGCACAGCTGCAAGGGGCTGGAATTTCCGCTGGTGGCGATACCGGGGGCTGGGAGAGCAGTGGATGAAGGGCGGAAGGATGAGGAGGCGCGGTTGTTGTAAGTGGCGATGACGCGGGCGACGCGGGAGTTGGTTATAGTCGGCGACAGCTGACATTACGCTGGCAATTGATTTGACTGATACAACCAGTTTAGAAAGCGACGATTATGGCTTTGCATGAGTTTCTGATCGATGAGTCTTTGGATTTTGCACGAAGACACTTGACGGCATATTACGACTCAGATTTCTTTCCGAAGCCTTTTGAGTTTGAGTGCATTTGGCATCGTTGGGATGACTTAAAAACGATGGGCAAAGAAAAACTCGCTTCAAATGTTCCACCTATAGCTATTCCTTGGAAAAAGCCGCGTGGTGGATACCGAATAGTTCATCAAATGGACCCACTTGACGCCATTTGTTACACAGCAGTTGCTCACGGTTTATCAAACAAAATTGAGGAACATCGTATTCCCGCTCGGGAAAACGTAGCTTGTTCATATCGCATATCTCCGGACGGAAAAGGCTTCTTTGTAAAGGGCTCTGGATTTTCAGACTACAGGGTGCGATGCGAAGAATTAGCCAAGATTTACAAGTATGTATTGGTTACCGATATTTCGGATTTCTACAATAGAATTTACCTCCATCGACTAGGCAATGCCATATCGATAGCCTCTACGGAAAACGCCGGCAAATCGGTAGAAAACTTCCTTCTTGGGATTAATTCAAAAGCGTCACAAGGAATCCCGGTTGGACCGGCCGCAAGCATAGTAATGAGCGAAGCTGCACTAATTGACATTGATCAGTTCATAATGAATTTGAACGTTGATCACGTCAGATACGTGGACGATATTCGTATATTCTCAAACACTACCCACCAACTGGATAGCATACTCAGAAACCTAACGTTATATTTACATCAAAACCATCGTCTAGGACTTGTCAGCGATAAAACGAAAATAATCGATTCCGAGAAGTTCATACAGATCGAATTAAACAACCAGTATCAACTAGAAAAAATAGATATTCTTCATGAAATTGAAGTTATAAATCCCTATACTTTTCAGGTTGAAGATATTGTTGAGAGTGTTTGCTCTGATATTGGAGAACGCTTAGCAGATGCCATTCAGAGAATATTGAAATTTGAAAATCTAGACCTTGGTGTTGCCCGAGCAATTATTCGGAGAGCAAGAGCCCATCGAATTCCTGATATAGCCGAAATCTTACTAAACAACTGTGAATTCTTCCGCCCAGTTATTAATGATGTCGCTTTATACCTTGATGTAATACTAACCGAATTCGACGCAGGGCCATTTATTAAAATAATTGTAGATTTAGAACAGCAACGGCTACTGGAAGACCCTGGAACAAACGAGTGGTTCTCATGGTTAATCAGCAAACATTCGCGCCTCGCAAAAGATCGGCGCCTGCGTCGGGTATTGGATTCAAACATGCGACTAACCTATCTTGCCCGCGCCGCAGTTTGCACACGCAACCTCGCATGGGTTAGAGAACAAAAGGACTTGTTGTTTAACAATGCATCATGGAATAGAAGAGCGATTCTATATGCTGCTCAACTTATGAGCTCCGACGAAAAGAATGCTTGGCTAAGACCACTTAAGAACCACTCAACTATTTCGCTTCTTGAAAAATGGATGATCGAATGGGTTCTAGCAGACACACCGATAGCGAATCCCCTACCGGATCCAGCGGCATTAGAGTTTGATTTTGACGCAGAGTTTGGAATTCCGTTTTAGAAGCCAAAGGGGTCAGAGTGAATTAGTTTTCCCGACCCCTACGGTCAACCGAAAAATAGTCCAAAAATGAATTGGCTGGGTATTCCCTGAACAATGGTTGTCAGGCCGCTATTGTTTAACTGGCTCAGCCTTCGATCAACTTGCCGGCGTCAGCTATCAGTTCGGTCACCAGCGCGCACAGTTCGGCGATGGCGGATTCTTCGATCTCCAGAAACCCCTCGTATTCGGCAAGATTCCGTTTCTGGTGGGCGTTATCCAGGACGCGCCATTGGACGGCGGACCAACCCAGCGTGTGGGACAGACATTGGAAGACGGTGTAGCGGTTTTCGCTGCGGTAGCCGTGCCAGCGCAATGCGGCGAGTGCGGCGGCGTGGGCAGCATTGTAGGCACTGGTGAAGCGGCCTTCGGCGGAGAGATTGCCGAGTTGGGCATCGGCCAGCCGGGTGCGTGCCATGGCCAGCATGCGCCTGGCTTCGGCGTCGTTGCGCGGTTCGGCCTTGAGTTGGCCGATGCGAACCAGATTATCCAGGGCGGCTTGGCTCAAGATCTTTTCCGATCAGGGGCAGGATGGGTTGGGCGAGGATGCGATTGACGAAGGAGTCCGCTTCGGCGAGGCGTCGCGCGTATTCAGCCGAGGTGTAGCAGTTGGGGTTGATCTTGCGCCCAAGTTGCGTTTCGAGGGGTAAGAGCAGGGTCAGTATTTCGTTCAGGGAAAGATCTTCGCCAACCAGCAGGAGGTCAATGTCGCTTTGGGCGGTGTCGGTTTGTTTGGCGACGGAGCCGTAGATAAACGCGACTTGGAGCCGGGCGGCGATGGGTTGCAAGGCTTCGCGCAGCAGGGGCGCAGCGCCGAGCGTCTTGCGCGTCAGCGCAACCAGTTCTGTGAAAACGGGGCTTTGCGAGTTGGCCTGAAAACGCCGCTGGTTGCCGACGCGTTCGGACAGAATGAGGCCAGCATCGACCAGACGGTTCAACTCGCGTTGCAGCGAGGCGCTGCCAAGTTGGCTCAGGCGGCGCAATTCGCTGAGGTGATAGCTGCGTTCGGGCTGACCAAACAGCCAACAAAACAGGCGAGCCTGGCTATCGGAGAAAAGGGTTGTGGCAATCGACATAGCCAAATATTAGCATGATCATGCTAAATTTTGGATCGATATTCCCTGCATTTCAGATTTGGCCATTTTTCACGTTTCAAGTAGCAAACCCGGTTGACCGTGGAAACCGCCGCTATTTCCCTACCCCAGCCGCCCAATCCGCTCCGCTGCCGCCTGCAAGTGCCTTTCCAGCGCGGCGCGGCATTCGACAAATCCGGCATTGAATCCCGCTTCCTTGTTCAGGCGATCCAGATAGGCCTGAGCCAGCGCCAGTGCCTGGCGCCATTGGGTGGTGCTGATCTGGCTGTCGAAACCGGCAGCCGGCAACGTGGTGGGGAGTTCGCCGCTGCTGCGCGGGGCAAAGGCCATGGGGAGCATGTCGTAGGCCGGGGCAAGTTGGTAGGGGCGGCCGCTGTCGGTGACGAAGGAGAGGTTGCCGGGGTGCATGTCGGTGTTGCCGATCAGTGTGCCGAAGGCGTGCAGCAGGCCGGCGGTTTCGTGTGCTTGGCCGGTGATGTGGCGCTCGGCGAGCAGGCGTGCGGTCATGGCCGGCCAACCGCCGCGGCCGAGGCCGATGAATTCGGCGTCCATGGCGCTGAGGGAAATGAGGCCGCGCCGACCGTGCGGGCCGATGCGGTCAAACCGTTCGACTTCGAGAAAGCGCTGTTGGCCGTGGTCGATGATGCGCGTGGCGACGGCGGCGATGTCGTTTTCGCGCAGCAGCGTGAGGGCGTGGTGCTCGGCCAGCAATAGATCGCGCCAGCGTTGGGCGATGGGGTTGTTGGCGCCTTCGCCGACCTCAAGCGAAAACTTGACGAGCACATGGCGCGGGCCATCGGTGGTTTCGGCATAGGCGCCGAACTTGGGTTGCTCGCCGCCGGCCGACGAGGCCGGGGTTTCGCCGCTGAGCGCTTGCCGGGCGCGTTCGGCATAAGCGGCGGCAAGCCCGGCAGCTGGCAGCGCCACCGGCTCGGGGCGCTGGATAAAGTGCTGGCGCCCGGCATCGCCGATGATCAAGTTACCGATGGCGTCGCTGCCCGGCTGACTTAGCAGGGCGCGCAGGATGTGTTCTTCCTGCCAGTCGCCGAGACGGGATGGCAGGCTGAGCGTTTCAGCCTGGGCGGCGACAAAGGCACGCCCGAGAAAACCCTGTGGCCGCATGTCATCGAGCCACCAGGGGAAACCTTCGCTGTGGCTGGCGCTGCCGTCGGCGTTGGTCATCACATAACCCGTGGGCTGCACCGGGCTGAGTTGCCCAAGCGCCTCGACCTGACCTTCTGGCGTAACGCGATGGACGGGAACATCCGGCATGGCCAGCAAGGGTCGGCGCAGCGCGTAATGAATAGATCGGTAAGGGCCAAAGCGGATGATCTGATTGCCCAGCGATTGCATGGCGCGGGACAACGTGGCCTGGCTAATGCCCATATTTTTAGCCAACCGTCTGGCTGTCAGCGGGCCGCTGGCGAGTAATGTGCGAATATTCAGCGCGTGATCGGGCGGCACTTTGGATCGATCCATGAATAGATTGTTGAATCGATAGTAGTCTAATTGAGGCAGATTCGCTACGACAGAGACGGCGGTTCTCCTCCACCGAGAAAATTCACAACTTAGATTGGTTCGCTGGAAATTTTTATAGCCGTAACCCAACAGCTGCGGTCAACGAAAAAAGCAGGCAAAAAAAGCCAGCCGGGGATTTCCCGGCTGGCTTATCTGGAGAAATAGCCTGGATGGCTATCCACTGTTTTCTGGTTCTGGGCGATCTGAGGCATTCGCGCTCACTGGGGCGAGGGCCAAAGGAACAGCCCTCTTTGCGACGACTTCTACACGCCGAAATGCAGTCCCGGTCAGCTCTTTTCGACCACGACTTCGCTGATCTGGAGTACCGGCGCGAGGTCCGTGTAATTCGGAATATCGGCCATGATTTCTTCCGCATGCGGACCGAAACCGGCTTCGAAGGCTTCGACCGATTCGCAGAAAATGTGGCACATGCCGATGTAGGTTGCTGGTTCGCCCGGCGCACCGCCGGCCAGGCCCTTGTCCACGGTGTAGTACTTGCAGCTGTCGCCCATTTTGGCCTTAACGAAGGGCATGTGCTGGTCTCGGTAGTAGGCGTGGTCGAATCGCGCACCGGGCGTATTGGGGTACATCACACTGACTTTGATCATTTGTTGTCTCCGGATTTTTCTAGTCTGTTGGGTGGAATGGCCATCCTGCCTTAGACCGTCATTTGCTGCAAGCGACGGGCGGGATGCGCATTCACCAACATACAAACGCGCTCCGACCCGGAATGAATCGATTTCGCCGACTTCCACGGTCAACCGGAAGTTTTGGCCTAAATTGAAATTCGTTCTCAAAGCCAATACAGGTCAGCCGCTATTGTTTTCTCCCCTTTCAATTTTGGCGCTTTTTCCCGGTTGACCGTGGAAGTCTGCGTCAGCCAATCCCGGTCGGTCATTCGCGCCCGGCATTGATGCCTGGTTGCCGCCTGGAACAGGTAGCTTCGTAATAGGGCGGCTTTCCTCACTGGCCATTTCTCACGAATATGTATCTCAATATTGACAATACGGCTTATTTGCCTAGTATGAGAAACACTATGCCAGCCAAAGCCCCACCCAACCCCGCCGTCGTTGTCGAGCAGCTTGCCGCGCTCGGCGTTCAAATTCGCGCGCAGCGCAAGGCCTTGCGGGTAAGCGCGACGGCGCTGGCCGAGGCGGCGGGGATGTCGCGGGTGAGCGTGCATCGTATTGAGCAGGGCGAGCCTTCGGTGACGATAGGGGCTTACCTGAATGTGCTGGCCGCGCTGGGGATGACTTTTTCGGCGACGGCTGCAGGCGATGAGCCTTCGGAAAACAGTCCGGACGACAAGGCCGGCTGGTTGCCGGCGCGGGTTCGTCTGGCTGATTTCCCGGCGTTGAAGGAATTGGCGTGGCAGGTTCAAGGGACGGATGAATTGACGCCGCGCGAGGCGCTGGGGATTTATGAACGCAACTGGTGGCATGTCGATGAGGCGGCCTTGTTGCCGCGTGAGCGGAATTTGATCGATGCCTTGCGGCTGGCTTTCGCTGGCGCGGAGTCGCCGGGTGCCGGCGATGTTTGAACGGTCGCACCATCGGCGGATTGGCCGCGTGTTGTCGGCGCTGGATGGTGATTTGTTGCGCGAGGCGAATTGCCTGTTTGGCGGCGGTACGGCGATGGCGCTGCGCTTTGGCGAGTATCTCGAATCGGTCGACATGGATTTTCTGGTGTCGGACCTTGATCGCTACCGCGGTCTGCGCCAGTTGCTTACCGGCGAGGCCGGCTTTGCCAGCTTGTTGCGGCCGGATGGCGAACGGTTTCGGCTGGCGCGGGAGGTTCGTGCCGATCAGTACGGTATTCGCACGACGCTGCTGGTCGATGATCTGCCAATCAAGTTTGAAATCGTTCTCGAAGGCCGCATCGAGATTGAGGCGGCCAGCGGGAAAGATCAGGTGTGCGGCGTTTCGACGCTGAGGCCGCTCGACATGGCGACGAGCAAGTTGCTGGCGAATGCGGATCGGTGGAGCGACGACAGCGTGTTCAGCCGCGACGTGATCGATCTGGCGATGATGAGTCCTTCGTTACCGTTGTTGCGCAAGGCGCTGCTCAAGGCGCAGGGTGCGCATGGCGAGGCGATTGCTCGCGATCTTGATCGCGCTATCGAGAGTCTGCAAAATCGCCCGGATTGGCTGGAGCGCTGCCTGCAGGTGATGGCGATCAATCTGCCAAAGGCGGTGCTGTGGAGCAAAATCCGGGCGCTGCGGCGGGTGCTGGTCTGAGGCTGGGCGTGGTTTGGCGATTTTAATTTCGGCGGTTTTTTCGGGTTGACCGTGGAAATCGCTCCGGCGCTACCTCAATCGCCCAATCCGCATCGCCGCGGTTTGCCGATGGCTTCCCGATGCGGCGAGCAAGTCGCCAAATCCGGCTAGTTTCTTTCTGCTTGCTCTTGCCGCTTGGCCGGCAAATATCACCTGCCTTGTTGGGAACGTGTCGGCTGGGTTGGGGTCTGTCATTTACCGTTGAAGTTCTGCCCGGCACGTTCCGCTGCCTCCGGGTTCCTTGTGCGGCAAGCGGCCTGGCCGGAAGATTCGGCTTGGCGCCGCGACGACCCAAGGCCATGCGGAGGACCGGTTTGATTGTTGCTTGTAATTGGACCAGAAGCAGGACGAGGGCCTTTGGCCTTCCAAACAGTTGGAGGCGTTATGTCGGTCAATGGAATTAACAGCAACAGTTTCGATTTCTCAAAACTTCTGGGCGACAAGGCAACGACGCCGGCGACGGGTTCGGCGGGGGCGGTGGATTTCTCGTCCGCGCTGAAGTTGCAGATGGCCAGTATTCAATCGCAAACGGTCGGTTCTCTGGTTTCGTCCACGCTGGGCTCTGGCAAGGTGTCGGGGGGGACGAGCTTCGCCGATATTCTCGGGGCCGGCAAAACGGCGGGTACTTCGTCTCTGGATGCCATGCTGGCCGGCGCTGCCAGCATGAGCGGGACGAATGGCGTTTCGGCAGTGGGGCGCAACATGGCGCTGTTCGATCCGGAGTCGGCCTACCGGATGATGACGGACATCAACGCTATGTCCGTCACCTACAAGGCCGAGGCGTCCGAATTGGGCGACATGAAGTCCTACGTGTCGACGCTGCAGCAGGAGGCTATCAAGCTGGGCAGCGCCGATGGTTCGACCGGCAACGAGGAAATCCGCGGCCGCGTGCAGGCATTTGCCGATGCCTACAATGGCTGGATGCAGCGCTTCGGTAGTGAGTTGCAGGATGGCGGCATGCTGGCCGGCACGCAGGCGGCCAAGGTGGCGCAGTGGGAATTGGAGCAGAGCATTGCCAATCCGTTCAATGGCGCGATGAACGGCGTGCATGGCATGGCTGATCTCGGTCTGAGCATTGATCCGGTGAGCAAGCTGGCGACCGTCGATAACGCCCGGCTGGATGCCGCGCTGGCCAGCAACAAGATGGCGGCCATGGGGGCACTGCACGAATTCACCACCAATTTCGCCAAGTCGGCTGAGCTGTTGAACTCAGCCGGCAATTTCATTAGCAACCGTCAGGATAATCTGTCGCGCGTCATTGACTATATCGACACCAACACGGCGTCCCTGCAGGCCGAATTTGGCCTGGGTGACGCGGCGAAACCGACCGGGCAGCAGGCCAAGGCACTGGCCAATTACAACGCGACGCACGGCATTGGCTGAATTGGCGGTTTTTGAGAAGTCAAAGGGTCAGGAAAAGGGGCCAGACCCCTATTGATATTTTGGCCAGCAGGACAGTGCCTGAATATTGGCTCTGTTGGGTGCCGGCGCGCTGGCTGCGCTGTGGCAGCCGTGATGGCCGGCGTACCCGACGCTGCGGGCTACGGTCAACCGGAAATTTTGCTCAAAATGAATATTGAACTGTGCCGGTGGAACGACCACTAACGGCAATCCATCTTCGCGTTTCAGCCCGCGCCTAAACAGGCATGAGCGACCATCGAGCCTTCAATGAAAGTTTTCCTTTCCTACGCCTCCAAACAGCGTGCCCTGGCTGAAGACCTGACCAAGCGATTGGAGAGCGCGGGAATCGACGTTTTTTTCGACCGCGATGACCTGCTGCCGGGCGATGCTTTTGATTTGCAGATTACGCAGTCGCTTTCCCACTCGGATTTGCTGGTCTTTCTGGCCAGCCCGGATTCACTGCGCGCGGGCGCCTACACACAGACTGAGCTGGCGATGGCGGAGAAGCAATGGCCCAAGGCGACCGGGCGGGTAATTACGCTGCTGGTGGGCGACACGGCGATTACGGATTTGCCGAGCTATCTGCGTTCGGTTTCGGTACTCAAGCCGGAAGGCGACGCCATTGCCGAGACGGTGGCCGCCGTGTTGCGGCTGGCGGATCGGGCGCACCGCCGCTTGCGCTGGCTGTTGCTTGGTGGCGGCGTCCTGCTCGCGCTGGCGGCCGCGGCATTCTGGAAGCTGGCGCCGCAGTCAGACGCGCCTTACCGGATCGGAAATGTCGCGGTGGCCAAGGTGGCGGCGGGCTATCGTTTCACTGCCAACCTGAAAAATGGCGGGCCGGAACCGGTCACCACGGTCAATCTTTACGCGCAGGCCGATAACCCGGCAGTCCATTTTTCTGGCGACTTCGAGTGGTTCGAGCTGTTGCCGACCGATGAAAAGGCGGCCTCGGTCGACCTGCAACTGGCCGATGGCGCCGGCGGAAAGCCGTTCAAATGGCGGCTGTGCTGGGTGGTGGTCAAGTCGCTTGACCTTGAAATGGCGAAGGATATCAATCCGATCGAGAAATTTATCGACCAGCGCAGCCGAACGGTGTGCACCGCCTACCGACCTTGGGCACCGTAGTTTGCAAAGAAGCCAAAGGGGTCAAGGTGAATTGGTTCGACACCCATGCCCCAAGCGGGCCTCCTTCGGGGCGCGGTCAACCGGAAATTTTGGCCAAAAACCAAATCGGTTGTGGCCGGTTTTGGAAACAAGGGAATCGATAAGTAAAAGTAATAGAAAATGCCTGGCTCGAATTTTGAACACGGCTGCATACCTAGCCGCAGCCAACTGCAACATTAGAAAATCACATTTCCCCGTACCGCCAATGCAGGCGAGCGTCGCTGGTGGGCTGACATCCCGGTTAGGCTCATCTGCCCCATGGGGCTAGACTTGGGGGTGTCTGTGTTGCATTCGCGCTTGGTGAGTGCAGCCTGATTCGATCTCTTGAAAGGAGTTTTCAATGGGAAAGAAGTTGATTTTGTCGCTGGCTATCGTCGTTGCGCTGGGTCTGGGTGTCGCTTTCTGGCTGTTCCAGACACCGCCCCCAGAGCCTGAGGCGATGGTGCTTGCGCCGCCTCCGCCAGCGGCCGTGATGCCACCGCCGATGCCGGTCGAGCAGCATCCGATTGTGGCTGTCGACGCGTCTGCGGAGCAGGTGCCGCTCCCCGATCTTGAGCAAAGTGACTCGATTTATCGCCAGGCGCTGGCCAAGTTGTTCGGTGACAAAACCTTGAGCCGCTACTTTTATTCGGACCGGATGATTCGCCGCTTGGTGGCGACTGTGGACAATCTGTCGCGGCATGATACGCCGGCCATCATGATGCCGGTCAAGCCCGTGGGCGGTGCCTTTCTGGTGGATCACCACGGGGCTGAGATGAGCATTTCACCCGCCAATGCCCAGCGTTATGCCAGATATATGGCGGTGATGACAGCCGTCGAACCCCGCCGTCTGGTCGATTTGTACGTGAGTTTCTATCCGCTGTTCCAGCGGGCTTATCGCGAGCTGGGCTACCCCGACGGCTTTTTCAATGATCGCGTGTTCGAGGCCATCGACAGTCTGCTGAAGACGCCGGAAGTGGCGCCGCCGATTGCTTTGGCTCAGCCGAAGGTGCTTTACACCTATGCCGACGAGTCGCTGCAAGCGAGCTCGGCCGGACAGCGGATCATGCTGCGGATGGGGGCCGAGAATCGGGCCAAGGCGATCAAGGCGCTCCTTGCCATTCGCACTGAATTGCTGGGGCGTTCGCCGGCCAAGGAATAGTAATCGGCCAAAGCGGTTAGCGTGAATTGGTTTTTCCGATTGCTGCGGTCAACCGGAAATTTTGGCCAAAAATGAAATCCGTTGTGGCCGGTTTTGCATGGTGATTGACTGGCCGGACAATGGTGCGTGCACTCGCCATCGCCCAGAATGGCGCTTTCAAAACACAAGGGAGACAGCATGCAGGCCTTTCAGGATTACTACCCGGAGAACCTCGCCCACTGCTACGGCTGCGGCCGCGAGAACGCGCAGGGACACCAGATCAAGACTTTCTGGGACGGTGACGAGACGGTCACGCATTTTCAGCCGCGCCCCGAGCACACGGCGATTCCCGGCTTTGTTTATGGCGGCTTGCTGGCTTCGCTGATCGACTGCCACGGCACGGGATCGGCCGCCGCCGCGATGTATCGCGCCGAGAATCGCAGCATGGACAGCCTGCCGGCTTTTCGCTTCGTCACCGCGTCGCTGCAGGTCAGTTACCTGAAACCGACACCGCTCGGCCCGCAATTGGAGATTCGCGGCAAGATCAAGGAGATCAAGGGGCGCAAGGTGGTGGTCGAGGTGACGGTATATGCCGAGGGCGAGGCCACCGCGCGCGGCGAAGTGGTGGCGCTGCAGATGCCGGATACCTTCGTCGCGAAGTAAGTGGCCATCGGGATCGGAGACATTTCGTTTCCTGCCCCTTTCAAATTTGGCCGTTTTTCCCGGTTGACCGCGGCAGCCATGGATAACGCGCTCTGGCCTGTCCTGCTTGGTGCTGGTTTTGTCGGAATTTCTTACAGTATGGAAGCAGTGGTGACGCAGCAAAACCACAAGCCATTGATTAGCAAATGCTAATCAATGGCGGCACAAAATATGCACGTATGAATTGAACACTGTCGGTGAGGTCAAATTTATCGACAGGTTCGATAACACTGCCGAACAGAGCTCGGGTCCAAGCTCAGCAGCTTAAGGAATCCGCGCCAAATGTGTGCCAGGGAGGCATCATGAAATCTATAAAGCTGTTTGCTTTACTGTTGTCGTCTATTGCTTTTTCAGCCAACTCAAACGCGTCAGTCGTCAATCAGTTCATTTCCATTGACCAGTCAGGCTCAGTTGTCTCGGTAGTGAATAAAACGATCCAACCATTTGATACGTCGCTGGGCGAACTTGAGGCGGTTCGAATTAACTTTAATGGCACCTTGTCGGTATCCGGGATTTACACCTCGAATTTGAGGGGGGATTTGGTACCGGCACCCGTTCCCTATTCCTTCATGGCCAAAGTCGATCAGGCTTTCTATGGCGAAGCCGGGCTTTCAGGATTCGGGTTCGATACGCCAGCCAGCTACGTCTTTAGCGCGGTGGCAGTTGGCACGATCGGCGAATCTTATTTGCTGCAAAAATCATTCAACTTTGACTTTACGTTTGATGACATCAGCGATCTGCTCGGGTTTGCATTGCACGCCAGCGTCAGTGGCCCGAATACGCCGCCGACGCAGATCAATGGCCTGACGGATACGTTTGAGAATTCCAATTTGTTATTGCTTAGCCGGCTGATAACGACAGATTTGAGTGGCATGCCGAATACCCCTGTCACATCGATGCATGCGCTATTGTCGGTAACCTACGACTACACGCCGAATCAACCAGGAAATGACGTGCCGGAACCGACGACGGCAGCACTGCTTGCAATCAGCTTGTTGGGACTGGCTGCTTCATCTCGGAAGGCGAGATTACATTAGGACTGCAAAGCAAAAAATCCATCGCTACAGGTTGTGGTACATCGATAAATTGGGGTTCGCCACCAATTCAAGATCGAGATCAACCTCGATCAATTCGCTTTCCCCGCGCCGAGGGTCGTCGGCCAGCTGCGCCAGCGGCGTGGCCGGAGGGATTGGCAGCCCAAAGCTGACCAATGCCGTTACGTGCCGGAGCAAGTCTTCCGCCGCCATGACACCAGCGTGTTCCACACGCTGAGCGGTGCTATCGCAGTCGGGAAAATCGGGAAATTCGATCCGGTAGCCCGCGTTGCCGTTCTTGCGCAAATAGCCAATGTAAGTCGCCATGCCAGGATCTCCTTGATGTTGATTAGCCATACCGGGAACAAGCCCGCCTTCCATCCGACAAAGCATGTTCCGGACCGGGACCAGGCTTTGATCTGCTGCCTCAGGATCGAATTTCCCGATTTTCCGCGCCTTGCACATAGCTATTCAGCGCTGCCGGTAATGCTGGAGCGCTGGCGTGTCAGCCCTGCAAGCTCGCATCAAGAGTGATTGTCTTTATCCGTATCCGGCTTGGCGCGGCCGGCAAAAAACAGAATCAGCCGCAAGCTTGCAACGCAAGCGAAGGAGACGCCCAATATCGCCGCCCACGACGAATCGGGGAAGAAGTAGGCGCCCGTTGCTGCCAGGCTGAGGAAAATGATGGCTAAAAACATGGTGGCATATTAACCGGCAACGTGCATTTTTGAGTACAGCGGTGCCACCTTCTTAGGCCCGGCAGGTTGTCCATCGCTATGCGCCCGTCGGGCAAGCCTGCTGAGCGGCATTCGAGCTTTCTCATCAGCGGCCCTTCTGCGAAAATCGCTGCTTTCCAGTTTTCAGTGCAATCATGATCCAGGGTCAATTCCGTTCTTCCATCCTGCAGGTGCCGGCCAACATCACGCCACTCAAGTTCCGCGGTTATCTGCGCAAGGAGATCGAGGCGGTGCAGGCGACGGCGCAGAGCGAGGAGGACATCATTGTCGTCCGTGTGTTTGTGCTGGAAAAGGTGCTGTTCGGGCTGGGCGCCAGGAAGGTGGACAGCATTCTGCATGGGGTGGTCGCAAAGTGTCCGAACATTCAGCGTATCGAACTGGAGGCGCTGGTTCGGCCTTTGAGTGCCGAAGAGATGCAGGAAGCAGCTGACGAAGCTCAGGATACCTTGCAGGCGCTGGGTGATCGGGTGATGGCTTCGGGCGGCAAGCTGGTGGCGGATACCGGCGGCAACTAATTAGTGGGAATCAAGCGGCTGCGCGTTGGCTATTGGCCGAGCGGATATTTCAAATTCGGCGCTTTTTTCCGGTTGACCGTGGCAACGATCCCGGGAACTGTCAAACCAGCATTGGATGCCCGGCGCATCTGAGCACGACGTTTTACATGGCCGGGGATTCGCGTGGCCCGGATCGGGCCACGCGAAATTCAGAGGCTAGGCACCCGACCACAGATTTTGGGCGTGCTCAAAGGCGGCAACACCGACCTTTTCGCCAATATCGAGCCCGACCACATTGCCTTCATAGAAGTGAATGCCCCCATAGAGGCGCGACTCGCCGGCTTCCCGGGCGGCAGCGCTGAAGGTGGGCCAGGAGAGCAGGACGCCCTTGACCGGCTCGCCGGGGTCGGCTCGCAGCACATCGTTCTGGACATAGAAAAAGCCGAAGGCGTCACTGCCGGTAAATTTCTTGAGCACGGTGGCCGCCGCCATGGAAAAGGCACTGTGACCGGAGGTGAACTCCGCAAACGGCGGCGTCGGGAAGGTGGCTGCCTGGAACGGAATCCAGGCTTCACCGGGTACGTCCTGAATGCCCTTGCCCGGCCCGCCCCAGGCACGCAGCAGTTTGCCGCGGAAGAGATGACGGATGGCGGTGATCGGCCGGACGTAATCGAAGGTCCGCTTGGCGTCCCAGGTGGCGATACTGGCGTCAAGAATGGCGTTGGCCAGCGCGAAGTAGAGTTTGACCGAGGCTGACAAATCAAGCCCGTCACGCTCGGCGACAAAGGCAGCAAACTCGGTCCAGTGGCCAGGCGGCAATTCGGATTTCGGGCCGTCCGCCCAGTATTCGGCGATCACCTTTTGCTCGAGCGTCAGCTTGCTTTGCACATCAACGACATGCTTGGCCTGATCGAGGTAGCCCTGGCTCAGCGGGTTTTGCGGCGGGGTCGTCGGGCGGAACTGGCTGCCGCTGCTCATCGCGAATGGTTTGACGCTGCCCCAGTGCGGCGCGATGAAGCCCGGCGTCTTCGCTTCGTGCTGGTCGTTCAGATAGGTAATGGGCTGCCAGCGACCCGGATAACTGATGGCATCCACGGCAGAGGGCAGCAGCACGCTCATCGGATGATTGACCGGGGCATAGCCCGTGGTATCGGCATACAGGCCGGACTGGTTGGCATGGTCGCCATGGCGAAACGCCAGCACCGCATCGGCCGCAAGGTTGCCGACCCCCACCGGGTTCGTCGCGCTGGTGTTCGGATCACCGTAGGTGATCCCTTCACTGGTCAGCAAGGTCTGAAGGGATGCTTCGTATTGGCTGCGAAACGGCTCGGCAAATACCTCAATCGGAAACTGGTCGATCAGCGCCCGATAGACTGCCTGGCTGACGGCCTTGCGCCGGTTCGGCTCAGTACGCTGGGCGAGCGGACGCCTGGGGGTCGAACTGTAAGCGGTTTTGGCGACGGCATCATAGGCTGCCCAGGCATCGTAGGCGGCGCTGAAAATCACACCCAGCGAGCGCGCCACTTGCGGCGGTCCGCCACGGATGGACTGGGGCGCAGGCAATTTGCCTACGTTGCGGATGGCTTCAAGAACGACGCTATTCCAAGCAAGAAGCAGATTCATGTTCAAACTCCTCCAGTTAATTTATTTTCGCGGAAACCCCCCAGGAAAATACGACATCTGGGTATTCAAAATGTATACGATTTGGACACAGTCAGGCAGGGATATAAAAAAATTCAATGAGCACCGGCCGCAAGTGGGCCTTTGATTTTTTGGGGTAATTACACGGTCAACCCGAAAAATTGGCCAAAAAGCAAATATCGGACAGGCGACATGGCGGGTGATGCAAATGCGTATCCAGTCAGCGCTTTTAATGAAATCAGGGCCCGGAGAAAATCATTAAAGTCGATAAATTAGATACAATTTATTTCAAATATGGCACATATGGCGATCATATTCTGAGAAAATAAACAAAAGCTACCAAGCTATGATCCACGGCTCTCATCACATGATCAGTTCCACAAACATGAATACTGGCTGGCGCGCTCGCATACTTCTGGTGATGGGGCTGCTCGGCGCGAACATCCTGGTATTTGTTTTGGCCTTTTATTCGCTGGAGCACAGCAGGACGCTCTACGAAAAACAAGCACAGGCACTGACCCAAAACGCCGTCCGTTCGCTGGATCAATCCGTTTCCGGCAGTATTCGCAGCATTGATCTGGCGCTGCATGTCGTGGTTGATGAGCTCGAACAACAACTGGCGGCAGGTGGAATCGATGAGTCGTCGATCAACGCTTACATTGCCCGCCAACAAAAACGACTGCCCGAACTCGAAGGCATGCGCATCGCTGATGCATCCGGCCTGGTTTTTCTGGGGACGGGCGTAGACCGGACGGAAGCCGCATCATGGGCGGACCGCGACTATTTCATCTATCACCGCAATAATGCTGACGAGGGAATGCGCTTTGCCAAGCCCCGCTGGGGGCGGATAGCAAAGCAATATATTGTTAATTTTTCCCGTCGATTCAATGCTCCGGATGGGCGTTTTGCCGGTGTGGTATCGGCCCCCATAGCGGTCAGCTATTTCGCCGAGCTGCTGAAACAATATCAACTGCCGCCCGACAGCACCCTCATTCTGCGCGATAAGGACAATGGGCTGGTCACGCGCACCCCTGCGCTCCCCGACCGTCCGGATGGCCAGGTAGGCGACGCCGGCGGATCGCCGGAATTTCTAAAACTGATCGAATCTGGCGTGAAATCCGCGACCTACCAACTGTCAAACTCACCGGATGGGGCCGATCAAATGCTTTCGTTCCAGCGTTTGGACAATGCGCCCATGATTGCCATCGTCGGAATATCCGGCAATCACTATCTGGCCGGCTGGCGTGCCGAGGTCTACAAGACAGCCGCGCTGGTTGCCGGCTTCCTGATTTTGTCCGCGCTGCTTGGCACGCTGCTTTTCAAGATGCTGACTCGTTCGGAACTAGACCGCAAGCGCCTCGAACTCAGCGAAGGACAACTCCGAACCATCATCGCGACCGAGCCAGAGTGCGTGAAGCTTCTGGACAAGGACGGTCGATTGTTACAGATGAATCCCGCCGGTCTGGGGCTGATCGATGCTTCCTCCATCGATCAGGTTGCTGGGCATTTCGTCCTCGACCTGGTTGCCCCCGAAGACCGCCAGGCCTTTGCCGACCTACATCAGCGGGTGATCAACGGCGAAAGCGGAACGCTTGAATTCTCGGTGATCGGCCTGACTGGAACCCGCCGAATCCTGGAGTCCCATGCCGTGCCGGTCGAAGTCGCGGGCGCCATTGCCCATTTGGCGGTCACTCGCGACATCACGGAACGCAAGCGCTCGGAACACGAACTCAATGCCTACCGCAGCCATCTGGAACTCCTGGTCAAGGCACGGACGGCGGAGCTTCGCTCGGCCAAGGATGCCGCCGAGGCAGCCAGCCGTGCCAAGAGCACGTTCCTTACCAACATGAGCCATGAGCTGCGCACACCGCTCAATGGCATTACCGGCATGATCCGGCTGGCGCGCGCCAGAATGGACGACGTAAAAGGCAAAGATCAGCTCGACAAGGCCCGATCCGCCGCAGATCACCTGCTCTCCGTCATCAACGACATCCTCGATATCTCCAAGATCGAAGCCGACCGACTGATACTGGAAAGCACCGACTTCAAGCTCTGGCCGATCTTCGAAAAACTCGTCAGTCTGGTCGATGACAAGGCTCGCGCCAAAGGGCTGAAACTCAATACCGAACTACCGTCAAACCTGCTGGAACAGGCCTTCACCGGCGACCCGCTGCGCCTCGGGCAGGTACTGATCAATCTGGTCGCCAATGCGGTCAAATTCACCGACCATGGCAGCGTATCCGTCCGCGTGATCGAGCGTGAATCCAGCCCGAGCACAGCTCATTTACGCTTCGAAATTGTTGATACGGGCATTGGTCTGAGTGCCGAGGAAAAGCAGCGGCTTTTCTCCCCGTTCGAACAGGCCGACAGTTCGATGAGCCGAAAATACGGTGGCACGGGTTTGGGGCTGGCGATCAGCAAACGCCTTCTCGGCCTGATGGGCGGAACAATCGACGTTGAGAGCACCCCTGGGCATGGCAGCACTTTCTGGTTCGAGATTGAATTACCCAAGTCCGTCCATTCAGTCGTTGATCCGGCCAAGCCGCTGGTTGAATCCGACGCCAGCCAGATTCTCCGACTGCATGCCGGAAAACGCATTTTGCTGGTCGAAGATGAAGTCATCAATCAGGAGGTCGCCCGTGACATGCTTGAGCAGGTCGGCCTGTTGGTCGATGTCGCAGAAAATGGCGAGGAAGCGGTGCAGCACGCGACTCGCGAGGACTATGCAGCCATCCTGATGGACATGCAGATGCCGGTGATGAGCGGGATTACGGCGACACGGGTGATTCTTGCCGAGTCCTGCAACCAGAAAACCCCGATTATCGCGATGACCGCAAATGCCTTCACGGAAGATCGTAAAAGCTGCCTGCAGGCGGGCATGAAGGACTATGTCACCAAGCCATTCAGCCCTGAGCGCCTCTATGAGACGCTGTTGAAATGGCTATCCGCGTAGGAATGCCATTCGTTTTGAATGAAAAATCCCGTGAGTAGCGGCTAGCAAGTGCTTAACCGTTTCCCCGGTATTTTTTGCAGGGAAGTCCATCGATTAGGTGAATAGCGCTCACATGCGATCTATGCCTAAGGTAATATCGAAGCCATTGTTTTTTAGGCTAATTGCCTTTGCATAAATCATATGAAGTTAACAAGCTTGCGTACTGGCCGTATCGTTTTGGGAGCGGCCGGACTCCTCATCTTTCTCATCATCAGCATTTCGATTGTTTCCACACTCTATCTTCGTGATCGGGAACTGGAGAGCGCACGCCAGCAATTGGCCAATCTTTCAATGGTGCTGGCTCAGCAGTCTTTTGAGACCATGTCCTCCGCGCAGCTTGCCATGGATAGCATTGCTGACGTTCTTGAAGCGATGAATATTCGCGATGACACCGAACTGCGCCTGATCGCGAAAACCAAAGCAATACACGAAAGCCTGAAAGACAAGATAACAAGCCTGCCACAGATTGATGTGGCGACGATCGTTGCAGCCAATGGGGACGTCATCAACTTTACCCGTGGCTTCCCTGCCCCATCGATCAATTTGTCCGATCGTGATTATTTCAAGGAACGAAGAGACAATCCTTCGCAAGACATATTCATCAGCGACCCGGTTCGCAACAAAGGCAACGGCAAGTGGGTTTTTTATCTAAGCCACCGACTTAACGATCCACAGGGCAATTTTCTGGGCATGGTCCTGGTCGGTATTTCGGTAGAACAATTCAGCAATTTTTATGGGCGCCTGGCGGAAAATCTTGGCGAAGGTGCTGCTGTCACGCTCTACCGTCGAGACTTCTCGGTACTGACCCGATGGCCAAGAATGGATGAATCCATCGGCAAGAAGAACCTCAGTGGAAGCTCCTACCACGTCGTTCAAGAATTGAAAAAATTGCACGACGTCGTCTATTTTCGCGGTCCGCGATTCTCGGAAGGCGGTCAGGCAGTTCCCCGCATCGGTGCCGTGCGGGTTCTGGAACGTTTTCCGATGATCATCAACTTGACCATCACGGAGGAGTTCGTTCTTGCAAACTGGCGGCACGCCAGCGGCGTTATCGCCCTTCTCGCCGCTGGAAGTTGTCTGGCACTGGCCATCGCGACCATGGTGTTGCTCAGGATTGTTCGGCATCAGGAAAAAAGTGACGGCTTGCTGATTCGTGAAAGTCACAAAAATCAGCTACTTCTGCACAATGCCAGCGACGGGATTCATATTCTCGATAAACAAGGAAATGTGATCGAGGCTAGCGACTCCTTCTGCCGGATGCTGGGTTACGAACGCTCGGAAATCATGGGCATGAACGTCCGCCATTGGGATGCATTTTTCAATGCCGAGCAACTGAATGATGTATTGGCCAAACAATATGGCCAATCCGAAACAATGAAGTTTGAAACCAGGCATCAGCGTAAAGATGGAAGCATTCTGGACGTCGAGGTGACCGGGAATCCTCTGACGCTGGATGGCGAAATCGTGCTGTTCAATTCTTCCAGAGACATTACTGACCGGGTTCATTCACAGAACAATCTCCAACGTAGCCAAGCCATTTTGCGAGGAACGCTGGATGCCAGCGATGAAGGCATCCTGGTCATTGGGGCGAATGGCAAGGTCCTCACTGCGAACAAGCGTTTCCAGACCCTGTGGAGTATTCCCGATGCGTTATTTAGCGCCGGCGACGATGACCAGCTATTGACATTCGTCCTTGCGCAATTACTCGATCCCGATGGTTTTCTGCGTGAAGTTCAACGACTTTATGGCAGTCTGGATTCGAGCTTCGACATTTTGCACTTCAAGGATGGAAAGGTCTTTGAGCGCTATTCTGCTGCCATCGACTTGCCGGGTGACCATGCTCGCCTCTGGTCTTTCCGTGACGTGACGGAACGCAAGAAAACCGAGGATGAACTGGAACGCCACCGCAGCAATCTGGCATCACTGGTCGAGGAGCGCACCGCTGCCCTGTCGATTGCCAAGGAGGCGGCCGAAACAGCCAGTCGGGCGAAGAGTACTTTCCTTGCCAACATGAGTCACGAATTGCGCACACCGATGAATGCCATCATGGGAATGACCGCCTTGGCGCTGCGTCTTGCCAGCGATACAAAACAGCGCGACCACTTGTCCAAGGCTCAGTTGGCATCCCGTCACCTGCTGGATATCATCAACGACATCCTGGATATTTCAAGAATCGAGGCCGAACGCCTGACGCTCGAAAAAACGACTTTCCAGTTGAGCGCTGTATTCGAGCATTTCAGCAGCATGATCAGTCTGCGCGCCAGTGAGAAGGGGCTCGGACTTGAAATTGTCTTTCCTGACGAACTGGCGCAGCAGGCTCTGGTGGGCGACCCCTTGCGTCTGAGTCAAGTGTTGCTCAACCTGACGGCAAATGCGATCAAGTTCACTCCGCAGGGGCATATTTCCGTACGTGTAATCAAAATCCAGGCGCAATTCGAGAGCATAACGCTGCGTTTTGAAGTGATTGACACCGGCATCGGCATCTCTCCGGAAGCGCAACAACGGCTGTTTACGGCGTTTGAGCAAGCTGATAATTCGATGACCCGAAAATTTGGCGGGACCGGCCTGGGCCTGGCAATTTCCAGGCGACTGGTCAATCTCATGGGTGGTGATATCGGTGTCGATAGCGAGCCCGGCGTTGGCAGCACCTTTTGGTTTACCGTCACGCTTCAAAAATCGGCAGACACCGTAAGCCGGCCGCTGGAGATGACGAACCAATTGCCTGAAACACTGCTGAAATCGAAATTTGCAGGTAGCAGAGTGCTGCTGGCTGAGGATGAACCGATCAATCAGGAGGTTGCCTGCGGGTTGCTGGAGGATGCAGGACTCCAGGTTGATCTCGCCGAGAATGGTCTCGAAGCCGTAGCACTCGCCCGTGAAAACACCTACGACCTGATACTGATGGAGATGCAGATGCCAAAACTGAATGGGATCTACGCAACACGTGCCATTCGTTTACTGCCGAACCATGCCACGACGCCCATTCTGGCGATGACCGCGAACGCTTTCGAAGAAGACCGCCAAATCTGTCTCGAAGCTGGCATGAACGAGCACATCGGCAAGCCCGTTGTTCCCGAAAAGTTGTTTGAAACCTTGCTGACGTGGTTGTCCAAGGAAAAGCAGATTCAATAAATTGCAAGGGCGGACTTGTGGCCTGCAGCGGCTGAATTGAAATTGAACACTGGCACCGTCGCTTCGGGCGATGGGTTGCCGATCAAGGTCACGGCATTGCCAAATCAGCAGCGGAAACAAAGCTCGTCGCCAGAGGATTCGTCTCGGTAGGTAATCGTTGCCGTGTTGAAATTCAGGTCAACCAGCAGGTGACAATAGTGTTGATCGAGGCGCCAGCCCATGGCCAGTGAGCTGCGATTGCTCGATTGCAACTCGAAGCGCCCGGCAAAGGCGGGGTATTGATTGCGAAAACGCATCAGGCTCAGCAGGCGCTTGACGACCGGTTTTTCCAGAGCTTCGTCGGCTTCGGCCAGCGTATAAAAATGGCGGTTGATGTCACGCGATTCGCCCGAGCTTTCCATGAGTTCAACATCGTTGCTGCCGGCGAACAGGCCCACGTAGTAAACCTGCGGGATACCAGGGGTAAAGAACTGGATGGCACGGGCGCAAAGGTAGGCGTCGTCGTTTTGTTTCAGCGCGTCGTAGAAGGTGCAGGTGAGCTGGTAAATGGCGCCGACGCTGTGCACGTTGGCAGCGGAGCGACGGAGGATGGAATCGCCGCCACGGGTCGATACGTTTTCGACCAGTTCGCGAATTTTCGACTCGGGCAACAAGTCTTCGACATCCGGAATGCAGATGCCATCGTGGGTGTCGAGCACGGTAATTTGCCGTTGCGGACACATGCGCAGCCAGGCTTTGAGATGCCGGCTGTCGACATCCAGCAGGGCGAAGAGCACCAGCGGTGGCAGCGCGAAGGCATACGGAAGCATCCCCTCACGGGAGATGGCGTGCTGGTAGCTTGGGTGATCGTGCACTTCAGGCAGGACTTCTGCCCCGTAGGTTTGAGCCTTGTCGCGGAACCAGTTGAGAATGCCATAGACCTCGGGTTCGACCAGAAAGCAGGTGCTGCCCAGGCGCTTGGTGGTGTACCCGAACGCATCGAGACGAAACAGCCGGACGCCGCGCTGAGTCAGAAACGCCATGTAGCGATCCATGAGTTCATAGGTCTGTGGCGAGGCAAAATTGAGATCGATCTGATGTTCGGTAAACGTGCACCAGACACGACTGTGGTCGCCGTTGGCGCAAAGCACTTCACGGAAAGGCTCTTTCTCCTTGCGGATGTGGATGCGCGACAGATCGTCCGGCGTCGGCTCGCCCAGCCGTTCGAGATGCACGAAAAGGTCGGCATAGGGCGACGCGAAGCCGTTTTGCTGGAAATCGATAAACTCTGGCGAGGCGTCGGAAATGTGGTTGAGGATCAGGTCGACGCACAGGTCGAAGCGCCGGCTGATTCGCTCGACATCTGACCAGTCGCCCAAGTCTTGATCCACCGCCATATGCGTCAATGGCGAAAAGCCGGCATCGGCATTTGAGGGATAGAACGGCAGAAGGTGAACGCCACCGATCAAATCGGCCAGGCGTGTTTCCAGGAATCCGGCAAGGTCGGCGAGATCTTCGCCAATCCGGTTGGGGTAGCAGATCAGCTGGATCTGGTTCTTGAGCGGCATCGCGATTCTTTCAGACAGTAGGTGGCGTCGAGGACGACATCGAACAGTGTCGGGCCGGGGGAGAAGCGTGAACTATACCCGCTGCATCGCCGTCGCTATCCGACGACATGAAAACTCCTGCCCGCTTGGTGCCACGCCGGCTTTTTCTGCCAACAGCGTCGCTAATAAACGACAATGACCCGCCCCAAAGAGGCGAGCCATTGATTTGATCACGCTATTTTTTGCCGAAAGATCGGCAAAGGTGAGCTACACCCAGGGCTTGCTTGTTACTTGTAATAGCCCACGGCGCAGACTTGGTCACCGATTTTGGTCACGTAGCTGTATTTTTGTACTGGCTCGGCTGAGCCCGGGCGTGGCCACATATATGACACTTCGGAAATAGCGCCTTCCTTGGCCGCACCGTATAGCTTGGCACCTACCGGCTCGCCGGTTTTGCTCATCAGATCCTTCATGCTTTTCCCGGTCAGGCTCGGGTGCGCGCTGAAGTTGCCGTCAGGGCCACCACAGAAGGGATAGAGGTCACGATCCCGAAAGCCATTTTCACCCTTGGCCATTTGGGCCAAGGCGGTGGCCTTGTCAGCCTTGACGGCGACGACGGCCTTTTCCAGCATTGCCTTTGCTTCCACTGCGTTGCCAAACTCGGCGGCACTGATGGCTGCCGTACTAAAACCGCCGGCGACTGCGACCAGGGTAATTGCGATGAATTTTTTCAATTTAGCTCCTCCTGCGTTGATATGACACCATCACCGGATGACGATGGTGAAATCAATTAGACGCAAGATGGATGCCAATCAGTTTTTTTGAAATTCCGCCAGTCAATGATGAACAGCCAGGAAACGTCAATGACGTTTCGATAGCCGTCACTACCCACTGCAAAGGCATCAGAGGATCTTCCTGCAGCCTCATTTTCCATCGCCATGCCTCGCCTGCCTGACCCAACGAATTGGCTATCACGCGGCTTTGGCAGGGAACTGATGTCATCGCCTGCCACCATGAATGGGTCTAGCGCAGGCGACCGTTGAGTTCGTCGATAACCGAGGCCCAGTCAGCGTCTTCGATGATTTCTTCCTTGAGAAAATCGCGTTGTGCAACGCTCCAGAATGACGCGCGATACAAGGCGATATCGTTGTCCAGCGGGCGGTGGGCGGTGATGAATTTCTCAATCGCCACGTCATCGGACGGCAGTCCGAGTTGGGCGAACAGGTTGTTCATGGTGTGTAGTTGGGATTGCATGGAAAACTCCTTGGTTTGGCAATGCGCGTGCTCTGGTCAATGGATGGAAAGTGAAACGATTGCGCTGATCAGCGGCGTCGGGCAGCTTTTTGTCGTTACCTCACGACGATGGGCTAAAGCAGCGCCTCGATGGCTTCCACCAGTTCATCCGGTCGGGTAGCCGGTGCATAGCGATGGATGACCTTGCCGTTACGGTCGACAAGAAATTTGGTGAAATTCCATTTGATGGCCTCGGTGCCAAGGATGCCGGCCGCTTCATGCTTGAGCCATGCATAGAGCGGATGGGCGTTGTCGCCATTGACATCGATCTTGGCAAAGAGCGGGAAGCTGAGGTCAAAACGGGTCTGACAGAATTGGCCGATGGCCTCTGCGTCGCCCGGCTCCTGTCCGCCGAACTGATTGCAGGGGAAGCCGAGAACAATCAGGCCCTTTTCCTGGTAAGTCCGATAAAGCTCTTCCAGGCCCGTGTATTGGGGGGTAAAGCCGCACTGGCTGGCGGTATTGACGATCAGCAAAATCTTGCCTCGGTAGGCGTCGAATGTCTGCAGATCACCGTTCAGGAGCAGTGCACTGAAGTCGTATAGGGTTTGGCTCATTAATATTGGACGTAACTGGTTTCAGTAGCTCGATGTCGGCGCCGCGGGCGGTAGCAACTGCCCACGAATCTCTCCGGGTTTGTGATCGGCGCTATGGACATTGACGTACAACTCGCCGGCTTTGTAAGCCTTGTATTCGGCCTCGCCGAGTTTGCTGCCTTCTGGAACTATCCACCCATTGTTGCCACTCTTGCTCAGCGTGATGACGACCGGACCATTGGTGCCGGCTTTTCCCAGATGGATATGGGCCATGGTGCCGTCCAGCCCACGGGTCATGACTTTGCCCGTAACGCTCATGTCGGGCTTGATGGTGATAGCCCCTTCTCCGGTGGCCGCAGTATTGACCGACGGAACCTCCATGTCGCCGGAGAGCTTGAACATGAGATCATCGGCGACAACCGGCATGGCAATCGATGCCAGGACGACGGAAATGGCGGCCAGAATACCTGGCGGGCGGCAATTCAGTGAAGTGTTCATGGCATGCCTCTTGTTCTTGAATGGGGAGATGTAGCCAGTCGAAAGATGTCCCAGTTTGGCTAATGTCGTTTCGATAGCGACCACTTGCGATTTGAACGCCAATACCCCATTTGGTTCGCACAAAACAAGGGAGGCCTGCGCCAAGGCACTCAAGCGGTTAAAGCGCCCCAAGCGCCTAATGTGGCGACTTGCGCCGCCAAAAAACATTCATCAAGGGTTTTACGCTGGCGCCGTGCATGACGATCGACAGGGTAACCACAACCAGGGTCAGCTGAATCAGCTGCAAAGCCATTGGCTCGGGCAAGCCGTGCTGGATTACATACATCAAATAATACAAAGAGCCGATACCACGCACACCGAACCAACCGATCAGGCCGCGCATGCGCCACGGGGTATGACTGCCCGCCATGCCCATCACCACACTGACCGGACGCACAACGAAAAACAGGAACAGGGCGAAGCCAACGGCCGGCCAACTCCACGAATTGACGAAAAGCATTCCGCCGACCAGAAGAATAAGCAGAACCTCCGACAGACGCTCCAAATGTTCCTTGAAAACCAGTGAGGCTTCGCTGACCAGCGTCGGCGGATCGGCGATGACCGGCGTAGGCATACTGATGCTGGGAAAAGCGTTAGCCTCGGACCTTGATACGGTCAACGCCAGATCTTGCTGAATTGTCGGCACCTTGTTGGCTGCACCGGCCAGTTTCAGCTCGGTCTGATGCAAGGCAACGGCAGCAAAGAACACCGCCAGAAAGCCCCATGCGTCAATCAGTACGCTAACGCCATAGACAACCCCGATCAATCCCAGACCAAGAAAATCGTCCATCATTTCACGGTCCTGTTTATGGCCGCGAATTTTCCAGACCAGCCGCGCCAACGTCGTGCCAGCGAGGACGCCGACGGCGATGCCGGCGACGGTCGCCCAGACCACATCCAGCAACACCCAGCGCATGCCGTGATCGCCGATTTCATGCAAGCCAAGCAGTCCCATACCGAGCATGACAAAGGGGAAAGCGCTGCCGTCGTTCATGCCGGCTTCGCAGGTCAGGTTAAAGCGCAACAGATCGTGGTCGCCGGGGTGGCGAATCTGGACATCGGTGGCCAGCACCGGATCAGTCGGGGCGACGATGGCGCCGAGCAGAACGCAGGCCCCCAACGGCAACTCGAGAACGTAATAGGCGAAAGCGGCCACCATCGCGACGCTTGCCGTCATCGACACCGTTGCCAGCAGGACAGGGGTGCGCCAACGCCTAAAACTGACCGGTGTCGGCATTTTTACGCCAGCGGAAAACAGGGAGATCAACACGGCGACTTCGGTCAGCACTTCCAGCAAACCCGACTGCTTCAAGGGATTGAAGTGGAAGACGTTGAGCACGGTTGGCCCGACCAGCAAGCCGACAGCCAGATAAATAATGGCCGAGGTCACCGGCAAGTACTTGAGCCGCGAGTAGGTCAGTGCCATAAACAGCAGCAAGCCGCCGACCAGCAGGAACCAGATGGAATTGGAAATCATCCGGGCATTTTAATCGACAAGGCGAGGCTGCTACGTGACCGAGCTTGACCGAACTTGACCACGGCGATACGCAGTGTACCGACGTTCATGAGCATCAACGCGTTCAGAGGCATTTGCCTGACGGAACGGAAATAATTCATGCGCGGCGTATTCCAATTCCGGACCATGCGCGTTAGTTTCCTTGGTGACGAACCGGCAAACGCACATCAAGGCAATTGCCGGGGATCGTCCATAGCCCTGTATTGGTATCCACTCTCCCGAACCTGAAGGAAGAAAACAATGACCCAGACCAACTCACTCCTGCGTACCCTGATCGCCATCGTCGCCATTTCGGCAGCGGTTTCCGCTTGCGGCAAGAAAGAGGATCCCGTTGCCACCGCCAACAAGGCGGCCGAAGAGGCTGTCAAGGCAGCTGGCGATGCCGCAAAGTCGGCGGCGGAAAAGACGGGTGACGCCGCCAAGGCAGTGGGTGAGGCCGCCAAGGCCAACGCCGAAAAGGCAGCCGAAGAAGCCAAGACTGCCGCCGCTGAAACGGCCGACAAGGCCAAGGAAGCTGCAGGAAAAGTCGCCGCTGAGACCAAGGAAGCCGCTGAGAAAGCTGGCGCCGAAGTCAAGGCAGCGGCAGAAGCCGGCGCCCAAAAGGCCAAGGACGCCGTCTCCAAGTAAGTGATCCGTACCGTCCCTGCAATGGCCCGCCTGAGTGCGGGCCATTTGCTTAGGAGATGCGTACTGAATGGCGTAAGAGTCAGTGCTGCGATGCACGCGGTGTTGAGCAGCGAATGCTGCCGGAGTCGGCTATTCCTAGTTGATGACCAATCGACCGAACTTCTAATTCGCTTTTTGCAGCCAAGCCATCCCGCATCCTGCGGTCAACCGGCAAAAACAGGCAAAAATGAAATGATTCCAGTCTTGCCTTTTGGCTTCAGTCCGCGCGGCGCAAATGCAGCTCCCCGATATTGCTGCGGCTGGCGTCGATCAGAACTTTGCTGATCTGGTCCGCCGGCTGGACGTTGGTGCAATTGGGGATGTCGGCCATGATGGCGGTGTAGGGTGCGGCACTGTCCGGCGCCTAGCCCCCCCTCGTCAACGGCGATGCCCTTGCAAGCATTGCCCAACTAGTCCTTGATCATGGATAGTCTCCGGTCAATGGATGAAAGGCGTGTGGTGCTTTGGGCACCTGTTTCTAATCTGGCAGGTGGCGGCGCCACTGGAAATGCTGGGGAATCTCATGCGCAGGCGACTTGTGCGTTGCGGCTCAGGATATGCAGCTCGGGCAGGTGTTGCAGGCAGTGGCCATGCCGGCTTGCAGTTAGCGCATTGGGTACGGTGAGCGCCTTTAACCGGCCAGCCCGCCTTCCCGCGCCAGCATGGCATCCTTTTCGGCCTTGACCGTCGGGTGGTAGCACTCGGCTGGCTTGGCGCCAAGATGGCCGACGCAGCCGCTGCAATCAACGCAGCGCGGCCCGGGCTGCCTGTCGCGCGTGTGACGATAGAAGAAGGGGTCGGCAATGTAGGCACGGCCGGCCGAGACGGCGTCGCATTTGCCTTGGGCGATGGCAGCTTCCATGACGTCTCGGGTGCGAAAGCCGCCGACGCAGATCACCGGAATACTCAGCCTTTTCTTGAACTGCGGCGTGTAGTCGAGGTTGTAGCCCTGACGTCCTTTCCAGAGCAGGTTGGAAACAATCGTGACCAGCGGCCGGAAGACCCGCAGCAGGGTGCGGCGAGGTTCCGGCAGGTAGCTCATGCTGCCGTCGACCATGTAGCGCAGGCAGCGGTTGAAGGTGCCGCAGACCATGGGGAAGCCGGATTCGTAATGACCGACCGAGACTTCGACGGCGTTGAAACCGGCCGCTTCGAAGTGCACGGCCGCATCGACCAGTTCGGCGGTCTTCAGGCCGTCGCGCAGGGGCAACCAGTCCGAGCCGTTCATTTTGATAATGACGGGAAAGTTCGGCCCCAGGCGGGCGCGGATGGCCTGCAGGATTTCGCGGTGGAAGCGCGTACGGTTTTCCATGGAGCCACCGTATTCGTCGATGCGACGGTTGGTGTAGGGGGTCAGGAACTGGCTGAGCAGGTAGCCGTTGGCCGAGTGCAGTTGCACCCCGTCGAAGCCGGCGCGATGGCAGCGTTCGGCCGCATCGGCGTAGCAGCCGACAAGGCGCCTGATCTCGGGCACAGTGAGCGCCTGTGGCTGGGTGCCGGTGAGCAAGTCCTTGACGTTGGAGGCCGAGTAGGCAATCGGTGACTGGGCAAAATTCGGAATCACCTGGCGCCCGCAGTGGTTGAGCTGGGCGAAGAATTTTCCGCCGTGGGCGTGCACCGCATTCACGACGCTGGCGAGGCCGGGGATTTTTTCATCGTGGTCGGCACCGAGTTGCATCGGGGCCGATTTGCCATCGCGGCTGACGTAAATATTGCCGGTGATGATCAGCGGCGTTTCGCCACGCGCGATGAGGGTGTAGAAGTCGATCACCGCCTGCGTGGCAAAGCCATCGAGCGTCGCCCGGGTTTCCGCCGTGGCAGTCTTGAACAAACGCCCCGGCAACGTCAGTTGCCCGATACGGATAGGCGAGAAAAGTATGCTGTTGTCTGCGGCCATCGCTGCCCCCTGTGACAGGCGCGTTGGTCGCGCCATGGGAATTGGAGTCAGAACATTCCATTTGGTTCACCCCGGGATCAGCAGCCCCGGCCATGGCGATAAAGTTGATCGCTACGGTCAACCCGAAATTTCGACCAAAAATCAAATTTCTGTTGGGCTAGCCAGGGCCGGGTCAGGACTAATGTGTGGCATGCCAAAAATAATTACCCCCGCCTGAAGCGCCAGCCCTTACCATCCGAACCAGCAATTTTTCTGAATCCCCTCGCCCATGAGCACCGCGCTTTCTCCCCGCGACGAACGTTTTTTTCTGCTGACGCTGGCCGGCATTCAGTTCAGCCACATCCTCGATTTCATGATCATGATGCCGCTCGGCCCCGTCCTGATGAAGGCCTTCGGCATCGGGACGCACGAGTTCGGGCTGCTGGTCGCCTCCTACAGTTTCAGCGCTGCAGTGTCCGGGATCCTGGCGGCCACTTTTGTCGATCTCTTCGAACGCAAGCGCCTGTTGCTCATCGCCTTCAGCCTGTTTGCACTGGCCACGCTGGCCTGCGGCCTGGCGCCAAGCTATTCGATGCTGATGGTGGCGCGCGGCCTGGCTGGCGTTTTCGGCGGCATCATGGGCGCGCTGGTGCAAACCATGATCGGCGATGCCATTCCTTTTTCCCGGCGGGCGCGAGCCAGCGGCATTGTGTCCAGTGCCTTTTCGATTTCAACCATTGCCGGCGTGCCCCTGTCGCTGTGGCTGGCCAACCATTTTGGCTGGCGGATGCCTTTCATGTTCATCGGCGCATTGAGCGTCATGTTCATCGGCATCGGCCTGCGTTTCCTGCCCGAACTGCGGCACCACCTCAGCGACGAAAAACGCGCCCACTTGCTCTCGGCCACCTTCAGCGTGCTCGGCGATGCCAACCATTTGCGCGCCCTGCTCTTTTCCGCGCTGATCATTTTTTCCGGATTTACCATCATTCCCTACATCACCGTTTATGGGGTCAATAACGTCGGCATTCCGCTGCACCAGATCCCCATTATTTATCTGGTCGGCGGTTCCGCCACCTTCATCAGCGCCCGCCTGATCGGGCACTGGGCCGACAAGCACGGCAAGGTCGAGGTCTATCGCAAGGTGGCCCTGCTCGCCATGCTGCCCTTGCTGGCGGTGACCCATGTTGGCGCAGTGCCGCTGTGGGGCTGGCTGATCTGCACTACTGCCTTCTTTGTCCTGACTTCCGGGCGGATGATCCCGGCCATGGCCATCATCTCCTCATCGGCCCAACCCAAACTGCGCGGCACCTTCATGTCATTGAACGGCACCGTCCAATCACTGGCCATGGGCCTTGCCACCACACTGGCCGGCTTCGTTACCTCACTCGACGACAGCGGCCGCATCGTCGGCTACCCGCTGGTCGGCTATGTCGCCGTCGCAGCGAACCTGATCGCCGTCTGGTACGCCTCCCGCATCGTCATGCATGGACGAAATGCGTAGGACAGCCCAGTTTTTTTGATGACTGCGGTCAACCGGAAAAATCAGCAGAAAAACCAAAGTATGAAACCACACCCGGACGCAACGACATGCCGGATGACAGACAATAGGCCTGTGCCAGCTTACTGCTCTGATCGCAGGCAAGTTGCCGAAACCTGCCTGGCAAGGAACAATTGAACACCAAAATACATCGCGCTGACCCGCCGAAATTATCTCCTCGGTCGGCTGATGTGTGCCCTGAGCGGAAGTCAGCGAAACGAAAAGCGGACGTTCAACGTGGAGGTAAGCTAGGACACGAAGGCACAGTATTAAATATAGAGAGATGCCATGCCAACACGCTTAATGAATTGAGCGATATATATAGGCGTCATCAATGTAGATCCCATTAATATTGTTTCGCGTAAACCTAATACCTGAAATGCCTTGGCCAGTGCCAATCATCATGGCTAGCATGCTGATGAGTTGGTGCTTGGGCGTTGTCACGCTGATGTCGTTAAGCGAAATGACATCCTCGGACTCAGCCGCGTTTCTGTTTGCCCCTTGAATTTTTTCATACAGTTTTCTAGGCCCGTCCGTTTCGACTATCTCCGATGCGAGTATCAATTTCCAGTTTCTAGCGTCTGGAAAGTAGAGCCATAGGGCGCTCTTGATGTTTGACGCATCTTCATCCAGTCGCTCGACAAGCTTGGCCCCGGCTTGAATCATCTTGTCCGATAGCGCGTCGGTTACCAGTAATTCTTTAGCCATTGCAGCACTCCATTGTTGTTGTCTGATATGGCAGCAACGAGATCTCGTGCCTGCGCCTGAGTGATGCCTATTTCATAACGCGACCTCTCAGACCAGTCCTTTGCAACGGCCCAGTTGAGCGAGAACACTTGGTCGCTCTGCTCTCGTTGTGACAAATCTGTTTTCAACCCGGCCACCCCAACCAGTTTGCTGAGATCGTGGCTGTAGCTGTCTTCTGCCAGCTTCTTGTTGGGAAAGTCGTGTTGATTAACCTTTTTTGCTATGCATGCCTTTAGTGCACATTCAAGTGCGTAGCCGGCAAGGTAGTAAGCACCGTGAAAGTGACTGAATGAAAGTAGGGTCTCCGCTTCCTTGATGCGCAGTTCCGCTAATGATTCGAGATCTGATTTATTCATTACCTATTTTTCCCGCCAAACCATGCAAGCACTCAATATTGACAATTGAATTGTACGACTGCTTTCAGGCGATTCGACGACTGACCGCTCCGCAGGGGGGGAAGGGGGCCGGGGGGGGGGGGGGGGGGGGGGGGGGGGGGGGGGGGGGGGGGGGGGGGGGGGGGGGGGGGGCGGGGGGGGGGGGGGGGGCGGGGGGGGGCGCGGGGGCGGGGGGCGGCGGCCCCCCGGGGGGGGGGCGCCGCCGAGGGCGCGGGGGCCCGGGGCGGGCGCCCCCCGCCGGCGCCCCCGGGCGGCGGCCGCGGGGCGCCCGGGGGCCGGGGGGGCCCGCGCGGGCCCGGGGGGGGGGGGCGGGGCCGGCGGGGGGGGGGGGGGGGGCCGGCGCCGCCCGGCGGCGCGCGCGGGCCGGCCGGCCCGGGGGGGGGGCGGGCGGGCGGCGCGGGGCGGCCCGCCGGGGGCCGGGCCGGGGGGCCCGCGGCCCCGGCGGCGGGGCGCGGCGCGCGGGCCGCGCCCCCCCCCCGGCCGCGCGGCGGGGGGGGCGGGGGCCGGCGCGGCGGGGGCGGGGGGGGGGGCGCGGCCGGGGGGGCGGGCGCCGGGGGGGGGGGGGGCCGCGCCCGCGGCGCCCGGCGGGGGGGGGGGGGCGGGGCGGCGGGGGGGGGGGGGGGGGGGGGGGGCGGCGGGGCGGCGGGGGGGGGGGGCCCCCCGGGGGCCGGGGGGGGGCCCCGGGGGCCCCCCCCCCGCCCCCCGCCCGCCCCCCCGCCGGCCCCGGGGCCCCCCCGGGGGGGCCGCGGGGGGGCCCCCCGGGGGGGGGGGGGGGGGGGGGGGGGGGGGGGGGGGGGGGGGGCCGCCCCCCGGGGCGCGCCCCCCCCCCCCCGGGGGGGTTTTCCCCCCCCCCCCGCCCGGCCCGGGGGGGGGCGGGGGGGCCGCCCGGGGGGGGCCCCCCCCCCCCCCGGGGGGGGGGGGGGGGGGGCCCCCCCCGCCCGGGGGGGGGGGGGGGGGGGGGGGGGGGCGGGGCGGCCCGCCCGGGGGGGGGGGGGGGGGGGGGCGCCCCGGGGGCCCCCGGGGGGCGGGGGGGCCCCGCCGGCCCGGGGGGGGGGGGGGGGGGGGGGCGCCCGCCCCCGGGGGGGGCCCCACCCCCGGGGCCCCCCCCCGGGGGGGGGCCGGGGGGGGGGCGGGCCCGCCGCCGGGCGGGGCGCCCCGGCCCCCCCCGCCCCCGCGCCCCCCCCCGGGCCGCGCGCGGGGGGGGGCCCCCCCCCCGGGGGGGGGGGGGATTCCCCGCCCCCCGGGGGGGGGGCGCGGGGGGGCGGGGGGGGGGGGCGGGGGGCCCCCCGGGCCCCCCCCCCCCCCCGCCCCGCGCGGGGGGGGGGGGGGGGGGGGGGGGGGGGGGGCGGCCCCCCCCCCCCCCGGGGCCCCCCGCCCCCCCCGGCGGGGGGGCCCGCGGGGGCCCGGGGGCCGGGGGGGGGGGGGGGGGGGGGGGGGGGGGGGGGGGCCCCCCCCCCGGGCCGGGGGGGGCCGCCCCCCCCCGGGGCCCCCCGGCGGCCCCCGGGGGGGGGGGGGGGGCCGGCCGGGGGGGGGGGGCCCCGCCCCCCCCCCCGGGGGGGGGGGGGGGGGGGGGGAAGGGGCGCCCCCCCGCCGCCCCGCCCCCCGGGCCCCCCCCCCCCGGGGCCCGGCCCCCCGGGGGGGGCCCCCGCCGGGGGGGCCCCCCGGCCCGGCCCCCGGGGCCCCCCCCGGGGCCCCCCCCCGGGGCCCCCCCGCCCGGGGGGCGGGGGGGGGGGGGGGGGGGGGGCGGGGGGGGGGGGGGGGGCCGGGGGGCCCCCCGGGGCCCCCCGGGCCCCCCGGGCGCCGGGGGCCGGGGCGGGGGGCGCGGGGGGGGGGGGGGGGGGGGGGGGCGCCCCGCCCCCCGCCGCCCCCCGCCCGGCGCCCCCCGGGCGGCCGGGCGGGGGGGGGGGGGGGGGGGGGGGGGGGGGGGGCCGGGGGGGCGCCCGGGGGGGCGGGCGGGCCCCCCCGCCCCCCCGGGGGGGGGGGGGGGGGGGGGGGGGCCCCGGGGGGGGGGGGGGGGGGGGGGCGGCCCCCCCCCCCCCCCTGCGGGGGCGGCGCCCCCGGCGGGGCGGGGCGGGGGGCGGGGGGGGGGGGGGGGGGGGAGGGGGGGGGGGGGGGGGGGGGGGGCGGCCGCCGGGGGGGCGGGGGGGGGGGGGGGGGGGGCCCCGCCCCCGGCGGCGCGGGGGGGCCCGGGGGGGGGGGGGGGGGGGGGGGGGGCCGCCGGGGGGGGCGGGGCCCCCCCCGGCCGGCCCCGGCGGGCGGGGGGGGGGGGGGGGGGGGGGGGGGGCGCCCCGGGGCCCGGCCCCGCGGGCGGCCCCCGCCCCGCGGGGCCCCCCCCGGGGGGGGCGGGGGGGCCCGCCCGCGCCGGGGGGCGGGGGGGGGGGGGGGCGGGGGGGCGGGGGGGGGGCCCGGGGGGGGGCCGGCGGGCGGGGCCCCCGGGGGGGGCCGGGGGGGGGCCCCCGGCGGGGGCCGGGCGGGCCCGGGGGGGGGGGGGGGCGGGGGGGGGGGGGGGGGGCCCGGGCCCGGGCCCCCGGGGCCCGGGGCCCGGGGGCGGGGGGCCCGGCCGCCCGGCCGGGCCCCCCCCGCCCCCGGGGGGGGGGGGGGGGGGGGGGGGGGGGGGGGGGGGGGGGGGGGGGGGGGGGGGGGGGGGGGGTGGCCCCGCCCCGGCCCCCCCCCTTTGGGGTGGGGGGGGGGGGGGGAAGTTTTTAAAAGTTTTAATTGGCCGAACTCCGCCTAATGACGATTAGGTATTTTTCATTCAGCGATGAAAAACTCAGTTGATATGCCACATTCAAATCAGAATTGGCTTCACTCATCAGCCAGAAAAAAACCCCGATTTTCGGGGCTTTTTTCTGGCTGAAGGCCCCGTTTCCGGGGCGCTTTCTTGGCTACTACGATTGCACGATCAATAGCGTGCGTCCGATGGCTTGGGATCCTTCGGCCAGTCCTTGACCTTGTCCGGGAAGTCCGGACGTGGCTGGTGACTGAAGTACTCGGCCACGTCGAGCGCTTCCTGGTCGGATAGACCACCCTGGCCGAGCGGGAATTTGTCATGGAAGCCGATCGGCATGTTGCGTTTGACGAAGGCTGCTGCCGTGTAGGTCCGGGCCATGCCGGCGCCGATATTGAAGGACTCGTCACCCCACAACGGTGGATAGACCATCTTGCCGACGGCGTTCTTCAGTCCCTCGCCGTTTTCGCCGTGGCAGACCGCACATTGGTCGGCGTAGATCTTCTTGCCGTTGTCTGTATCCGGCTTCATCGAGCGGTCGATCTTGCCGACGCCACGCCCGGCGACTTTGTCTTCCGGCTTGGTTTCACCTTTCATCCAGTCGAAGTACGCGACCATCGCTTTCATATCATCGGAATCTTTGGCCAGCGGCTTGCCGTTCATCGAGCGGCGGAAGCAACCGTTGATCCGTTCCTCAATCGTGATGATCCTGCCGGCCCGCGCACCATAGCTCGGGAAGAAGGCGGAAACACCGACGAAGGGCGAGCCGTCGGCTACCGTTCCGGCGTTCAGGTGGCAGCTGGTGCAATTGAGCTGGTCGCCAACATTGTTGGGTAGAAAGTCCTTGGTTTCGAGGTGCAGGCGCATGCCGCGGACCAGTTGCGGGGCATTCTTGGCCAGCAACATGTTGGCCAGACGCGGCGTTTCGAATTTGCTCGAATCGGTCGTCTTCGGATCGAGTTCGGCCCGCATCTTGGCCACATTGCCCGCATCGACCACGGGCGCACCATTGCCCCAACTAGCCCGGACGAAACTGAGGATCTCTGCCATTTCCGTGTCAGCAAGACGGGCAAAGGCCGGCATGGCGAACACACGCGGATGGGTTGCCGTGGCAGCAGTCTGCCCACCGGTCAGCATGATATGCACCAGCGTCGAGGCATCTTTCGAACTGACCGTAGGATTGCCGGCCAGAGGTGGGAAGATTTTTTCGACGCCGCCGCCATCAGCGCGGTGACAGTCACCGCAGAACTGGATGTAGCCGAGACCGCCACGGGTGCTGAACAGGTTGTCCGGCACATGGGCGACCACTGCCAGCTTTTCCGTGCTGGCCGGCATCGGCTTGTCGTTGGGACCGGCTGGCAGGGATTTCAGGTAGCTGGCGATGGCCAGCAGATCGTCATCGCTGACATGCTGCGTGCTGTGCATGATGACGTCGGCCATATTGCCCGAAGCCGTTGCATAGCGGTTCTGCCCTGTCTTGAGGAAGAGTTTGGTATCTTGGACCGTCCATAGATCACGCAGGCTCAGGGCGCGCCAGGATTCGACCGTTTCGCCGGACAGGAAGAGCGAGCCGTTTGAACCCGAGTCGCTCATTGTTTTTTCCTGGAAAAGGAATCCACGCGGTGTATGGCAGGCGCCACAGTGACCCAGGCCCTGGACCAGATAGGCGCCACGGTTCCAGGTCGCATCCTTGCTGCTGGTGGCTACGAAAGGCTTATCGTCGAGGAAAAACCAGTTCCAGATCGCCAGGCCCCAGCGCATGTTGAAAGGCCAGTGCATTTCGGAGGGTTTGTTGGCCAGCTGGACGGGCGGCAGGCCTAGCATCAAATAGGTGTAGAGCGCCTGCATGTCATCCGCCGTCATCTTGGCATATGAGGGATAAGGCATGGCGGGATAGAGATTGTGGCCGTCAGCAGCGACCCCTTTACGCATGGCGCGGTCGAACTGTTCGAAGGTGTAGTTGCCAATACCAGTGGCCTTGTCCGGCGTGATATTCGTTGAGTACAACTTGCCAAACGGCGTGTCCAAAGCCCGACCGCCAGCCATCGCCGTTCCCTTTTCGCTGGTGTGGCAAGCCACACAGTCACCGAGCTGGGCGAGGTAACGACCGCGCTCGACTGACTCATTGGCGGCCATGGCAAGGCCGCTTGCTGCAATTGCCAACGTGGCCAGCAGGCTGTGCAAATATCGAAATTTCATGCTGTTCTCCCATTGATTCATCTCTGCCTGAATCCAGGAAGAGAGCTATGCGCTGCCCGGCCATACCCGCCCTAAACTTTGGGCGGGGGATTCACTTTTACGCTGTCGTTGCGCCCCATGCCGCCGAAGATTTGCTTGAGACCAAGATAGGGACGAGCCTCCTCTGGCTCACTATCGACTACCGGGATGCGCATCTCCAGATCGGCGATGACTTCTTTCTGAGCACTGCAGGCTTTTTCCAGCTCGGCAATGTGCTTGTTCTGCCGGGTTGTCGCCCATTGCCGTCGCAAGGTGGCCGGTGTCGACATCAGCGCCACGATAAAGCCACCAAGGGCCAGCGTTAGCAGAAGCACGATGGCCAGTGAACTTTCGAAGCGCCAAAGCATGAATTCCACGACAGTGGGCACATTGTTTTGCAGCGCAAAGACGACGCAAAATGCCGCAACCAGAATCCCGGCGATAGTAAGTAACTGCATAGTGTTCTCCTGGTGCTGTGACGTTTCGAGGAAGCGTTACGTCTTGAGGCTTGCGCAGACTTTCTGCAAAAGTGCCCCGACTTCCTTGGCAAGCACTTGCACCTCAGGTTTGTCGACCAGCCCCAACACTGCCTCGGGATCCATGAATGCAACCGTAATGCTTCCATCGGCTTCTTCACGGACCACCACGTTGCACGGCAACAGCAGCCCAATGTCCGGATCCGCCTCAATTGCACGGTGGGCGAGCGGCGGGTTGCAGGCGCCGAGGATGCGATACGGCCGATGCTCGATATCAAGTTTGGTTTTCAAGGTCGCTTTGACATCGATATCGGTGAGCACGCCGAATCCTTCCTTCTTCAGTGCCTCCGTAACTTTGGTGACGGCGCTATCGAATGGCAGTGTTAGCTGCGTACTGAATCCATACATGGACAGACTCCCTTTTTCGTGATGAAACCGTGAGCCGGACTTTGCGAGTTGATATTGCTTGCCGGCAAAAGAAACGCCTTGCGGCGTGGCGGCCCAGCCTGCCGGCCACCCGCCACGATTGGGCGTTTCTCGCATCGCTAATCAGCCGCGTTTCTGCTTTTCGCGCTGCTCCTTGGTGAGCACCGCCTCGATCTGCTTCCGGGCATCGAGCGACAGATCAAACATCTGATGTCGGAGGTCCGATATATTTCTGTAGGTCTTTTTCAGCATCGCGTCATCGGGGTTATCCGAGGAATACTGCTCGCCCATCTGCGCTTGCTCGTCGAGCATTTTGCCCATCAGGGCCCAGTGCTGGCGGCGCAGATCATTCTGGATCTTGGCAATCTTGCTGCGTTGATCCGCGCTCAGGTTCAGATCAGATCTCAACCCGGAGCCGCCCATCATGCCGGGCCCCATGCCGCAGTCTGAGCGCTGGCCGCCCATTCTTTCACCATGGCCGTAGCCACCCATGCCGTGACCGGATCCGTAGCCATCCATCATGCCGCCCATGCCAGAGCCGCCCATCATGCTACCCATGCCATAGCCCGGGCCATAGGTGTCTGGCGAACGGTCGGCCAGTGCGTTGGTTGATAACAAGGCCGCGCATAGCAATGCGCTGGCGCCCAGGGTCTTGCGAAGAAAAATATTTGTCATGTAAACGTCCTTTCGGGGTTAATCAAGATCGCGTTTCCGCAACCGACGACGAGCTGAAGCGGAGCCTCCGGGTGAGTTCCAGGCGACTCCGTCCATAGCATTCAGGCGTGACTGAAACGAAAAGCTTTCACTTCTTCCTTTGCTTGACGATCCAGACGACGAGGCCAGCAACCACGATGACGAGCAGGACCGGCACCCATCCACCGTATCCATCCATTGCTCCGCCATAGCCACCCATCCAGTTGGTGCCATTGCCGTGCATCATTCCGTAGCCTTGGCCGTTTCCACCCTGCATTTGGGCGAGCGCATTTGCTGCCATGATCGCCCCGCCTAGCAATGTGGCGGCGCTAACTGTCTTGCGAAGGCTCATGCGGTTCATGGCGTGACTCCATGCGGCTATGTATCAATTCATGGTTGCGTCGGCGCTGACTTTCGACCGCCGAGGCATACCCAATCCCTTTGTTAACACCACTTGTAGACGCAATTTCGGTTGCCGACCGTGTGCCACAGCACATAACGCTTTCATGGGCTGCTGTGGCGATGGGTTCAGAAATTGGGGTAACGGAGATGCACCGTCACTGAAGGTGGGGGGTACCCCTAGGGATGGGTGAAGTTTTCGAGCATTGGCGCCGACGAGACCATTGCTGCGGTCAACCGGAAAAAACGGCCAAAATTGAAACTTTCGTGATCCGCCCTTTTCAATCAAAAAAGACAGACGAATGGATCAGTTGTGCCCATTCCAGTAGGTCAGGCTTTGGGGAAGGTCAGACTCAAAAAGGAACCCGTGTTGTGTCCCTGATGTTTCCAAGCGCTGGGTACTAGTGCTTATCGTTTCAAAACGAAATAAAAGTCTCGGATAACTAACCCGCTTGCGAGAGTGCTGTCATCGAAGTTACCCCCGAAAACTTTTCGTGCCACTTCATTCTTACCCTGCTGAAATAGCTGCGGATAAATCCGTCGCTGGGCCTGATACACAAGTTTGCAAAGATGGCCGTCACCAAGTCATCCGGGAAAGCAATTATCTGCTTGCCTATTCGGCAGATGTTTCAGCCGCCAGTGCCGCGATGGCGGCGGGGTAATGCTGCTCGGCCGAATGCTTGAGCCAGATCAGACTCTGCTCTTTATCTTTCACCTGACCTTTGCCCGTGCGGTACATCACGGCAATGGCGTATTGCGCCTCGGCGCCACCGGCCTGGGCCGCTTGCATGAACAGGCGTGCTGCTTCGTCAAGGCTACGCTCGACGCCGCGGCCAGCCTCATACATCCAGGCCAGCCGGGTAACTGCCGTGATATCGCCGGCATCAGCCAGCTTTTTGTACAACACTGCTGCCTCAGCATGCTTGCCGGCGTTGGACAGCAATTCGGCGCGCTCGAATTCCGTCGGCGGCCGGTTGGGCTGATCAAGCGAAGCAAGCCGGGCCGCCGCGTCGCGGTCACCATGCTCAGTAGCCAGACTTAGAAAATGACGGGCCTTGTCGAGATTGCGGGTTGCAGGGTCAGTACCGCTGTAGAGCATGCCGAGGCGGTATTGCGCCTTGAAACCGCCAGCATTGGCCGCTGCCACATAGAGCGATTCCGCCTTCTTCAAATCGCGACTCTCGCCCAGCCCATCCTCGGCCAGAATCCCGAGATTGAACAGCGCATCCGGATTACCCAGCCCGGCCAATGTTTCCCAGATGTGCCGGGCTGTGTCGTAATTGGCCATCTTGAACTCGGCATAAGCCTTGTAATTGCCCATTGCCGGGTTCTTGATCCAATCCTCGGACGTACTATCCTGAGCGCCGGCCTGAGCGGAAAACCCGGCGATTGCCCAAATGATCGCCCAGCAGCCAAACATTTTTCGATTCATTGTTGCCTCCTGCCGGATTGGTTGAAGTTCTATTGGGTTCTTGCCCGGCTGTTAAGCCAGACCCGGCCTGTTGGCGAAAGTTCGAAACAAAGTGGGGTTGATTGCGAATCGTAGCGCCCAAAGCTTAAACGGCCATCCGCATTGCTGACTGAAAGCGGCGGGAGACAGGTGGCCAAATCCGTGCCTGCTTTCGAATCCGGCGGTAAAAAATTTCGACCTGTTCCGTGACCTCGATTTATTGAGGCAGGGAGACCTTGTGTCATCGATCAACTCACCATAATTAAGCCATGAGCTCTGTTCCGCCGCAGGCTTGGCGGATTTTGGACGGGACGTGCTAATTGCTGATGAAGAAAGTTGATCGGTACTTTTTAATCATCACTGAATAGCACTTCTAACCAAATGGAATATATCGCTGACTGTAACGCTCCCGATTCACCGCGCAGGCGGGTGTAGAAGCAACTTTTTGGAGGGGCCGCTTTTTGCCGGCCGCCGCACTATGACATGAATCGCTCAGGATTCCTCTACCAGCTGCTGACGAATTCCCTGCAATTCCTCGCGTCGCGCTTCATCGGTCTCCGGGTAACTCATCTTGAGCGCCTTGAATGTCTTCAGGATGATTTGCGAGACGATTAGCCGGGCATTTTTCTTGTCGTCAGCAGGGACGATGTACCAGGGGGCGATTTCGCTGGTTGTAGCGCTCAGGCAGTCTTCGTAGGCGAGCATGTATTTATCCCAGTATTGCCTCTCCTCGATGTCTGCCTCACTGAATTTCCAGTTCTTGTCGGGATCATCAATACGTTTGAGGAAGCGCTTGCGCTGTTCGTCCTTCGACAAATGCAAGAAGAACTTGATGATTCGCGTGCCGTTTCGATGCAGGTGGGCTTCCAGGTCGACAATTGAGCGATAGCGTTCCTGCCAGATCGTTTCTTCGTCAAACACACCATCCGGTAGTCGCTGACCGATCAATATCTCCGGATGCACGCGAACGATCAGCACTTCCTCGTAGTAAGAGCGATTGAAGATGCCAATGCGACCACGTTCCGGTAGCGATTGCGTGCTGCGCCAGAGAAAGTCGTGCTCCAGTTCAGTGGCGCTTGGATGCTTGAAACTGAATACCTGGCAACCCTGCGGATTGATGCCGGACATGACGTGCCGGATGGCGCCATCTTTTCCGGCCGCATCCATGGCCTGAAAGATCAGCAGCACCGCATAGCGATTGGATGCATAGTGCAGCTTTTGCAATTCACTCAATTTATCGACATGTTTTTGAAGTAATTTCCGATACTTCGATTTCGATTTGTAGAAAGGCTTGACCTCAGTGGGCCATTTTTTCAAATCGACCGTTTTGCCTTCCGGCACCCGAAAGTCCTTGAGATGAATTTTCATTTGAATCCTTTCTGAATTGCATTCAACTTTGCTGCGTCCGGAACCGCCTCAATACCTGCCATCGAGCCGTTGGTGATCCGACAACTCGACCAATCGTCAAACCTTGGGCAAGGATCGAGAAAACGACCACGAAAAAGCTAAGCGTCAGGATCAGGCTGTGCGATTCGCCAGCCGGAAGCGATAGCGCCATGGCGACCAGTTTGCTGACACGGTAAAAGAAGTTCATTCAGCTTTTTCACAAGACAAGGATCAGGCCGATCAACGCCGCCAACAGTACTCCCCACAGCATGATGGAGATACGCGTGGCCTTCGCAGCTCGATCCTTCTCCAACCAGCTTGCCGGACGAATCCCCTGAACCAGAAATGTCGTCACGCCAGCCAGGTTGATGCAGATCAGGTTCATCAAAAACAGCGATAGCGCTCCGCTGGCCATCACCAGATGCCCGCTGCCCAAAAGCAGGCCGAACGTCACTAGTGGCGGCAACAAGGCTACCGCCACCATGACACCGATCAGCGTTGCCGACACCCCGGTGGTAAATGCCAGCGCCCCCGCCGCGCCAGACGCCAGGGCAACGACAACATCGCCCAGCGCCACGCCATTTCGTGACGCCACCTCCGGCAATGCCGGGTCCACCTGCAGCACCACGCCGAGGATTACCGACAGCGCCATCACTGTCCCTGTTCCGGCCACACTTGTCTTCAGCGCGCGCCACAGCAAGGGTAAGTCGCCCAAGGTCGTGGCCAAGGCCATGGCCATGTTCGGTCCCAGCAAGGGGGCGATCACCATGGCACCAATGATGATGGCTACGCTGTTGTAATACAGGCCGATGGCCGCCACGATCGTGGACAGTGCCACCATGGCCAGATAGACCCGCGAGCAGTGCGCGGCATCTTTAATATCTTCATACAATTCCTCCCGGGCGATCCGCTCGGGCGATTTTTCTTCAGGCTCGGCTTGTTCGGGCTCGGCAGTCGGCTCTGGTTCGGCACGAGGCAAGGTTGCCTCGACAGGAAGAATCACCACCCGTTTGCCATCCTTATTGGTATAGCGACTCTCCAACAAGTCCAGCACTGCCTCGAGCTGTTCCGCGTCAAGCAGTATCCGCACCAACACTTCTTCATCTATCAGCCGAATCTGTCGGTGTTCGAGCAGTTCGTGGGCCTTGAGAAGCTCGCGAAGCTCCGCGCCATCCTTTTCCGGCAAGACGATCTCTATTAATCGCAAGGCCATAGTATTGCCATTCTTTCTTTATTCGATTCCGAATCTCCGGCATGCCGCCCCTGCTGCCAAGTAGCAGCAAGGTGGATCAAAGTGCATTTACAAGGTTTTGTAGGGCAGCTCAATCACTTCGCAGGCTTCGCTGTGCTGAAGCACTTCCAGCCAAGGTAAAACTTCATCCTTTTCATCTCGCAGCAACAACAGGAAATGGCCGTCCACGATGGCCTGATGCAGGTGATCGAGCTGCTCTTGCGGGATACCCATGCGGTGCATGACCGAGGCCAGATGGGTCAGGGAAGCAGCACCAGCCATTGCGGCACCGCCAGTGGTGGCGCCAGCAATGCCACCGCCCAATGTGACAACAATCGCTTCGACAACCGGGCCGGCAGCAAATATCGGCCCCACTACCGGCAGCACGAACATGGCTGCTGCGCCGGCCAGCATTCCCCAGAGCCCGCCCCAGAGTGCGCCTTGCCTGGCCCAAGCCTGGACTCGTGAGCCAACGCCCGAATAATAGATGCCGAGCACGTCGTCACCCGATGCATGTACACGGCCGAGTACGGAAAGCATATCCAGGGCAACACCCTTGTCGCGGAGTTGCTCGATGGCATGTTGCGCCTTGGCTTCGTCATCATATATCCCGACCAGAATCACTTGACCGGAAATGCCCTTGGCGATTTGTTGATTCATTTTATTCTCCTGCTCAGGCCAAGCGCCTTGCCCAGCCTTGGTTGGCCATATTTTTGGTGAAAGCGGGCAACTAGTCGGACTCCGCTCATTGGTGCGATGCCCATTTTTTGTCGCGCCAATCCGGACACGACTTGTTGCGGCGGGGGCTTGGAGTCCGGCAGCCCCTTGCCTACCAAGGCTGGCGCCAGAGCTTCTGCGGGTTTGAAGCTATCGACCATCGAACCGGTAATCAGGATCATGGCATCGTCTCCTTGGTCAGCGCCTGTTCTGCGTTGAAGCCCATGGTCTGAATCAGCACGCCGATCACTGCCACGGCATTGTAGAAGATCGCTGGCGTCAAACAAATGTTGATCCATTGGCCCGTCGCAAGGCTTGCCAAAACAACCGGGAGCACGAGAAATGCGATGGCCGGATTCCTCTATTTATTTCGCATTCCCTCCGGAGTTTCTCCCGATTACTGGGGAACTTCACTGATGTCGTAATTCTCCGCTTTGGCACCGGCAAGTCTGTGCGATACCCCACATAACTGGAATATCCTTCTGGCCTGAATGTTGACCGAATCCTGGTGAGAGCCACTCCTGCCGCTCGAGCGTTATGCTTTGAAATTCGGGAGAGTGCCCCCTGAAATAGAGGTCGTGACGGCCATGGCGCAGAACCTGTTGAGCATGAAGCGGCGTACACCTGGCTTCAATACAGGGAAATAGACTAATGATCTCAACGACACCGATCGCGTGTTATCTCAAAGCCGGACAACAGGTGATTGCTATTCACTACACAACATTGATAAAAACAAGAAATGCCACCGCCAGATACCCCTCACGACTTGTGCACCCCACGAATACTGTATAAACTACTGTATATCGTATCACCGGGGAGACCGCCATGTGCGAATGCTACGAACTCAATGCAAAAGCCAGCGCGCTGAACAGGCGCTTCCCGCTGCTTCGGCTTGCTCAGGCAGACATGCCCCGTTCGTTTGAAATGCACCCGACTGATCCGGTATTGATGATTACTTCGACTGGTAGCGGCCATATGGGCAGCACGGCTCGCTGGGGGCTGGTTGGCAGTTTTCTCGACCATGAGCCGCGCAACCCGCTTATCACCTTGCCCGGTGTAGCTCTCTCCTGCCGGCCGTTCTACAGCAAAATTCTCAAAAGAAACCGCTGCCTGATCCCCGCCACGGCCTTTCATGCATGGCAACACTTGGCAAATGGCGCGCAGAAAATGCGGATCAGCGGACCCTGTGGTGAATTGATGATGTTCGCCGGCATTTTCGACCACCACCCACTGGCGGGAACCACTTGCGCCATTTTGACCAGCGGCGCCAATGCCGCCGTTGGTGCAATTCAAGAGCGCATGCCGATCATTCTTGAGCAGGAAGTGTGTAATTTCTGGCTGGGCGAACACGCGGATTTTCCGGACGCTGAATTCGAGGCGGTGCTGAATGCCCCTTCTCAATACAGACTGAAGATTGAGCCGGTGATCGAGGAGGCGCCCTCACCTCAGTTGGCACTGGCGTTCACCTAGCCGCTTCTTGCTGCAGTGCAAGATTCGGAGCGCCAAGGCTGAAAAAATTCAGTATGCTAAGTGTGATTTCGCTGCGCTAAGGCAGCACTCATTTCACCAAGCAACCAAGGTCACGACATGTTCGACAATCTTGCAGGGTTTTTCATCCAATGGGGCATCACCTCCTTATGCCTGTGGGTGGCGAGCCTGGTATTTACGGGTATACGTTTTTCCAGCACCTCGTCACTGATCGTCTCGGCGCTGCTCCTCGGTTTTGCCAATGCCGTGCTGCGGCCACTGCTGGTCTTTCTGACTCTGCCTTTAACACTGGTGACACTGGGCTTTTTCCTGCTTGTCATCAACGCGCTGATGCTGTTGCTGGTGGCCAAGGTGGTCAGCGGTTTTCAGATTTCCGGCTTCTGGACGGCCTTTTTTGCCAGCATGTTCATCTCGATTTTGAGCATGGCACTGGGAACACTGGCGCCGAATTCGGAGATGACGATCTACCGCCTGCCGGAGCAGCCGGGACAGAGAATCTCCATTTAGCCCCTCGCCATGAATCAACCCGCTTATTGGATTCTGCGCGCCGAGCATCGGCTGCTGACCGTCGCCGGGAGCGATACCGATGCCGTCTTCCCGTCTGGCCTGGCTGCGGAATTCGGCCACCCGGAAAGAGCCTTGAGCGTTGGCGAGCTGAATGGCCTGCCCTGCTATGCGGCCGATGTCGAGTATTTCCCCGAACTTGCCGCGGGCGTCGCCATGCCACTGCGCGCCATTTTCCAGCTGGCTGGCGCCGATATTTTTGCGCTGGCCGGGCGCGCCACGCAGTTGCTGGACTGGCAGAACAACCATCGCTTTTGCGGCCGGTGCGGCACACCGACGGCCATGAAAGCCGGTGAACTGGCGATGCAGTGCCCCGCTTGCGGCCTGCTCGCTTACCCGCGCATTTCTCCAGCCGTCATGGTTCTGGTGCGCGACGGTGACAAGCTGTTGCTCGGCCGCAGCCCGCATTTCAAGCCGGGCGTATTCAGCGCCCTGGCCGGCTTTGTCGAGCCGGGCGAAACGCTGGAGGAATGCGCCGCCCGCGAAGTCCGCGAAGAAGTCGGTGTTGAAATCTGCAACCTCCGTTATTTCAACAGCCAGCCCTGGCCTTTCCCCAATTCGCTGATGATTGCCTTCTTTGCCGACTATGCCGGCGGAGAGGTCACGCCGGATACCAGGGAGATTGAGGCCGCCGGGTGGTTCGCCATCGACGCCCTGCCCATCCTGCCGGAGCCGATCAGCATTTCGCGCCGATTGATCGAGGCTGCCTTGCAAGCGCAGGAGAAATTTTGATATTCTGCCGTTTTTTCCGGTTGACCGCAGCACAGTCTTTTTCCCTGTCGAACGTCGACATATCACTGTTTCAGCGCGTCAAAAAGACAACCGGCAACCGACTCATTCAATGATTCCGGCCCCAGCATCCCTGCAGCCTTCCTTCATGCCTCACCGCACCAACCTCTGTGCGACGGCACATGCAACCGACTCGAAAATACCAAAATGAAACAACGAAAAATCAAGCTCCACCGCCATCCCACGGCTCATCCTGAAGCGCGAGCCAACCTGCTTTTCGTGCATGGCGGCTACGTCGATTCAAGCTGTTGGCAACATTATTTCATCCCGTTTTTCCAGGAGCAGGGTTACGACTGCTATGCCGTCGACCTCGCCGGCCATGGCGCCAGCGAAGGCCGGGAGCACATCGATGATTTCGGGATAGCCGACTATGCGGCAGATGTGGCGCACGCGATGGCCCAGATCGACGGGCCGACCATCGTGATCGGGCACTCGATGGGCACCATGGTTCTGGAGCGCTATCTCGAAACCGGCGACGCCGTTGCGGCCGCATTTCTCGCGCCTGTTCCACCCACCGGCACGCTACCCAGCGCCATCAGCCTGACGACGCGTTTTCCCGGCTTTCTGCAAGCCATTGAACGCGTCCTTGACGGGCAGCGCTCCGACGAAATTGAAGAAGTGCTGACGCGTGTCTATTTCGCCAAGGACATGTCCGTACGTGAAGCCAGACGCTTCATGAATTTCGTCGTTCCTGAATCACAGAAAGCCATCGCAGAAATGGCCACGGCCTTGATGGTGCGCCCGAAATCGCGCCGCAAATTGCCGGTGGTCGTCATGGGCGGCGAGGAAGACGCCGTGTTTTCGAGTTCAATGCTGTATTTCTCCGCCGTGCCGTGGCGGGGTGAAGTGCGACGCCTGCCGAATCTGGGGCACGTGCTTATGCTGGATACCCAATGGCAGTCTGCAGCAGACAGTCTGCTCGAATGGATGGAAAAACTGGAAATCGTCAGCAGCTGCAGTGCCTGACATCGTCATCTACGGCCGGCGCAGGCCCGGCATGGCCAAAAATAGTTCGCCATGCCGGGCAGAGTCCGACCGATTCCAATTGCTAACGCGTCGCAATTGCAAAAACTTGTCCTGGATCATCTGGCCGAGGGAAAATCCGGCGTAAAGTAGCGTTTGGCTCGGCATATGCCGAGTATTGAGTAACACCTGAAGCCCTTAGAACGTGACCACTCCTTCCCCTGCCGCCAATGCCATCCTGCTCGTCGGGCACCCTAACGTCGGCAAATCAGTCCTCTTTCATCGCCTGACCGGCGCCTACGTTAATGTTTCGAATTACCCCGGGACCACTGTCGAAGTAACCCGGGCCAGCGCCCGTTTCGACCGAGAGGCGATGCTGCTCGACACACCCGGCGTGCTCGCCCTGCCTTCGCGCAGCGACGACGAACGGGCGACCATGCAAGCCCTGCTCAACGAGTCGTCGCGCTGCCTTGTGCAAGTCGGCGACGCCAAGAATCTGCGCCGCACCTTGACGCTGACGGCGCTGCTGGCTGAACTCGGCGTGCCCATGGTGCTGGCGCTCAACATGCACGACGAAGCAGCGGCCCGCGGCGTCATGGTCGACATTCCCGCACTCGCCGAAGAACTGGGTATCCCGGTCCTCGCCACCGTTGCCACCGGTGGCGAAGGCATTGGCGAACTGACTAGCGGCATGACCCACGCCCGCCGCGCCGAAGCGCTGCTGCGCTACGACCCGGAGATCGAGGCCGACATCAAGCGCGTCGCCGACGCCATTACCCGCCTGGCGCCGCATCCGTTACTGGCCGCCCGTGGACTGGCCATTCTGTACATGGGCGGCGATTCGGTCGTCGCCGACTGGCTGGCCGAGCACGCCGGCGACAATCTGGCCCAGATCGAAGCCCTGCGCCAGGCCGCGTCAGACCGCGCCGACGGTGATCTCCCCGCCCTGCTGGCACGCGAACGCACTGAAGCGGCCGATGCGTTGGCGACCAGCGTCATCCAGCGCGCGCTCAAGAGCAGCCCCTTGTTGTCACAGCGCATGGGGCAGTATGTCGTGCATCCGGTCTGGGGCATCCCCATCCTGCTCGCCGTACTGTATGCGGTCTATCAGTTCGTCGGCGTCTTTGGCGCCACGACGCTGGTCGGCCTGATGGAGAAAGACCTTTTCGAAGGGATTCTGAACCCGGCTTTTAGCGATTTCGTCACCGCCACGATCAGCCCGGTCTGGCTGCAGGAATTGCTGGTCGGCCAATACGGCTTGTGGACCATGGGCATGACCTACGCGCTGGCGCTCATCCTGCCCATTGTCAGCACGTTCTTCTTTGCCTTCGGCATCCTTGAGGATTCCGGCTATCTGCCGCGACTCACCGTGATCGCCAACCGGCTGTTTGCCATGATCGGACTGAACGGCCGTGCCGTGCTGCCAATGGTTCTCGGGCTCGGCTGCGTGACCATGGCGACGCTCACCACGCGCATTCTGCACAGCCGTCGCGAACGGCTGATCACCATTTTCCTGCTCGCACTGGCCATTCCCTGCTCGGCGCAATTGGGCGTGGTCCTTGGCATGCTCGGCGGGGTATCGTTCTCTGCCGTGCTCATCTGGGTGCTGGCCATGGTCGGCGTTCTGCTCCTGGCCGGCTTTCTTGCGGCCAAACTGATCCCCGGCCGCCGCATCCCGCTGGTCACCGAACTGCCGCCGATGCGCCTGCCGATCATCGCCAACGTGATGAAAAAGACCGGTGGCCGGCTCAAATGGTATCTAGTCGAAGTCATCCCCCTCTTCCTGCTCGGTACCTTCATCATGTACGCGATGGACAAGAGCGGCGTACTGCCGGCCATCATCGAAGCCGGTGAGCCGCTGGTATCGGGCTGGCTCGGATTGCCGAAGGAAGCCTCCGCGGCTTTCGTCATGGGCTTCCTGCGTCGTGATTTCGGCGCCACCGGCCTGTTTGCGATGGCCCATACGCTGAGCCCGATCCAGGCGGTGGTCGGCATGATCACCATCACCCTGTTCGTTCCCTGCTTTGCCAGCCTGATGATGATGGTCAAGGAACAGGGCAGCAAGGTTGCACTCGCCATGGTGGCCGTGATTGTGCCCTTCGCCTTCCTTATCGGCGGGCTGTTCAATATCGCGCTGCGCGCCCTCTGGTCATGAGCCCCGCCCACGAAGTCCGCCTGCCTCTCGCCTTCATTCCGCCCGGTACCGAGGTTCGCCTGGCCGCGCTGGGCGATGAAATCGACCCGCTCCAGCGCGAGCAGCTGACCGCCTACGGACTGGCGACCAATCGTCCGCTCCGGGTGCTGCAACAACGACCAATGACCGTGATTCTCGCCGACGAGGTTGAACTGGCCCTCGAGCATGCGGTCGCACGCTATATCTGGGTGGAAAAGCTGGCCCCGGGCGCCTAAAATAGGCGCTCAGGCAAGCCAGCCAATTTCGCCAGCCAGCCGTAACTTTCAACCATCCAGGGAGTACGCAATGAAGGGCGACAAGAAAATAATCGACATCCTCAACGAGCTGTTGGCCGGTGAGCTGACCGCTGTCGATCAATACCTGATCCACGGCGAAATGTACGCCGACATGGGTTTCCAGAGCCTTGCCGACAAGGCGATTCACGAATCCGAGCACGAGCTGACCCACGCCCGCGCGCTGATCCAGCGCATTCTGTTCCTCGAAGGCACGCCAAATCTGGCCAAGCGCGAAGCCCTCAAAGTCGGCAAGAACGTCCCGGACATGCTTAAATCCGACCTTTCCGTTGAATACAAGGTGGTCGGCGACCTCAAGAAAGCCATGGCCGCCTGCGAAAAGGCACAGGACTACGTCAGCCGCGACATGCTCGGCATCCAGCTTGAAGATACCGAGATGGACCACGCCTATTACCTCGAAAAGCAGCTCAAACTGATCGAACTGGTCGGCCTGCATAACTACCAGCAGAGCCAGATGGGCTCCGGCACCCCGGTTTAAGGAAGAGCGACCATGAAAGGCGACAAGAAAGTCATCGAAGCCCTGAACAAGGTGCTCAAGAACGAACTGACCTCGATCAACCAGTATTTCCTGCATGCCCGCATGTTCCGCAACTGGGGCCTCGAAAAGCTCAACGACTACCAGTACAAGCAGTCCATTCGCGTCATGAAGGAGGCCGACGAAATCATCGAGCGCGTACTCTTTCTGGAAGCCCTGCCCAACCTGCAAAATCTGGGCAAGCTGATGATCGGTGAAGACGTCGTCGAGTGCCTGCAGTGCGATCTGAAATACGAACGTGAAATCCAGCGCCCCCTGCTGGTCGAATCCATCGCCTTGTGCGAAACATTGCAGGATTACGTCAGCCGCGATCTGCTGGAAGAATTGCTCGAACACTGCGAAGAAGCCATCGACTGGCTGGAAACGCAGCACAGCCTGATCAAGAGCGTCACTCTGCCGAATTACCTGCAGGCCTACATGGAGCCGGGCGGAGACTGAAACCGTTCGCACTCGCAGCAGCCGCAGCACCTTGCTGCGGCTTTTTTTCGCCGTGGAGTCTCTCCCTTCACGGCAGGGCTCGTGGCCAATCGCTCAGTCATGGCCTTGTGCACCTGCAGTGCAAACTTGGTGCCCGTTCTGGCCCATTGCGGTTGGGCGCCCTGTCAATCCCGCGGTCAACACCAAAAATCGCCTGAAATCAAAATCGGGTCGCGGACACTATTGATCATTCATCGACAAGCGCGGCGCATTCTTGCATTATTGCCAAAGGAAATCGGCCGACACCGGCGATCCCGGGCGCAACACCGTATGCTCGAAAAATGACGTTGATCGGGAAATTCAATCCTTGGCATCAAACACATTGCGGCCCACTGGAAGCATTGACGCTCAGTCCCCGCTGCTTCCAGCCATCAGGAACGATGCCGTCATCGCGCCGCAGGCCGACGCGTCACACCTTCTCGCAGAAGAAGGCGAAACCAATCAGCAAGACACCAAAGGACAATAATGCTCAAGCAGACCGACCACAACGACACCAATCCACTCACGGCAGTCTTTGAACTGATTCAGAAGCGCTTGCCGGCTGACGTGGCCGACCTGGCGACCAACTTCACAAAAAATTTCTATGAAAGAGTCTCCGCCGAGGACCTGGCCGAACGTTCAACGCAGGACCTCTACGGCGCCGCGCTGTCACATTGGCATTTCGCCAGCCGCTTCACCCCTGGCGCCTCCAGGCTCCGCGTGTACAACCCGCGACCGGAAGAACATGGCTGGCAATCAACGCACACGATCATCGAAATCATCAGCCAGGACATGCCCTTCCTCGTCGATTCCATCACCATGGAAGTCAACCGTCAGGGTCTGACGGTGCACCTGATCATTCACCCGTTGATGCGGATGCGTCGGGACAGTGACGGTAATCTGCAGGCAATCGTGGAGATTCACGACGAGGCAGCCGGCACCCTGGAATCCATCATTCATGTCGAGGTGGACCGTCGCACAGACCCTGCCCACCTGGAAGCCCTGCAGCAAGGCTTGGCCCGCATCCTGGCCGACGTCCATGCTGCCGTCGCCGATTGGCCAGGCATGCGCCAAAACCTCACGGATCTGGTCACCTCGTTGGAGGCCTCGCCACCACCGATCGAAGTGACCCAGGTCGAAGAGGACATCGCCTTCCTCAAGTGGCTGGCGGCAGGCAATTTCACCATGCTTGGCTACCGGGAATACGCCCTGGTCGATGAGATCAGCGAAGAGACCGGCGACAGCGACTGCGTGCTGCGCATCGTGCCCGGCACGGGCGCCGGCATTCTGCGCGAGACAGGGGAAGAGCGTTCCATATCCTTTTCGGCCCTGCCCCCTGAAGTCAAAAAGGTGGCCATCGAACCGCGCCTGCTGGTCTTGACCAAAGCCAATGCCCGATCGACCGTTCATCGCCCGGGTTACCTCGATTATGTTGGCGTCAAGAAAATGGACAAGGACGGCAAAGTCATCGGTGAACATCGCTTTCTCGGCCTGTTTACCGCCACCGCGTACAGCGCCAGCCCGGAAGCCATTCCGATTCTTCGCCAGAAGGTCAGGAATGTGCTCGACCGTGCCGAGCTTCGACCCCACAGCCATGGTGGCCGCGCCCTGTCAATTATTCTGGAGCAATACCCGCGCGATGAACTGTTCCAGATCACCTCGGACCAGCTCTATACCGTGGCCATGGGCATTCTCGGCTTGGGAGAGCGGCAACGGACGCGCCTGTTCGTCCGCCATGACACCTTCGGTCGCTTCTATTCCTGCCTGATCTACGCCCCCCGGGAAAATTACGACACGGCACTCCGTCAGCGCATGCAGAACGTGCTGCTCGATGCCTTTCAGGGCACATCGAGCGAGTTCAATGTTCAGGTATCCGAATCCGCGCTGGCCCGCATCCTGATCCTGGTCCATACCAAACCCGGGAACGTGCCCGACTATGATGTCCCCAGCATCGAGCGACGCCTGGTTCAGGCCGCCCGTCGCTGGGAAGACGAGCTGTTCGAATCGCTGACTGAGCGTTGCGGCGAGGAGCGCGGCAATCTGCTCCACGCCCGCTACCTCAACGCTTTCCCGGCCGGCTATCGCGAAGATTACGAAGCGCGGGCCGCCGTGGGGGACATCGAATTGATGGAATCATTAAGTGACTCTGGCGGCCTGGCGATGAGCCTCTATGTGCCGCTCGAAGCACCGGCCGGCAGCCTCCGGTTCAAGGTGCTGCGTGACACGGCACCCGTCCCCCTCTCGGCATCGCTGCCCATGCTCGAACACATGGGCGTCCGGGTCATTGAAGAGCGTCCGTATGAAATCCAGCGATCTGACCGGCCAACGGTATGGCTGCATGACTTTGGCCTGATCTTCAAGGGTGCCGAAGAACTGGATATTGAGCGCGTCCGCGGCATTTTCCAGGACACGTTCCGTCATGTGCTGACCGGTGCAGCCGAGAGCGACGACTTCAACCGGCTGGTGCTGGCCGCCCAGCTCGACTGGCGCGAAGTTGCCGTCCTGCGTGCCTATGCCAAATATTTGCGGCAGGCCGGTTTTACCTTCAGCCAGCCCTATATTGAACAAACGCTGGCCGCCCATCCCGGCATTGCCCGCCAATTGCTCGAACTCTTCCTCGCTCGCTTCGACCCGCAAAGCAATCTCGACAATGCGGTGCAGGCCAGTGCCCTTGAAGCGCAAATCCTGCAGGCACTGGACGACGTGGCCAACCTCGATGACGACCGCATCCTGCGTCAATTCCTGGCTGCCATCCTCGCTACCGTACGCAGCAATTATTTCCAGCGCAAGGACAATGCCCCGAAGCCCTACCATTCATTCAAGATCAATTCGAAGGGCATACCGGGGCTGCCCGAACCGAAGCCGATGTGGGAAATCTTTGTTTATTCACCGCTGGTGGAAGGCATCCATTTGCGCGGCGGCAAAGTCGCGCGAGGCGGCTTGCGGTGGTCGGACCGCATGGAAGATTTCCGCACCGAGGTACTCGGGCTGATGAAGGCCCAGATGGTCAAGAACGCGGTGATTGTCCCGGTCGGCTCCAAGGGTGGTTTCGTGGTCAAGAACCCGCCACCAGGCGGCGACCGCGATGCCATGCTGAAAGAAGGCATCGCCTGTTATCACACCTTCCTGCGCGGATTGCTCGACCTCACGGACAACCTGGTAGGCGGCCAGATCGTACCGCCACCGAATCTCGTTCGCCATGACGACGATGACCCGTATCTGGTGGTTGCCGCCGACAAGGGCACGGCCAGTTTTTCCGATTACGCCAACGGCGTCTCCAAGGAGTACGGCTTCTGGCTCGGCGATGCCTTTGCCTCGGGTGGCTCGGTCGGCTACGACCACAAGAAGATGGGCATCACCGGCACGTGGCGCCTGGGAGTCGGTCAAGCGGCATTTCCGCGAACTGGGCGTCAACACGCAGGAGAACGATTTTACGGTGGTCGGCATCGGCGACATGTCGGGGGATGTCTTCGGCAACGGGATGCTGTTATCCCGCCACATCAAGCTGCTGGCAGCCGTCGACCATCGCCATATCTTCATAGACCCCAATCCGGATTGCGAGCAGAGCTTTGTTGAGCGCGAACGCCTGTTCAACTTGCCCCGCTCGTCGTGGGCCGATTATCAGGAGGGACTGATTTCGACGGGCGGCGGCGTTTACCCACGCAGCGCCAAATCGATCACCCTGTCCCCCCAGGCCCGGGCCAGTCTCGGCATCGAGGCCGAAACCCTGACCCCGCAGGAACTGATCCGCAACCTGCTGCTGGCCCCGGTCGATCTGCTTTATAACGGCGGCATCGGGACCTATGTGAAATCCAGCAAGGAGGCGCATGCTGCTGTCGGCGACCGGGCCAATGACGCGGTCCGGGTCGACGGTTGCGAGTTGCGCTGCAAGGTGGTCTGTGAAGGAGGCAATCTTGGCCTGACCCAGCTGGGACGCATCGAATTTGCGCGACAGGGTGGCCGCATCTGCACCGATGCCATCGATAACTCGGCTGGCGTCGATTGCTCGGATCATGAAGTCAATATCAAGATCCTGCTCAATTTCGCGATGGAAGACGGTGAATTAACCGAAAAGCAACGCAACAAGCTACTCACCGAAATGACCGACGACGTTGCCCATCTGGTGCTTCGTGACAATTATTTCCAGACGCAGGTGCTGTCGGTCACCTGTGCGCGTGGCACCGAATTGCTCGATGCACAGTCACGCTATATCCGCTATCTGTCGAACGCCGGCCGGCTTAATCGCAAGATCGAATACCTCCCGTTCGACGAAGAGATTGTCGAACGAAAGGCTGCCGGACACGGTCTGACCGCGCCTGAGCTGGCCGTTCTCCTGGCGTACAACAAGATGGAGCTATTCGAAGCCATGCTGGCTTCCGATGTGCCGGAAGATCCATATATCCGCACGGCACTGGAGCGCTATTTCCCGCTTCAGTTGCGCGAGCGCTATATCGACGCCATCCGGAACCATCCGCTGCGTCGCGAAATTATTGCCACGCATGTGGTTAACAGCATGGTCAACCGGGTTGGGCCGAGTTTCACCTTCCGTCTGCACGAGGAAACTGGCGCCACCCTGCCCGACATTGTCCGCGCCTACCTTGCCGCACGCGAAATATTCGGCCTGGTTCAGCTCTGGCAAACGATCGAAGGACTCGACAACAAAATTGCCAATGCGACCCAGATAAAAATGATTCTGGAATGTCTGCATCTCGTCCAGCGCGGCACTTTGTGGTTCCTCCGCCACCGTGGCCACCTGCAGGATCTGGCGAAAACACTGGGCCATTTTTCTGGCGGGGTCGAGCAGCTGGCCGGCAATCTTTACACCATGGTCACGCCCGAATATCGCAGGGAACTCGACAGCGTCACGGCCGAGTATCTGCAGCAAGGGGTACCGGAAGCATTGGTCCAGCGTATCGCCTGTCTCGACGAACTGTACTCGGCGCTGGACATTGTCGAAGTCGCCGGCGCACTGAATCGTCCGGTGGAATTGGTTGCCCGCGTCTATCTGACCCTCGGCGGTCTCCTCGACCTTCGCTGGATGCGACACCAGATTTCAGTATTGCCGGGCGATACTCACTGGCAAGGACTGGCCCGGACCGCACTACAGGACGATCTGTCCACCCAGGCTTACATGCTGTGCGCCGACGCCCTGCGCGAAAACCCGGACGAAACCGATGTCGCCGCACTGGTTGCCGCCTGGCAGGCCAAACGAGGGTTCCAGCTGGATCGATGCCGCCAGCTGTTTGGTGAAATTCGCGCCGCGTCAACCCCGGACATGCCAATGCTTTCTGTCGCCCTGCGCGAACTTCGCGGCTTGAGCTGAATCGCCGGCTGATGGGCACTCTCGACCAATACCGGCCTAACGGGCCGGTATTTCGTGGCGCTCAGGGGCAACTGTCCGGATCACTGGCATAGGCATCGAGTCCCATGCCGCGCAAGCGGTCAAGGTAGCAGCCGTAGTGGCGCTGCCAGGCGAATGCACGCTCATCGGCGAGGAGGCCGGGGATATTCGTCAGGTCGATTTCCGCCACCATCAGCGAGTCGCCGCGAGTCGCCTCAAGCAGCCCTTCGACCAACAGCATGTCGGACAGCAGCCAGGCAAGATGACCGGATGAACCGCCCAGTTGCAAGGCCGTTTCCTCCAGCGTCAGCCGTGAGACCTGTTCGATTGCCGCGCTCAGTTCACGTCGCTGGAAACGCATGCGGCCCGCATGTTCGCCATTCAGCTTGAGCACTGCCGGCAGCACGCCACGACTGACCGGACGGCTGATGGCGGTCATGCTGATCGGCTCCGGCACGGTGCTGCCCACATCCTTCAATTTGTTGGCCAGCAGGGCTCGGGCCGTGGCCAGTTCGTCGCCGGTCATCGGCTGCAGACGGCATGGCGCCGATTCGGAATTGCGGATTTCCTGACAGAGGTAGCGCTGCCAGACTTTCTGCCCGAGCAGATCGCCGAACGAGCTTGTCCCGCCGGCAATCTGCAGGCTACCGCCACCAATATCGAGGACATGGCTGGTTTCCAGTCCGTCGCCCAGCGCTTGGCGTGCACCGAGATAGCCGTAAGCCCCCTCTTGCGACTGCGGAATGACCAGCACTGAAACGCCTGTCGCCGCATGAAGTCGCTCAAGCAATGCTGCCAACACATGGCCGTTGGCCAGCAATGCCATTCTCCACGCCGAGAAGCCACCGCCAAGCTGTTCACAGTTCGCGTCAAAGCCAGCTTTTTCCGGCAGATCATGCAGCGCGGCGATGGTCGGCGCCAGCGTTTCTTCGAGACCGCGCCCGGCCCACTGCGGACCAAGATAATCAATATTGGCACTGGCCATCACGCTGCTGTTCGAGGCCCCGGCCCGAATGCCGGAAGAACCCATGTCGAAGGCAACACGACAGCGATCCCCGGCGATGGCCGCGGCGGCCAGGACCCAACAAAGCAGCCCGACCAGGATACGAAGGCGCATCAAAGGTGCAGGTAGCCCATCACGCCTGCCACCACACCCAGTCCGGTGGCACCAAAAACACCCACCAGCATCCAGCGTTTGCGCGTCAGCAGGGTAATCGCTGACAAGGCAATGGCGATCTGCAGCAAGGTCGTGGCCAGGGCCCAGCGCTCGTGCACATGCATTTCTGCCTCGCTGTGGCGATCGGCCGCCTTGGCCTCTGCTTCCAGTTTCTCGGCTTCGGCCTTGATGTCATCCTTTTCTTTTTTGTAGCGCTCGATGGCTTCCTTGAATTTCTCCTGCACCTCGCCGGTGGTCAGCACCACCGACAATTCGGCCAGATTCTGCTTGTTACTCTTGGCCTGGTAGTAATTCCACTGATTGGAAGCGGAGGTTTTCTGGATGGCCGCTTCATTCTTGTAGAGCAACGCCGCATTCTGCGAGTGGCCGCCCATGTAGCCAAAAATGGCACCAACGGTGGACAAAATGGCCGTCAATACCGCCAAGCGCGAGGTAAAACTGTCACCACCGTGCTGAGCTACGTGCTCAACCTCGTGATCGTGTGGGCCATGAACGTGAAATCCGTGTCCAGACATGCAATTCTCCTTAATTCTGTTGGTTGCCGCAAAAACCGGCAGCGCGAATTCTAGCGCCCGGCGGCTGATTTTTTACGAGTAAAACGCCAAAGACCCCGGCGTAAGAAATATTTCGGTTTTGGCCATAATGTCCGGTTGACCGTAGCCATCACGGGAATCACGGACCAGCGCACGACCGATCACACCCATTGTTGACAACCATTCTCATTTGTATAAAATAAGAATTATTCGCATTTGATGCAATTGCATCGGAGTCATGTCATGTACGTTTGCGTTTGCCAGGCTGTGACCGAACGCCAGATCCGCGAGGCGGCTCAGGGTGGCGCCCGCACGCTGAAGGATTTGCGTCGCGACCTCGGCGTTTCCAGCGATTGCGGACGCTGCGCCTCGTGCGCCCGCGCCTGCCTGGCCGAGGCCCAGCAATGCCAAGGCAGAGCGGCCCAGGTCAGCCGGGCCCGCTGATCGGCTGACGGCCGGGTCGCTTGCCTACCGGCTAAATTACGTCAATCCCTGGCGCGCCATCCACGATCTCGCCAATCACTGAAACGTGGTCAAACCCTTGTTGCAGGAAAAGTGACAACACTTCAGTCACCGCATCCGGCGTGCAGGACACGAGCAGGCCACCCGAGGTCTGCGGATCGGTGATCAGTGTCTTTGCCAATTCATCGAGGCCGGCCGCCAGATTCACGCTGGCGCCATAGCTGCTCCAGTTGCGCGCCGAGGCGCCCGTCATGTAGCCCGCTTCGACAAACTCGCGAGCACGGGTGAGCAGCGGCAGATCGGCATAATTCACCGTCGCCCGCACATGGCTGCCCTTGCAGACCTCCAGCAAATGTCCCGCCAGACCGAACCCGGTCACGTCTGTCACCGCATGCACCCCATCCAGGCACGCCAGCATCGGCCCCGGGGTATTCAATTGTGTCGTGGTCTCGACCATCGCCTCATAGTCACTGGCATGGAGTTGATCCTTCTTGAGCGCAGCACTGTATACCCCGACACCAAGCTGCTTGCCGAGGATGAGCTTGTCACCGGGCTTGGCACCTGAATTGCGCTTGAGATGGGCCGGATTGACGATACCAATGGCGACCAGTCCGTAGATCGGCTCCACCGAGTCGATGGTATGGCCGCCGGCAATGGGGATGCAGGCAGCACGGCAAACCGCCTCGCCGCCTTGCAGAATCTTGCCGATGGTTTCAAGCGGCAGCGTATTGACTGGCATGCCGACGATGGCCAGCGCGAACAGCGGTGTACCGCCCATGGCGTAAACATCGGAGATGGCATTGGTGGCAGCGATCCGGCCAAAATCGTAGGGATCGTCAACGATGGGCATAAAGAAATCGGTCGTCGCGACAATCGCCTGCTGCGGGTTGATCTGGTAGACCGCGGCATCATCGCTGGTTTCGGTGCCGACCAGCAGTTGGGGCGGGATGATCCCGGAAGGCGCACCGGCAAGAATTTGCTGCAATACGGCAGGTGCAATTTTGCAACCACAGCCGCCCCCATGGGAAAGCTGGGTCAATCTGATTTTTTCTTGGGACACGACTGTTCTCTCGATAATTTATTATTGACTGCTACTGATAGTTCTTTGCTGCTGATTCGCTGAATGCTTATTCGGCGTCGAAACCAGCATCTTCAATGGCAGCGATCAGCGCGTTGCGCGTCACTTGCTGCGCATCGAACTCAACCCTGGCCTCGCCGGCTTCCAGCGAGACCTCGGCAGTACTGACACCGGCCATGCCGCTGAGCACGCCGGTAATGTTCTTGACGCATCCCTGGCAGCTCATGCCGCCAACCTTGATGATGGTGTTGTCCATGCTTTACCCGTTCGTAAATGGTTGAAGGCGCAGCATATCGGCGACCCCTGCCGCCAGCAGCGGTCGGCTGAAATGGTAGCCCTGTGCCATGTCACAGCCCATTTTACGCAGTTGTGCCAATTGTTCACTCGTTTCCACGCCTTCTGCCAGCACGGTCAAGCGCAAGCTGCGCCCCATGCTGACGATGGTCGAGGCAATCGCCCAGTCGTCCGGATCGGTTTCCAAGTCATGGACAAATGAACGGTCAATCTTCAATTTACCAACCGGAAAGCGCTTCAGGTACGCCAGCGACGAATAGCCCGTACCGAAATCGTCGAGCGACAGTTCAACGCCCATGCGATGCAGGGCGGACAAGGTGCCGAGATTGATATCCGCATCGTGCATCACCGTGCGCTCGGTCAATTCAAGCTCCAGGCGAGCAGCATCCAGCCCCGAGGCGGCCAGCGCCCCGGCCACGACCTCGACGAATCCTGACTGGCGAAACTGGACCGGCGCCACATTGACCGCCATCACCAGTGGCGGCAAGCCCGACTCGCTCCAGGCCTGAGCCTGCCGACAGGCTTCGCACAACACCCAGTCGCCAATCGGGTTGATCAGGCCGGTTTCTTCGGCCACATGAATGAAACGATCAGGCATGATCAAGCCAAGTTCCGGATGCTGCCAGCGTATGAGCGCCTCGACGCCAATGATCAAGCCACTTTCCAGCGAGACCAGCGGCTGATAATGGAGAATGAATTCCTGCTGGAGCAGCGCGCGGCGCAGATTGCTTTCCATCAGCAATCGATCCAGCGTCGAGGTATTCATTTCGCTAGCGTAGAACTGAAAGGTATTACGCCCGATCTCCTTGGCCCGATACATCGCGGTATCAGCATTCTTGAGCAGCACCTCCAGATCCAGGCCATCGTGCGGATAAATGCTGATGCCCAGCGATGGGGTTACCGTGAGTTCATGCCCTGCAATTTCAAAGGGGCGACCAAAAACCTCAATCAGCCGATGCGCTACTTCTGCCGCCGCAGCCGTGTGGAAGCCAGGCATGGCAAAAATGAACTCATCGCCGCCCAGCCGCGCCAGGGTATCGATACGCCGCACGACGCTGTCCAGCCGCCGCGCCACCTCGCACAACAACTCGTCGCCGACACTGTGACCCAGCGAATCATTGACTCGCTTGAAATGATCCAGGTCGAGAAAAATGACGGCGATTTCGGTGTTCTCGCGCTCGGCAGCAGCCAGCAACTGCTCGAAACGTTCACGCAACAGGCGCCGATTCGGCAATCCGGTCAGTACATCGTAGTCGGCCAATTCCCGGATGCGCAGCTCGGCTGCCTTCTGCATCGAAATATCCGTCAACGTACCCACTGAAGCCACGCGCCCGCCAAATACAGATGGGGAACCCACCACCATGGCGGGAAAGACCGAGCCATCCTTGCGGATTATCTGCAACTCATAGCTATGGCCAGCCACGCCTGCAACACGCAGTCGCATCTGCTCGACAACATAGGCATGCTGTTCCTGGACGATGACGTCGAGCGGCCCCATGTGCTCAAGCATTTCCTCTTCGGAATACCCAAGGAGTTTGGTCAGATAGGGATTGACGTATTTGAAACGCTGATCCTGCAAGACAAAGATGCCGACCTGGGCAGCCTCCATGGTGGTCCGGAACATTGCCTCCTGTTCCGTCGACGCGGCCAAACGACCGGTGCCCCCCGCGCTACCGACATTGTTGTCGGTACGCGCCTGCTCTAGTGTCTTTTCCCCGACCCGTAAGGTCATTCAAACCCCTTGTGACTCGTCCCACCTCATTGACCTGGTCGCAAACGCTTCAGCAGCAAGGAGTTCGAGACCACCGACACCGAACTCATCGCCATCGCCGCCCCTGCCACCACCGGGTTTAGCCACCCCAAGGCAGCAAGCGGGATTCCCAATACATTGTAGATGAAAGCAAAGAAAAGATTTTGGCGGATTTTCCCCAAGGTGGCCGCCGATAGGTCGATTGCGTCGACGACACCGCACAGATCACTACGAATCAAAGTTAAATCAGCAGCCTCAACCGCGGCATCGGATCCCGCCCCAATGGCAAAGCTGACATCGGCAGCCGCCAAGGCCGGTGCATCGTTGATGCCGTCACCGACCATCGCCACCAGCCCACCGGCAGTCTTCAATTCATTGATAGCTGCCGCCTTGTCGCCGGGCAGAATACCGGCCCGATATTCATCAATCCCGGCCTCGGCGGCAATTGCCGCTGCGGTTGACACATTGTCACCCGTGAGCATGACGACACGAATGCCGCGCGCGCGCAAGCGCCTGACCGCCTCACGCGATGTTGGCCGCAAGGCATCGGCGATGGCAAACAGTGCCAGGGTCAGCCTCCCCTCGGCCAGCACCACGACCGTTTTTCCAGTCCGCTGCAGCGCGACGACGACCGGATCGGCATCCAGCCCCAACCAGCTTGGTGACCCCAGGCGCAACATCCGCCCAGCGATTTCACCTTCCACACCGTGCCCGGCAAAAGATTTGAAATTTGCCACCTTTTCCCGGTTGACCGCGGGAGTCGCCGTTGCGTCAATCGTTGCCTCCGCCGACACAGCCAGGGTCTTGGAACCAGCGGAGACGATGGCCCGCGCCAGCGGATGCTCCGAATTTTGCTCAAGCGCACCAGCCAGCCCAAGCGCCTCCTCGCGCGTTGCAGCAAGTGCCACCACATCGGTGACCTGCGGCGTACCGCAAGTCAGGGTCCCGGTTTTATCCAGCGCCAGTACCGTAATTTTTTCGGCACGTTCAAGGGCTTCTGCATTCTTGACCAGAATGCCGGCCCTCGCCCCCTGACCGGTACCAACCATGATCGCCGTCGGCGTGGCCAACCCAAGCGCGCACGGACAGGCAATGACCAGTACGGCAACCGCATTCACCAATGCCACTGAAAACTGGCCCGAATACCACCACCAGCCGGCCAATGTCAGCAGCGCAATGGCGCAAACCGTCGGCACGAAGATCGCCGAAATCCGGTCGGCCAGTCGTTGCACCGGCGCCTTGGACCCCTGCGCCTCGCCCACCATCCGGATAATGCCGGCCAGCAAGGTATGTTCGCCGACGCCAGTCGCCCGGCAGCGCATCGCACCCTGACCGTTGGCGGTGGCGGCAAATACCTTGTCGCCAATGTGCTTGCCCACGGGCATGCTCTCACCCGTCAACATGGCCTCATCGACACTCGATTCGCCGTCAACCAACTCGCCGTCAACTGGTACGCTTTCCCCGGGACGAACCAGAAAAATATCCCCCGGCATCAACGCCTCGACCGGCATATCAACCCACTCGCCGTTGCGCTCTACCAGTGCCGTCCGGGGCTGCAAACGGATCAGCGACTCGATCGCCTCCGAGGTGCGCGCCTTGGCCCTTGCCTCCAGCAACTTGCCGAGCAGGACCAGCGTGATCACCGCCGCGCCACCTTCGAAATAAACGTGCTGATCCAGCCCGAACACGGTTACCACGGCCGAAAACCCCCACGCCATGCTGGTACCGAGTGCAACCAGCACATCCATGTTGGCGCCGCCGCCCTGCAGCGATTTATAGGCACCATCATAGAAACGCCAGCCGATCCAGAACTGTACCGGCGTCGCCAGCGCCAGTTGCAGCCAGCGCGACAACTCGTTTTGATGACCGTGTTCGCCGAACATGAAGAGCATCTGGCCAACCAGCGGCAGGGTCAGCACCACGGCAATCCAGAAACGGCGGATTTCACCATGATAGACGCGCTGCTTCTCCGCTTTTTCACGCTCACGTGTCTGACTGTCGACCATGGCGGCGGTGAATCCCGCCTTGGCCACGGCAGCAACCACGGCTGACTCATCCACCTCCGCCGACAGGCGAACGCGCGCCCGTTCAGCCGCCAGATTAACGTTGGCCTGCATACCAGCCTGCCGATTCAGCACCTTTTCAAGGCGGGCCGAACAGGCGGCGCAGGTCATACCGCCAATGGCAAATTCAACGACCCGGCTTTTGTCAGGTTCGTTCATTGAGTCCTCAACAGGGTTTTCATCGCGCTTTTCGAGGCTAGAGCAGGCCTGTCAGGCGCATCAGCCCGACAAAACCGTAGAGACCAAAGCCCAGCACCAACAGCCCGGACAACATTCGTACGACCGGGCGACGCACGAATTCGTTCAGCCTGGCCAGAACAATGCCCGCCAGCAACAGATTGGGGAAAGTGCCAAGGCCGAAGGCCAGCATCATCAAGGCACCTCGGCCAGCTGAACCAGCGGTCAATGCGCTGGCCAATGCGCTGTAAACAAGACCACAGGGCAACCACCCCCACAGCAAGCCCAAAGGAAAAGCCTGGCCAACACTGCGCGCCGGAATAAACCGCCGGGTCAGTGGCTGCAAATGTCGCCACAGCGTCTGACCGGCCCGCTCGGTAAATGCCAGCGCCCTGGTGACGCCCAGCAAGTAAAGGCCCAACGCCACCAGCATCAGGTTGGCGATGAAATAGAGAATCAGGCGTGCGGGAACCTGCCCCTCCAGCCCCATACTAGCCGCGCCCAAGGCTCCCGCAATCGCCCCTGCCGTCGCGTAGGAAAGAATTCGCCCGCTGTTGTAAGCAATATGCATGGACCAGCGCGCCGGCGCTCCCATGGAGAGGGCGCCTACAATGCCACCGCACATGCCGACGCAGTGCGTACCTCCCAACAAACCAACGAGAAAAAGGGCGAGATAGCCGGAATCAGGCATCGTGCAAACCAGTAGTCACCGAAGTGGGCAGTTTACCCCGCCCACCCGGCACGACGCACGGCAATCAGATGACTTTGGAGTAAGTCGCGCGCTGACGCCCGGCCCGCAGATAGCGGTCGAAAACCATGGAAATGATGCGCACCAGCAAGCGGCCTGGTGGCAGAACGGTAATCCATTCTTGATCAATCTTGAGCAAACCGGCCTGTTCCATTTCCTTCATGTCGCCTAGTTCGGCTTCGAAATACGAACGGAAGTCGATCAGATGGGCGCTTTCGATGCTCTCGATGGAAAGCTCGAAATGGCACATCAGGGCCTGAATAATGGAGCGACGCAGAATGTCATCAGCCGTCAACTCGATACCACGGAAGACCGGCAACTCGGCACTATCAAGGCGATCGTAATACTCGTCTGCCGTCTTGACGTTCTGGTAGTAAGTCGGCCCGACCTTGCTGATCGACGAAATGCCAAAAGACAACATGTCGCAATCGGCATACGTCGAATAGCCCTGGAAATTCCGGTGCAGACGCCCCTGTCGCTGGGCAATCGCCAGTTCGTCGTCCGGCTTTGCAAAGTGATCCATGCCGATGAAGACATAACCGGCATCGGTCAGTTTCTTGATCGCCAACGCCAGAATCTGCAGCTTGGTGTCGGCCGAAGGCAGGTCGGCATCGTTGATCCGGCGCTGCGGCTTGAACATGCTGGGCATATGCGCGTAGTTGTAGATCGACAGACGATCCGGATCCATCGCCAACACACGTTCGATCGTTCGATTGAAACCCATCACCGTCTGGTGCGGCAAGCCATAGATCAGATCAACCGATACCGACTTGAAGCCGTTGGCCCGCGCGTCCCGAATCACGCTGTAGGTCTCTTCTTCACTCTGCACGCGGTTGACGGCAAGCTGCACACGCTCATCGAAATCCTGAACACCGACGCTCATACGGTTGAAACCGAGTTCGCCGAGCAAGGCAACCGTTGCTGTATCCACTTTGCGCGGATCAACTTCGATTGAATACTCGCCGCCATCCAGCAATTTGAAATGCTTGCGGGTTTCCCGCATCAACTGTCGCATTTCATCGTGCGACAGAAAGGTCGGCGTACCGCCGCCCCAATGCAACTGGATCACCTCGTGCTCGCCATCGCGACCTTCCAGCGCCGCAGCCTGAATATCCAATTCCTTGGCCAGATACTTCAGGTACTTTGCACTGCGCCCGTGATCCTTGGTAATGATCTTGTTGCAAGCGCAGTAGTAGCAAATAGTGTTGCAGAAAGGGATGTGGAAGTATAATGATAGCGGTCGACTTATCCCGCCGATGTTCCGCTTGCCAAGCCACAGCTTGGCTGCTTCAGAGTCGAAAGCTTCGACAAAGCGGTCTGCGGTGGGATAGGACGTGTAGCGAGGGCCGTTTACATCGAAACGGCGAATGATCTGAGGATCAAAGACGAGGTTTTCAGTCGCGAAATTCATTGGACATGGCATCAAAAAGTGGATTGATTATGTTCGGATGGCGCAATTTTACGGTTGACATGGATCAAGCTAACTCAGGTTGCCAATGCCTCAAACACGCACGCTAAATCAGGATATGTCGCTGTCGGAGATCAAGACAGCCTGCTCCAATTGCAATCTTCGCGAATTGTGCCTGCCTTTTGGCCTCAGCGTCGAGGAACTTGAACGACTCGACGATCTGGTCTCCACTCGTCGCCGCATCAAGCGTGGCGATCACCTGTACCGTGCCGGTGAAGAATTTGATGCCATTTATGCCATTCGCAGCGGTTTTTTCAAGACCGATGTGCTGCTCGAAGATGGCCGCGACCAGGTCACGGGTTTCCAGATGGCCGGTGAACTGCTCGGTCTTGATGGCATCAGTACCGAACACCACACCTGCAACGCCATTGCGCTGGAAGACAGCGAAATCTGCGCAATTCCGTTTTCCCGCCTCGAAGTCCTTTCACGGGAAATTCACTCGCTGCAACGTCAGTTCCACAAGGTCATGAGCCGCGAAATCGTTCGTGACCACGGGGTCATGATGCTGCTGGGCACCATGCGCGCCGAAGAACGACTCGCCGCCTTCCTGCTCAATTTGTCACAGCGCTTCACCGCTCGCGGCTTCTCGCACGCCGAATTTTAGCTGCGCATGACACGCGAGGAAATCGGCAGCTACCTCGGCCTCAAACTGGAAACTGTCTCGCGTGCTTTCTCCAAGTTTCAGGAAGAAGGCCATATCGCCGTACAGCAAAAACACATTCGAATTCTCAACGTCAACGGGCTAAAAGCCCTGATGAACCACCGGGCCTGAGCGAAACCATCAGCGTAGCTGGGCAAGTCCTGAAGCTCGCCGGACAATACGCTGCAATAGCAATTCAGCATGCCGCCGGCCGGCGCTTGAGTCACCCGGCGAGCGGTACGCCATCCTGACATTCGACGAAACATCGCCCAGCAGCGTGTAGAGGGCGATCGACAGCGGACATAGCGTCAGTTGCGCCGGATCTTCGTGAACCAGTTCACCGGCCAGTACGCTGCTGCAAAACTGGACAATTTCCGCTTCGCCATAAGGAATTGCGTCTTTATCAGCGCTCGTGCGGGCCAGCATGGCCCGAAACGGGAGAATGCTACCAACCACCAGCCCTTCGCTCTCGATGGCCTCGACCAGCCCTTCATGGGCGACCTGAAAACTGGAATTCGCAACCCGGACGACGACCGCATCGCCGGCAATTGAGCGGAGTGGCAGGCACAGCATGCCAAGGAAAACCAGAAAAAAAAGGGACGCCTGGAGGGGCGTCCCGAACAGATGCGATGACGACATCTGACGCAAGTGATCTTTTGCCGGGCGGACACGCATGCAATCATGCCGCCCCGCGAAAAAGCTCCAATCCTGACTGTCAGGGCTAAGCGCAGAAAACATGCTCACCCTCTCGTCGACATAATTCGCAATCCGATAATGCTAAAGATTCAGTTCCGGGCTGCATCAAATTTCACCTGTATTGTTCGCTACTTGACCAATACAAGCATAGCCGACAACCCGCCCGAAATTCATTCCGTCAAATCTTCAAACTGACGGACGCCGAAGCGTCCGTCGCTCTGACCTGTTGCTTAGAACGAGTGCTTGATACCCATCGCCAGGGCATTAACGCCAGCGCTGGTGCCTGCACTATTACCCATCGGGTTGATGGTGTAGGCAGCATTGTTGTCATTCTTGATGTGCGCGTAGTCGGCGTACAGTTCGGTACGCTTGGACAGGGTGTAGCGTGCACCAACACCCAGCTTCCAGGCATCAGCATCGCTCAGGGTCTTGTCCTTGACCTGACCGAACATGCCCAGCACGGAGAACTTGCCAAGCGGCACGGTGGCGCCGACGAACCAGTTGCGGCGATCGTACTTCTGGTTGGCAGCCAGGCCAAAGGCAGCGGCAGCGAATGTTGTATTGCCGCCGATGAACGAGTTCACATCACCCTTGATGACATCGTAGAGGCCGCTGACCTTGACCACGCCGAAGTTGTAGGAAGCGCCAGCCGTAGCGACGTACAGGCGATCGTTGTTATAACCAACGGCGCGGGTCGTTTCATAGTCGAGATCGATGCTCAGCGGGCCATTTGCATAGATCAGGTTGGCCGACAGCAGACGGTCGTCGCCGTTGTTGCCGCGGGTAGGTGCGGTCATCGGCGAGTGAACGCCGTTCAGGCTGCCTTCGGCGCCTTGCGTGTTGGTGGCGGTGGCCAGAACCACGGTGAAGCCAGAGAAGGACGGCGAAATATAGGCCAGCGCATTGGCTGCGCGGTCGTATTGGGTGGTCATCGAGGTCAGGGTGGCAACCGAGTAGTTACCGAACGGGTTGTACTTGCCGTAGATGCCGTAGCGGATGCCGTCCAGATAGCCGGCAACGACCGTACCGAAACGGCCGGTCAGGCCGACGTACTGGTGACCAGCAGAGGCCAGACCCGTATTGGTGTCCGGGCTGATACGGTATTGCAGATCGAACAATGCCTTCAGGCCGTTGCCCAGATCCTCGACGCCTTTGAAGCCGATGTAGCTCTGCGAAGCAGCGCTCTGCAGATCGTACTGCGACTGGCCGCTGGCGACCGCGCCGTTACTGCCCTGACGGAACATGACACCCATATCGACGTTGCCGTAGATGGTGACATTGGTTTGTGCAAATGCTGCACCGGATGTAACAGCCGCAACAGCCAGCGCGATTAGTTTTTTCTGCATTGAAATGCTCCTCGATCATTTTGTGTGATTGAACCCTCGAAGCGTGTCCCGCCCCGTGTGAATCTCCCCCTCTTCCATCCCTGAGGACAGAGTCCAGCCATATCTATTGCGAAGCCCGTGCCAGTCGTTCCACAAGCCCCCTAAAACCTTCGAAAAGCCCGCCAACTCTCCGATTTCATTGCTTTTTTCCGGTTGACCGTGGCAATCGACTAAACAGTCGACACGTTCAATTTCTGGACAAATGTTGCGCGTATGAGCCAAAACGAAACAGTGTGCATCGTTTAAAACAGGCAAAAAAAACCCGGCCAGGCCGGGTTTTTTTGCTGCTACCGGGCGGTCAAAAGGTATAGCGGGCGCTGACGCCAGCCAGCCAGGTGCGCCCCGGCGCCGCTTCGTAATTGCGGCTATTGCTGTCGCCGACGATGACCGAGCCGACGTACTGACGATCGAAAATATTGTCGAAGCGCAGGAAAGTCCGCAGATTCAGGTCGCCGTATTTTCGGTCAATACCGAAGCGAACATTGGCGATAGCATAGGCCGGCGCTGCTTTCTGGGTGTTGCTGTCCTCGACATAGACCTTGCTCCGGGCAATACCCTCGACGGCGGCATGAAAGCCGCTTGCCGGATGTTTCCAGGCCAGTTCGCCAAACAGCGTCTGCGCGGGGACACCCGGCAATTTGCTACCCGACTGGACAGGCACCAAATTACTGACGAAAGCCTCGTCGTAGCTGGCGTCGAGTCCGGTGTAGGCCACCCGAGTGCTGAGGTTGTTTGCCCAGCGACTATCGAGGGCGACCTCCAGGCCCCGACGCGTCGTCGGACCGGCGTTCTGGTAGGCGGTACGGCCACCGCTGCTGGACAGCACGACCATTTCGTTGTCGGTCTTGATCTGGAAGACGGCAACATCCAGACGGGTGTCATTGCCGACGAAGGCTTTCAAGCCAGCTTCGTAGTGGGTGCTGGTTGATGGCTTCAGGCCGAAATTGAACGTACCGCCACCGCTGGAATAGAACATTTCGTTAAAGGTCGGCGCCTCAAAACCACGGGCGGCACTGGCGTAAAGATTGACGGCCGGGGTCAGGCGGTACATGGCCGCCACGGTTGGCGTCGTCTTCTCGTAGCTAACGCTACCGCTGTCATTGCCGTTGCTCAGGAAGCGGTCATCAACATTGAAGTCGATATGGCTGTGGCGCACCCCACCGCTGAACGTCCAGCGCTCGCCCTGCCACTCGGCCTGTGCGTACTGGTCAAAGCTGGATACGCGATCCTCTTCCAGGCGACGCAGGGTTCCCTTGACGCCCAGCGTGGTGCCGATGAAATTCTCGTAGCCACGACGGTCATCCGTGGACTGTTCGTAATCAACGCCTACCGTCGTCGTCAGCTTGCCGCCGGCCAGTTGAAAGCGTCCGATCCAGCGCGCCGAACCGCCTGCGAAATCCCGGTCGAAATCGATGATGCCGCCGGACTGCTTGACCGATGAAAGCTGTAAAAACTTGGGAATCGACTGGTACTGAATGGTCGAGCGTTGCCCGGCATAGGCCGACAACTGCACCAGCTGCTCGCCGAAGCGGTGCTCGTAGGTCAGGCCGCCCTGGGTGTGTTCGATGCTCTTGCGCGTGTTGTAATCGATGGCCGGCTGGGCGACGCTACGCGGATTGGCCAGATAGCCGGCCCACGACTGGCCCTGCGGATCTTCAGCATCCTGCTTAAAGCTGTTGGCAATCAAGGTCAGCTTGCCGTCTTCGGTTGGCTTGTAGGTCAGCTTGACCATGCTCTGGTCACGATCGGCCTTGCTGTGATCGCGGTAGCCGTCGGTGGCGAAATGCGAGGTGTCGATGACGTAGCCAAGACCGGCCACTTCACCTTGGGCGCTGACATCGGCCTTCCAGGTATTGTTGCTGCCGGCGACCAGGCCGCCTTCAATGCTCGGGCGCCCCTTGCCGTCCGGCGTGAAGAGCTGGATGACGCCGCCCGCATGGTTGCCATAGACCACGGCCAAGGGACCGCGCAGCACTTCGATGCGCTCGGCGCGGTCGAGATTGAAGGTGGCCGCCTGGCCTTGGCCGTCCGGCATGGAGGCCGGAATACCGTCGGCGACGAGGCGAATACCGCGCACACCAAAGGCAGAACGGGCCCCGAAACCGCGCGAGGAAATCTGCAGATCCTGCGCGTAATTCTGACGATTCTGCACCGTGATGCCGGGCACTGCGGCGAGCGCTTCGGACGCGTTAACCTTGCCCTGATCGGCGCCAATGCGGGCAGCATCGACGACGTCGACGGAAGCCGGCAGGTCGAATGAATTGTGTTCGATCCGGCTGCCGCTGACGACGACGGAATCAAGGGTCACAGTGGCAGGTTCGGCCGCGCCGGCGATGCAGGGAAAAGTGGCGGCAAGGATCACGGCAAGGCGCGTCGGTGTATGTCTCATGATTTTTCTACTTGTAGGTGCGGGAATTTCGATTTTGGCCAAAAATTCAGGTTGACCGTAGCCAACCCTTTTTCAAGGCAGCATCGAGGAATGCGTGGGTATCGACAGCAATGGCGTCGACATGTTCGGGAAAACTGGCGCCGAGATCGGCGATGATGGCTTCAGCATCGCGCTCGCCATTGCAGCGCTTGAGAATTTCAGCGGCGGCCGGGTTGAGTTTGATCAGGCCTTCCGGGTAGAGCAGGATATGGGCGTCCTGGCTCGCCTCCCAGCGGAAGACAAATTGCGGGCTCAGTTGTGGGCGGGCGGGGGCGACGGTTTCCATGGCGACTCTCTTCAGGACAGTCGGTGGCAGCGACGAACGCCACCACCGGATGGCTTAGCGCACGTAAACGTAGGCGGTTACTTCAAAGCCGAGGCGAATTTCGCAGTATGCAGGGGTTTGCCAGTTCATGGTGTGTCTCCGTGATTGATGCGGAGCGACACCCTGCCGCCCCTGTTTTTTATTATTCGCAAGGCGCGTTCCACAGGCTACCGGGCTTTCACCAAAACCCGCTAGCGAAAATCATGAGACCTTGTTCATCTGCCGGTAGGCGCCCCAGCCATCGATGTTGACCGGGCAATGCGCGAGCAACATGGCGTCAAGCATGGACCACAGCAGATCCAGCTTGAACTGGAGAATGCTCAGCGCCTTTTCCTGCAGCTCGCGGGTGTTGAAATGCGCGAGCGTAATGCGCAGGCCATTGGCCACGTCGCGTGGCGCTTCGGTCAGGCGACGGTTGAAGTAGTTATAGCCTTCCGCTTCGATCCACGGGTAATGCGTCGGCCAGTTTTCAAGGCGTGACTTGTGGATGGTGGGCGCGAACAGCTCGGTCAGCGACGAGGCGGCAGCTTCCTGCCACGACACCCGGCGCGCGAAGTTGATATAGGCGTCGACCGCGAAGCGCACACCGGGCAATACCAGCGCCTGCGACACAATCTGCTCACGGCTCAGCCCGACGGCCTCACCGAGGCGAATCCACGCCTCGATACCGCCCTCCTCGCCACCGTAACCATCATGGTCGAGGATGCGCTGCACCCAGTGACGGCGCACCTCGCGGTCCGGGCAATTGGAGAGGATCGCAGCGTCCTTGATCGGGATGCTGACCTGATAGTAATAGCGGTTGGCGACCCAAGCCTGGATCTGCTCGCGCGTCGACAGCCCCTCGTTCATCATCATCTGATACGGGTGATGGATGTGATAGCTCTTGCTGCGCGCCCGCAACTGCGCTTCAAATGCCTCTGCGCTCCACGGCTCCAGTTCGTTCATTTTCATGCGGGCTCTCCCGACTCGATGAGCATCCCGTCGAAAGCCAGCTCGATACCGGCGGCCGTCAATGCGGCCCGCTCCGGCGAGGACTCGTCGAGGACGGGATTGGTGTTGTTGATGTGGATAAGCACCTTGCGCGGTTTCGGGTAATTTGCCAGCAAGGCCAGCATGCCGTCCGGGCCGGACTGCGGCAGGTGGCCGATCGAGCGTGCCGTCTTTGAAGAAATCCCAAGGCGGATCATTTCATCGTCGGTCCAGAAGGTGCCATCCAGCATCACGCAATCGACATCGGCCAGGAAAGGTTCGAGATGCGCTTCCATGGCACCGAAGCCCGGTGCGTAGAACACCTTGTGCCCTGTCGCAGCGTCTTCGATCAGCATGCCGATGTTGTCACCCGGATGCGGATCGTGGCGATGTGGTGAATACGGTGGCGCCTTGCTCGATAGCGGCACCGGCGTGAAGCGCAGCCCCGCCGCCCCGGGAATGGAGAAAGGCGACGGGGGAACGACTTGCACAGCCTGCCAGCGAACGGTACAAAAATGGGAGAGCACATTGAAGATCGGGTTGCCGGTCGTCAAATCTTCATGCACCTGGGCGGTGCACCAGACATCCAGCGGCTTGCCTTCGCGCAGCATGAAGAGACCCGTGGTGTGGTCGATCTGGGCATCCATCAAGAAGACACCAACAACGCCGGTATCACGCAACGTGCGCCCTGGCTGCATGACCGGATTGGCGCGGAACTGGCTCAGGATGTCAGGCGAGGCATTGAACAACACCCAATCGACACCATTGGCGCTGACCGCGATGGACGATTGCGTACGCGGCGTGGCCTGCACGCTGCCATCGCGCACCCCGGCGCAATTACGGCAGTTGCAGTTCCACTGCGGGAAGCCGCCACCGGCGGCCGAACCAAGGACCAGAATTTTCATGGCCCCAGTGTGCCGGGCCGGCCCAATGCTGCCATGCGTAAAAACGCCAAAGAAATCTCATGGTTTTCTGGAGATCGGAAAATTTCATTTTTGCCCGTTTTTTCCGGTTGACCGTGGCATCGGCCATCAAAGGGGATTTCAGCGCAAAAGTCGCTGCAAGTGCCAAGGCGGCTGTGTTCATTTGAAACACCCGTTCGTTTTTTCCACAGTCGCCACAACAGCTATCACACAGCAATAGGGCCTCGCGCATGCGCACGCTCCTTGCTGAGGTCTGAAACCAATAAAAAACTCACATCAATCCACATCAAAAGAACGAGCGACATGGAGACAAACAATGAAGCTTGAAGATCTGCTACACCACACGCTGGATATTCACGCGCCCTGGCATATCGCCCGCGTCCGCAACGATCTCGGGAAAGGCCAGATCGATATCTGGGTATCTCGCGAGACCCAGCGCAGCGGATGGTTCTTTGGCACGCGCACGAGTGCACAACATGGCAAGGAACACGTCTGGCGCCACATCAATATTGGCAATTCGCGCTGCATCGTCCATGCCGCCAGCCCCAGCACGGCGGAAAGCGCTGAATTGCTATGGCTGGGCGAAGACGAGCAGCCATTCACCCGATCCTTTGCCCGCCAGATTGCCGAGATGTTCAGGCAAGGGGTCAGCTTCGCATCAGTCTGCGCCATTCTCGATATTCCCGTCGCCGACCTCTGGAAATTCAAACATCGCCTGGATAGCGGAAAATCCAGCCTGTCGAGCCATGCGGCCACGTCTAATGCGATGTCATCCACGGTCCCGGCAGCCAGCGACCCGGTCTGGGAGCAGCTACTCGATGGCTCCCTTCAACTGGACATTCGCATCCTCAGTCTCAAGCTCCTGATGACCAAGTTACGCGAGCAGTTTTCGATGATTACGGATGACAAAGTACGCGTCCTGAAAGCGCACGAACTCCAGCGCTATTTCACCCGCCACGAAAAACTGCTCGGCCACGAACTGGCACAATTCACCCGTCGCTGACCTGTACTCCGGGAAGATTCATGAAAACACAACAAGGACTCATGTCCCTCAGTAGCGCCTCCGAGCTGATCCGCAACGGCAATTTTCTCAGCATCGCCGGTGACGAAGCCGCCTTGCGCCAATTGCCGCCAGGCAACTGGATCGGCGGCACGATCCCCTACTTCATGGCAACCGAAGGCGGCACGGTCAGTCGAGCGCAAGTTTTTGTCACGCAAGTAGACGGCTTCATCGCACCGCCGGAACTGCGTTTTTACGATGCCGCTACACTGCCGCAAATCTGTCGTAATGCACCGGAAAACGGCTACAGCATCCTGATCCTGCCGGCCTTCAGCGCCACGCATGCCAGCTTCGCGCAAAATGCGCCGAACTTCGAAGAGATGTACCTGAAACCCTTGATCGGTTGGGTCGCCGGCATCCACCTTGACGATATCGGCAAGGTGACGCCCAAGGTCGTTCTCGGCACCACCGGCGAATTTTCGGAAACGGACGCCGTCGTCATGGATGTCCCGCTCTCGCCGGAAAAGTTTGCGCAGATCGACATCGTCAATCTGTTCCGCCCCGGCGCGGGCGAAGGCATTACCTTTGCTGAAAACGGATTCAGCGCCGGCGCCTGCCAGATCGGCGGCAAGCCCGGCAATCTGGCAGATTACCTGCTGGACAACCAGATCGACAACCGTCTGCCGCTCGTCGCCGATTACAGCGGCGCCATGATCAACGTCAGCATCAAAGGCATCGACCATGAAGCCAGGCGCGTCGAATTCTATGCGCCAGTCTTCCCCGGTCTTGAATACCGAATCGCTGCACCGGTCACCGACTATGTCGCCGCCTTTCTGGCCGCCCTGCCCAGTACAGGACAGGACATTTCCTTCTCCTGCAATTGCATCCTCAACTTCCTGAACTCGGAACTCGAAGGCAAGCGGACAGGCGACGTCACCGGCCCGATGACTTTCGGCGAAATCGGCTACCAGTTGCTGAATCAGACGCTGGTTTACCTGACCATCACCGAGTGAGTACAGACTCGGTTCCCTGCGGCACAGGAATACTGCACAATTAATAACCCATCAAAGATGGCCCATATTTTTACGAAAGTTAAATCCATGAAGAAAATCTCCATCGCCAGCGCCGCCCTTCTGCTTGCCCTCTCCTTCAACGCGTCAGCCGCTGCCGAGCCGAAGGAAGCAATGACTGCGTCCGGCATCGGCATCACCATGCTCAAGGAAGGCAGCGGCGCCAGCCCGACGGCCAGCGAGACGGTCAAGGTGCACTATCGCGGCACTCTGACCAATGGCCAGGAGTTCGACAGCTCCTACCGTCGCAACGAGCCGGCCGTTTTCCCGCTCAATCGCGTGATTCCGTGCTGGACGGAAGGCGTGCAGAAGATCAAGGTCGGCGGCAAGGCCAAGCTGGTTTGCCCGCCCAACCTGGCTTACGGCAGCCGCGGCGTGCCGGGCATTCCGCCCAATTCCACGCTGATTTTCGAAGTCGAACTGCTCGACATCGCACACTAAGCGAAAAGCCTGGCCTGACGGTCAGGCTTCCATGAAATCGGTCGACACGGCGCCGGCCGATCGTTTGATCAAAGGCTTCTTGAAGCGCATCGGCTGCTCGCGCACGGCCACCGCCGCCTGCACCACGCCGTGATGCGGTGAGCGGCTACAGGCCGGGTCGGTGTTGCCGGGATCGCCGGTAAGCAGGAAGGCCTGGCAGCGGCAGCCGCCAAAATCCTTCTCCTTTTCCGAACACGAGCTGCACGGCTCGGGCAGCCAGTCGAGGCCGCGGTATTTGCGAAAGAGCGGTGAGTCGTTCCAGATCCAGGCGAGCGGCTTATCGCGGACCGATTCGAATACCAGCCCCGGGATCACCCGCGCCTCCTGACAGGGCATGGCAACGCCATCCGGCGCCAGCGTCAGGTGAATGGCGCCCCAACCGTTCATGCAGGCCTTCGGGCGACCTTCGTAATAATCCGGCACCACGAAATAAATGGTCATCAAATTACCCAGTTTGGCCCGCCAGCGGTTCACCACAGCCTCCGCCTCGCGAATCTGCGCCAGCGTCGGCATCAATTCATCGCGATTCATCAGCGCCCAGTTGTAGTACTGGATGTTGGCGAACTCGATGTACTCGATGCCCAGCGCCGAGGCCCACTCGATCATCGCATCGACCTCGCCAATGTTCTGCCGGAAGATCGGCACATTGAGCACCATCGGAAAATGGTGCGCCTTGATCAGGCGGGCCGCTTCCATCTTCAGCGCGTGGCCGCGGGCACCGACCAGCGCGTCGGTCAATTCGGCCTTGCTCGCCTGCACGGAGAGCTGGACATGCTTCAAACCTGCCGCCTTGAGCGCCAGCAGGCGCGTTTCGGTCAGGCCGATGCCCGAAGTAATCAGGTTGGTGTAAAAGCCGATACTGTCGGCGTAAGCGACCAGCGCTTCCAGGTCATCACGGAGCAAAGGCTCGCCACCGGTAAAGCCGAGTTGCAGGGCGCCCAGTTCGCGCACCTCGCGCAGCGCCTTTTTCCACTCATCTGTGCTCAGCTCCTGTGCTCCATAATCCTCGAAATCGAGCGGGTTGTTGCACCACGAACATTTCAGCGGGCAACGGTAGGTCAGTTCCAGCGCCACCCACAGTGGCTTGCCCTGTCCATCCAGGCTCAGATTCTGTACTTCGTCGGGCATCGCATTCCTTTTCTTGGCAGCAACCATTCGTTCGGCAATTGTTGGCCAGAGAGTCGCGACCTGCGTCCGGGAAAGCCTGAAAGAAAGCTAGCGAATTTTGCGAGAGGCCATCGCCTGCGCCCGTCATTTGCCGATGCGATGGCTCAATGCTGTTATTGAGGCTAGGTGGCCACAACTTGGTGATTGGCTGTTAGCGGCACGAAGCGCTCCGATGCACCATCGAGTGCATCGATCACCCCTTTCTCGATGTCGTACACCCAACCGTGCAGGTTAAGACAATGATGTGCGAGGGCTAGCGCGACCGACGGATGAGTGCGGATATTGGCGAGCTGAGCGATCACGTTCTGGCGAACCAGTGCATCAGCTTTCTCCTGCTGGGTCGCGTATGCCTGCGAGCCGACGATGGCCTTGGCGGCATCCGCATGGCGCAACCAGTGGGCAACCGCCGGCAGATGGTCGAGACATTGGCAACTGGAAATTGCCGCCATCGCCCCACAATTCGAATGACCACAAATCACGATATCGCTGACCTGCAGGACCGATACCGCATACTCGACAGTTGCCGAAACACCGCCCGGCTCGGGCCCGTAGGACGGCACGATGTTGCCCGCGTTGCGAATGACGAAAAGATCACCAGGCTCCTGCTGCGTAAACAGTTCAGGCACCACCCTGCTATCCGAGCAAGTAACAAACAGCACCTTTGGGTTCTGCTGCTGAGCCAATTGCTTGAACAGCTGCGTTCTTTCTGGAAAGACTTCCTTTTGAAACTTCAAGAAACCGTCAATGATTTTTTGCACTGCTTAACTCCGGGAGCGTATCAAATGTGGAAATGCCAGCAATAGAGCCGGAATGAGCCGAGAAGTTCCAAGTGCGATACTGACCCGTTGCTCAACCCCAGCAAAGGGCGCGCGCCAGCCATATTGATGTCGATAAAGTTGCCGTAACCACGAATGCCCGGCATTCGGCAAGCATCAGCTCTGTCGCTTTGCTCCAAGCTTCTCAGCGAAGCGCCACGCAGACCAAGGTGGTGCCATCTCCAGCATGCTGAGTCTATCGCGCAATCTGGGGCTCATCACTGGCGTGGCGCATCCGTCATGGGCGCAGTCTTCGCATTCGGATCGGCCTCGAACGACATTGCAGCAGCGCCCCCGGAGGCCGTTGCCACCGACATGCGGATTACGTTCGCCGTCGCGGCTGCCCTGCTCGTCGTTGCGCTCGCAGTCGCCACTGGAGCGAACCGTAGCTGCTCCCGGAATAAGGCACTCGCTCCGTAAGCGGCAAATCAATCTTTGTTCGCCAACCGCCTGGCCATCCTAAATTCACAAGGGTTCTGTAACTTTGCGATCAGCAAACTACCATAGCGGTGGCCCTTTCATAGGACAGTGACACAGAGCGCTCGGTGGTGACTGACCGCTTTTCGGCGATGGATTCGCGGGGAAGATAGCCGCATAACCAAACCGGCCATTCAGCCAAATCCAGACTCTGCGAACTGGAATGCCAAAACAGCCGTTGCCAGATCGTTCACTGTAGGGCGGGAATGTGGTGGTAAGCAGTCCCTCGCCGGCAATGAAATACGAGCTTCAGCTTTCTTGCTGGTGAATGCGAACAGTCGCAACGTAATGCCGACGTTCGTCGATCCTGTTTCCTAAAAGCAGATAACTGTATTGAACGGACGCATAGCGCAATTTCTTTCCGACAGCACATCAGCCTGAGCAATGCTGCCTGATACCCAAAGTCAGGCAGCATTGCAGCATTTCCTGTCGCTTATTCATGGCGAAGCGCTTGAATCGGGTCGAGTTGAGCGGCTCGCCGCGCTGGCAAATACCCGAACAATACCCCGATGATGGCGGAGAACAGGAAAGCCAGCAGATTGATGTTCGTGTTGAATATGAATGGCATGCTCAGCAGTGTCGATAAGCCAATGCAGGCAACCAGTGCAAGACTGATACCAATCAGCCCGCCACAGGCCGAAAGTACTACGGCCTCAATCAGGAACTGAAGCAGCACCTCATGCTCCAGCGCACCGATAGCTAGGCGTATACCTATTTCACGCGTCCGCTCAGTCACTGACACCAGCATAATGTTCATGATGCCGATGCCGCCAACAAGCAGGCTGACGGCAGCAACGGCACCTAGCAACCCGGTCATCGTGCTAATTGTTCCGGAGAGCGTTTCGGCAATTTGTTTGGTATCCATCACGTTGAAATTGTCCGCCTCGTTGGCAGCGAGCTTGCGTCGTTCCCGCAATAGTGAACGAATCTGCTCCATGACGGGTTTCGCATCCGTGCCGTCACGTAGCGAGACCATCAGGCTCGACACATCCTGATTGCCGATTAGGCGGCGCTGAACGGTCGCCAAGGGCATCAGGACCGTATCATCCTGGTCCATTCCCATGGCGCCCTGGCCCTTGGCGGCAAGCAGGCCAACAACCTGGCAGGCGAAGGATTTGACCCGGATTTCATCGCCCAAGGGATTACGCGTGCCAAAGAGTTCTCGGCGTACCGATGCACCAATGATGCAAACCGCCTTGCCGGCCCGCTCTTCGTCATCGAGGAAGGCGCGACCACTGGCAATCTTCCAGTTGCCAGCTTTCAGGTAGCCGTTCGTAGTGCCACTAACAGTGGTGGACCAGTTGTTGTTGCCGGCAACAACGGTCACCGAGCTCCCCGCGACGGGCACGACCTCATCGAGCCCGGTAACCTGACTCCGCAGCACATCGACGTCAGCTTTCTTGAAGGCAGGAGCCCCCGCGCTCTCCCGCCCAGGCCCCAAACGCTGTCCAGGCCGAATCATCAGCAGGTTACTGCCGAGACTGGAAATCTGGTCGGAAACCGCACGTGTCGCGCCATTACCCAGCGTGACCATGGTGACCACCGCAGCGACACCGATGACAATGCCGAGAACAGTCAGGAACGAGCGCATCAAGTTGCGTCGAATCTCTCGTAAGGCCAGTAGAAAGGTACTGAGCAAGACGCTCTTCATGCCGTTCCTCTTTGGACGAGTTCGTCACTCGACACCATACCGTCAACAAACGTGACGATACGCCGGGCGTAGGCAGCCATATCGGGCTCGTGCGTCACCATGAGCACCGTAATACCCTGGTCGCGGTTCAGTTCGACGAGCAATTCCATAATTTCGTGGCTGCGTTTGCTGTCGAGGTTGCCTGTTGGTTCATCGGCAAGCAAAACATCCGGACTCGTGACGATGGCTCGAGCAATGGCAACACGCTGTTGTTGGCCGCCTGAGAGTTCGGCGGGCGTATGCGACTCCCAACCGGATAGCCCTACGCGAGCCAGCGCCTTGCGTGCAGCCTCATGGCGTTCGGTTTCCGCTTCACCTCGGTAGAGCAGCGGGAGCTCGACATTCTCCAAGGCCGATGTGCGTGCCAGCAGATTGAAGCCTTGGAAGACAAAGCCCAAGCTGTACCGGCGTAGCAAGGCGCGCTGATTACGCTCAAGCCCCTCAACATGAACGCCGCGAAACAGGTACTCTCCACTACTCGGTGTGTCAAGGCAGCCCAGAATGTTCATCGCCGTCGATTTGCCCGAGCCGCTGGGCCCCATGATGGCAACAAAATCGCCCGCAGCCACCTCAAGGTCGATTCCTTTCAGGGCCTGATACGCAATGTCGCCGTGTCCATATATCTTGGTGACACCGACAAAGCGAATGAGCGGCTCTGCTGTGGCAAGACTCATTGACGCTTTTCCTGATACTCGGTAATGATAGCCATACCCTGTTTGAGGTCACCGCCGACGATTTCTGTCTGTCGACCATTACTCACACCGGTTTTGACAGCGACAGCTTGCGGCCCCTCATCGCTCAGTACCCAAACCTGCGTGTTGTCGGTCGGCGCTGCGGAAGAGCGTTTTGTTTCTGACGGCGGACGCGGCAGCAGACTAGAAACGAAGCTGCCGCTGTTTGCGTCATTACCCTTCGTCGGCGGTGTGAAGCGAAGTGCTGCATTTGGAACCAACAGCACGTTGTCCTGCTGCGCCGTGATGATGGAAGCGGTGGCCGTCATGCCGGGACGTAGCGCCAAGTCGTCATTCTTCACGCTCAACACCGTCTTGTAGGTAACGACGTTGTCGGTAATTGTCGAACCAATGCCGACGCGCAGGATGATCGCAGGGAAGCTACGACCTGACCAGGCAGAAACAGTGAAGCTCGCAGGCTGCCCGAGCTTAACGGTGCTGACATCGGCCTCATCAACCTTGACCTGAAGTTCCATTGAGGTCAAATCTTCGGCGATGGTGAACAACACTGGAATGCTCATCGCAGCCACGACAGTCTGCCCCGGTTCGACCTTGCGAGACAAAACCACGCCATCCACCGGGGAGCGAATCGTACCCTTGGACAGATTTGTTTCGTCGGTCTTCAGGACGGCCTGGGCTTGCAGGACCGCTGCACGGGCACTGGATTCGTTGGCGAGCGCCCGCTCAAATGTTGCTTCGGCGGTATCCAGCTCCGCCTTGGAGGGCACCTTGCCCCCAGAGAGTTCGGCAACCTGCCGCATGCGGTTCAGCGATGCCTTCGATTCGGCAACAGTAGCTTTTGTCTGTGCCACTGATGCTTCCGTTGCAGCCAGGGCGGCCCGTGATTTATTGACTGCATCTTGGAGTTTGGCGAGGTCCAGCTTGGCCAGCAATTGCCCCCGTTTGACGTGGTCGTTCTCCTGAACCAGTACCTCGGCCAAGGTGCCAGACTGTTCGCTACCCACATCGACCGACGTTGTTGGCTGCAAGGTGCCCGAGGCAGATACCGTCACGACGAGACTCCCCGTGACGGCCGTCTCGGTGACGTAATGTCCGCCGAGATCCTTGTCGCCCATCAGGATTTTTCCCAGCACAATCAGCGAGAGCACGATACCGCACAAAATGGCCCAGCGCTTAAGTTTCCCCGCGCCCAGGTTACGCGGCGCTTGATTGAGAATATTTTTTAGCGCGTCAGAAGAAGCCTTTTCGTTCATGATGTTTTGTCTTTGGCCGAAGCATCCCAGCCACCGCCGAGTGCTTTGTATAGGGTGATAAGACCGGTGCGCAGCGACGCGTCAGCCATTGCCAGAGCATCCTCTGCCGATAGCTGGGTACGCTGTGTCTCCAATACCTGCTGGAAATCTGCTAGACCGGATTGGTAAAGCTTGCGGGACAATTCGGCGGCATTGCGCGCCGCTTCCGCAGCGGCACGTCGGGCATCGAACCGTTCGCGCGATGCAGCGTAGTTTTTCAGGGCGTTTTCAACCTCTTCGAGTGCCGCCAGCACACTACTTTGATAGGTCAACAGTGCCTGTTCCTGAATGGCGCTCTGAACAGCAACCTGGCTTCTCAGCCGCCCGCCGTCAAACAGGGTGGCCGCCAGTGTTCCCCCCAGGGCGCGAGCGACTGTTCCAGCGCCACCCAGAGCGGCAAAGCTGTAGGCCTGCCAGCCGAAGGAGCCTGAAAGCTGTCGGCGCGCGTTTAATTTTGACCACCTGTGCTCGTTGAATTTTGACCAGGTGTGATAGCCACCTGACATAGGTTGGCTTGTGGATAAGTGTAGCTCAGAACAACCGATTTCCGAGCCACGATGAATGCGTTGGGAAAGCCGTGGAGGACGAAGTCCGGAACGGATTTCCCAACGCGGCCCTGATCAGAATGCGTCCTCCTCGGGTGGATTTCCCCCGCTTGCTCTGCTCCCTTGTTTTGATCCTCGACTTGGCGGTCGCCGTGCTGTGCCGGAAGCGAAATGACTCATTCCCCGTTTCTACGATGTGGCAGTGATGCGTCAGCCGGTCGAGCAGCGCCGTCGTCATCTTGGCATCGCCGAAGACGCTCGGCCATTCGGCAAAGGTCAGGTTGGTCGTGATCATCACGCTGGTGTGCTCGTAGAGCTTCGACAGCAAGTGAAACAGCAAGGCACCACCAGCCTGGCTGAACGGCAGATAGCCCAGCTCATCGAGAATCACCAGATCCATGCGCAGCAGTCCCAAGGCAATCCGGCCAGCTTTGCCGGCCGCCTTCTCTTGTTCCAGGGCATTGGCCAGATCCACCGTCGAGAAGAACCGAACCCGCTTGTTATGGTGCCCAATCCCCGAAACACCCAGTGCCGTGGCCAGGTGCGTCTTGCCGGTTCCCGTGCCACCGATGAACACCACGTTCTGCGCTTCCTCGGTAAAGGACAGGTCGGCCAGTTGCCGAATCAGTTTCTGATCTACCTTCGATTGATCGAAGTCGAATCCCGCTAGATCCCGATGTACAGGGGAAGCGGGCCGCATGCATCTGGTAGCCAATCGAGCGCATGACCCGGTCAGTATGTTCGGCCTGCAGCAGATGCTCGATCAACCAGCGAGAAGTGTCGATGCCGGCGCCACCGTTGGCCGATAGCTCTTCCCAGGCACCAGCCATGCCGTGCAGGCGCAGCTCCTTGAACTCACTCATCAGCTCACGCATGGTCGCTCACCTCCACGCGCAGCTGGTCGTAGCGACCCGTATCGGCGATCGGTGCTTCGCTGATCGTCAGCGGGGTCTCCACCGGTGGTGGCATGGGTCCAGACTTCAGTCGATTGAGCATGTTCTCGACGTGCTCGGCACTGGGCAAGCCTGATTCCAGAACCAGATCGACCGCCACCAGCACAGACTCCAGACCGAACTGCGCAATCGCTGACAGGACCTTGGCCATGACCCGATCACCACCTTCTCGACGCAGCAACAAACTGCGCAGGCGCTGCAAAGCTTCCGGCATGTCGGCAAATGGCGCGCCATTTCTCAAGGCACCCGGCTTGCGTTCAATCAGCGGAATGTAGTGCTGCCAGTCGTAGAGCGTTTGTTGCCGGGTGAAACTACGTGGATGGCTGGCCATGCGCAGATCGTGCGCCACCATATCAATCCGCTCCGGATAGAGACGCAGGCTAACGACCTGGCCGACCAACTCGCACGGCACCGAATAGCGATTACGATCCAGCGTGACCAAGCAGGTGCTGGACACCTTGCCCAAGGTTTCAACATAACCATCGAAGGGCGCGACCATCGGCATCAGGCTCGGTTGCTCGTGCTCAAGCATCTCGGCCACCGTCAGATCCGCGTACTCAGGATGGCGCAATTCCTGCCACAGACTACGACAGCGTTCGAGCAGCCAGACGTTCAGTTCGGTGAAAGAGCTGAAGCGTTCCTTGCCGGCATCCTGCCAGAGCCGCAGCCGGCTATCCTGGACATTCTTCTCGACAACGCCTTTCTCCCAGCCGCTGGCGACATTGCAGAAATCCGGGTCGAACAGGTAGTGGGAGGCCATGGCCGAGAAGCGGGCATTGACGATACGGGACTTGCCCTTCTGCACCTTATCCACGGCCGTCTTCATATTGTCGTAGATGCCGCGCCGAGGAATGCCGCCCAAGGCCGCAAACGAACGGGTATGGGCATCAAACAGCATTTCGTGGCCTTGCGTCGGGTAGGCCTGAACCACAAAGGCCCGACTGGCACAGAACTTCAGATGCGAGGCGAGAATCTTGCGCCAGACACCACCGATCACCAAATGCTCTTCGCTCCAGTCGAACTGGAAGGCTTCGCCTAATTCAAAGTGGAGCGGAACGAAGGCTTTGCTGACCGCCGCGCCACCATCGGAACGCCAGCGCCGGATGAACTCAGTGACCCGGCAGTAGGTGCCCGTAAATCCGGCCGCCTGCAATTCACCAAAGAGTTTCAGCGCCGTACGCCGATCCCGTTTCGGGCGCCGAGCATCCGTTTCCAGCGCCTTGATGAGTCGCGCCGCATAGGGCGCAATCTTGACGTTCGGGTTCTCCCGTTCGTACTTCGGCTCCGTGCCTTCCGGCGTCCGTAACCAACGCTTGACGGTGTTCCGGCTATACCCCGTCTTCCTCGAAATCTCGGATAGCGACACGCCATCCCGGTAAAACAACCGCCGAATCCTTCCCAGATCCTTCATGGTGATCATCTCCTAAAATCCTGCTCAAAAAATGAGCGGACTAGTTAATCACCCTGGTCAATTTTCAGCGCGCACAACCTCGCTTTTCTGGTCAGTTTTCAACGAGCGTCAACACTCTAACCTAATGCTCGAGAATCGCGGCGAAAGCCCCTCCTTGTGGCACGAGATCGGAGCGGCGGCTATTTCTCCAGCGACGGGTTTCAATCGTCTTGTCTTTCGCAACCGAATGAACTCGATATTCGCCAGCCGAAATCCTGACTATTACAGCAAGTTGGATCTCGGTTTCAGCGGTACAGCGAGTGCCAATTCTGGCACCTCAACGACACACCTCAAGCAAAACGAAGCGCTTGCCAATTTTTATATCGACTATGGGCTGCCAGGGAAACCCGGATATTCATATACCCGACCGTTTGATTATTTCAATCTGCAGGCTACAGTCTCAAACGCAAACGGCTTCGAAAGCCTCATGACGCGCGGTCTGCTTCTCGGCAAAGACTATGAGGCTGGCGATAAATACCGGGGAATATTTGGGCTATACGGCAGTTACGACTACATGGCGCCACAAATCTTTCGTGTCTCGAGTACGGCACTTTCGATAGGCACCACGGCGCAATTTCAGCTATCAGAATCGGTGGCCCTTCAAGGCACCGGTTTGCTGGGCGTCGGCTACGCCGCGGTTGGAAGCACCCATGCGAACGCATCCGAGCTTGAGTACCACTATGGCTTGGCACCACAAGCTCTCATTTCCTTGCGTACAATTTTCGGGGATAAAGCATCGCTTGATTTGACTGCGCGCGAATACTTCGTAAGCAGGGTCGCTGCAGACGGTCAGGGTGGCCGAGACAATATTATTCGCCTGGATGCGTCATTTACAATGCGCGCCAATCGGCGACATGCGGTCAGCATCAAGTACCTTGGTAATCGCCGCGATGCGAGCTTTCCCGAGCGGGGGAGCATGACCCAAAGTCGAGGCGCGATTGGTATTTTCTACACCTATCTCGGCCAGGACGGTTTCGGCAAAGTTGATTGGCAGTGACGTAAATTGTGATGAGTTTTGGTCGTAGTCAATCTTCGTGTCGTGACGTTTACAGTTCCTAACTTATACCTGCTCATCTCTGGTACACGGCACATTGCAGTCATTGAAAATTTCAGGATAGAGCGAACGGCTGCTTACTGGCTGAGGCTCCTATTACCTGCATTACTAAAAGAGATGACGCGCCCTAATCAGAAGCGGCCACCGACCCAGCATTATTAATTGGTGGGTCGATTCAAGAGCTTGAGATATTGGGCTCTATGCGGGGTTACGAACTTGACCAGGCAAGTTCGATATGAGTGGCAGCGCACCGATTGCCGGCTTCGCCTTACCTATTCTCTCCATCACGGATACCAGATCGCAACTCAGGGACCCGTCACCATTTATTTAGGCTATGTAATCTTTGCATGTTGGTCTATAACAAAGTTATCTGAATCAATCGGATAGGTGTTGCGATGAAGCCCAATGATTTCCGGAAACTGTCGAGTGCGTTGAAGGAATTGACGCCGCACCAGCGGCAAGTCTTGATGGATCGGCTGCAACCGGCGGCGCAGGAGTCGGCGTCCTACCAAGTGGTTGAGACCCGGATGACCGAGAAGCCGCACTGTCCGCATTGCGCACACGAGCAGGTTTCCCGCTGGGGTTCGCCAATGGCTTGCAACGTTATCGCTGCAACGCCTGTCGAGCGACTTTCAACGCCCTGACTGGACACACCGCTAGCAGGACTTCGGCACAAAGCGAAATGGATGGACTATGCGAAACAGCTGGCTGAGGGGACGAGCATCCGCAAAAGTGCCGCTGCGGTGGGGATTCATCCCAACACGGCATTCCGCTGGCGCCACCGCTTCCTGAACTTGCCCAATGGTCAGCAGGCGATCAGCCTGGCGGGCATTGCTGAAGCCGATGAGACGTATTTCCTTGAGTCACAGAAGGGCAGAAGACAAGGTTTGAGTCGTGCTCCCCGCAAGCGGGGCGGCAAAGCCAGTAAGCGCGGCCTGTCGGAAGAACAGACCGCTGTCCTGATTTGCCGGGATCGTACCGGCAACACCGCAGACTTCATCCTGGAGAAGGCCGATAAGGCACACCTCGGGGCGGTGCCGCCGCTTTTGGCGACCGATGTCATTCTGTCACCGACGGAGAAAAGGCGCTGGCGGCTGTTGCCAAAGAAATGGGTATCACCCACCGGCCGGTCAATCTGGCTGCTGGTCAGCGTGTTGTGGCGGGGTCTATCATGTGCAGAACGTCAATGCCTACGATAGCCGACTCAAGGAATGGATACGCCGCTTCACGGCGTCGCCACCCGCTACTTGGGTAACTATCTGGGCTGGCGACGATTGATTGAGCGACACGACCCGATATTTCCTCTGACGATTTCCTCCGTGCCGCTTTGGGGATCGATGGAGTTCAACATGCTATGGGTACATAGCCTTTATTTAACATTCAGGAGTTCACCATGAACAAAGATCAAGCCAAGGGTCACATCGAAGAAGCCAAAGGCAAAGTCAAGGAAGTCGCCGGCAATCTCGTCGGCAACCACGATCTGGAGTTGAAAGGAAAGATACAAAAGAGCAATGGCAAAGTCCAGGCAGCCTACGGCGACCTGAAAGAAAACATCAAGGATGCCAGCAAGGGTAAGTAAATACTTAAGCCGTTGGCCTGAATTTTTGCCACCGCTCTTCCCCATTCAGCCATTCCCCAAGCAATCTCAGGAGAACTAAATGAACGATATTATCAATGCCAATGTAATCAATACAGGCCGCCTTGCCTCAAGAGTACTCAGCGCCAGTACGCTCAATGGCGACGACGTGTACAACCCGAAAGGCGAAAAGCTAGGCAGCATCAAGGAACTCATGCTGGACATCGAAAACGGCAAGGTTTGCTATGCGGTACTGTCCTTCGGGGGCTTCCTCAGCCTCGGCGAAAAGCTTTTCGCCGTTCCATGGAGCGCCCTGACCGTCGATACTAATAACAAGCGCTTTGTCATGGATGCCGACGAAGAGCGCCTCAAAAAAGCACCGGGGTTCGACGCCGACAAATGGCCCAACATGGCAGATAGCACTTGGGAAAAGAGTGTCCACGCTTTTTACGGCACGACCTACTGAACCTGAGCCTATCTGCTACGACTAATCAACCACGATCAGTTACCCGTATGGGTGATGACCACATCATGGTTTGCATTTCGAATGCAGCGGGCTCACCGTAATCGAGAACCATCAGTGCCGCTCTGGCGAGTTGCACTGATATTCCATGCAGAAACTCTATATTTGGCCATAGAGCACGGCAGCGTCAGAATTATTGTTTTTCTGAATGACTGCTTTGGCGCAGTCCATTGCGCTGAACTTGGTTTAGGCTGACTGACCGCTCTGGAGAAAGCTGGATGGCTGGATTGGGCACCCAAGAGAGCGTCCTCTCTTCAGATTCATTACCGAAAAACGGTCATTGAAATTCCACTTTCCGGAAGCAGCCAGACGTTGCTGAGCGTTCGCTGCCCAATCTGGTCCGTAAGATTCCGGTTGGCTTATGGCTTCAAGCTGTTGCATCGCCGACGCTCGAATGCACGATTCACTGGTGATCGGCGGATAAGCGCAGTGATGGTTGATCAGGTCACGGAGCAAGCGATGCCAGATAGGCCGTTATGGCAACGATATCGCTATCGGTCAGATTTTCGACGACAGGTTTCATCAGCGCAGCATTTGTGCCGGCGCGAGCCCCGGTACGAACGTCATGAATCTGCCGCGCCAGATAACTTGGCGAGCGACCCACGATTGGCGGAATGGTATCTGTCCCTTTCAACTCGGGGCCGTGGCAGGTGGCACATGGGAGGCTGCGCCCTTCGGCGCCGGTCTGAACCAGTTTCATGCCGCGACTGACCGAACCGGGGGGCGCGTAGACGATGTAACGGGCACGTGAATCCCTGCTCTCGTAATCCTCTGACTGCTCTGGCACTTCGAGGATGCGCTGGCCGATTGGCTCCGTTTCGGCGCTTTCCTTTACGACATTGACCCAGCCAAGAACAGTTGATTTTGGAACGACAGCAGCTTCGACGACCCGATAATTTGCTCTCGGTTTGAGAGACGAAAAATAGCGGGCAACGTCTTCGATATCGGTATCACTAACTGCTTTTGACCCAGCGATCATCAAGGTGGTGGGTGCTCGCTTGGCAATCGAAGTCTTTCGATCTCCGCTTCGAAAATCCTTCATCTGCTGAACGATGTAGACGTAGGGCAATCCCATAAGGTTAGCGTTCTCGGGAGCACCCGGTCCGTCTGCGCGATGGCACCAGCCACATGCAAAGACATCGGGTTTCCGCCCCTTCGCAACGACCTCCGGCATCGGCGGGTGGTCCTCCGGATGCCAGTCGGTTGCGGCAAATCGATCTCGGGTTTGCGTGAGCGTGTATCCCGCAGTGCTGTCGGGCACCCGGCGGATCGAACCATCGTCATTTGCGAGTTTAAAACCCGGTGGATTCATCGGGTAAGCCCACGCTGGGTGAGCCTCTTGGGCATTGCCCGGCGCGCTGACGAAATTCATCGCGACCGCTGCGAATAACGGAACCAGTCGAAGTGTCTTCATGGCACGCTTCCTTTTCGATGTCGGATTACGGCTGGTTAGACATGACTTACCTTCGGTAGGCACTTCGGCAGGTTTCAGACTAGACCGGTCCCCTAGTGGGAAGTTCAAGAGGAACGGCGAAGGTCGGCAGCTGGCCGTTAGGGTGAGGACGACAACGTCCACTTCGAACGACTCCCGTTCGAAAAATCCGGGTCTGGATGATTGGCCGCAATCGGGCAAGCGCTATGCTCGTTTTGAGCACTGAGGTTCGATCACGGAAATGCTTCCGGCTGGTTAACGCCGAGGCAAACGAGCAATCAGCTTAGCGCGATGCCGCAACTTGGCGGATGGCTGCGGCGAGGATGGCCGGATCTTCGGCCCCTACTACGACCTGCCGGCCACCAACGATGAAGGTCGGCACCATCGAAATGCCCATTGCGCGAAACTTTCGCTCTTCGGCACGCACTGCTTTGATGTCTTCATCGGAAGCGAGATAGGACTCAACTTCGGCGGCGGGATAATCGCATTCCACGGCTGCTTGCAACAGTATCGCCGGATCACCGACCGCTTCGCCCCGCTGAAACTGGGCGGCGAAAAGCCGCTCGACCAACGCTTCGGCATTGCCCCGCTGCTGAGCCCAGTGGATCAGGCGATGGGCCTGCAGGGTGTTGGCGCGGCGCTCGATTTTCTCGAAGGCATAGTCGATGCCATAGGGCCGGCCGGCCGCGCGAACGCGTTCGAACAAGGCTTCGACCGGGGCGCGACCGCCAAATTTCTTTTCCAGAAAAGGCAGGTAAGGCTCGCCTTCCGGTGGTGTATCGGGATTCAGGAAGAACGGTCGCCAGCGCTTTTCGCAGGTGAAGTCAGGCGAATCACGTTGTACTTTGGCGATGGCCACATCAAGTCGGCGCAGTCCGATAAAGCACCACGGGCAGACGATGTCGGAAACGATTTCGATGGTCAGCAGGCGACTCATGATAGCTGTCCGCTGCTTCCCGGGCCACGAAACACATGGCCACGGTCAACCGGAAATTTTGCCCGAATTTGAAATTTTCGGATGGGCACTAGTCAACGTATCCGTGCATGGATTCCGCCATCCAGCCCAGCGCCTTGATGCAGGCGCGGGCGATGGGCGGCGACAGGGCACCATGGCCGGCACCGGCCACCGGTACCCAGGTGGCTTCCGGCCAGGCATGGCGAACCTTTTCGGCGGCCTGAGGCGGGCAGATGGAATCGGCCATTCCTTGAACAATGACCGCCGGAATGTGGCGAATCCGTTCGATACCTGCCACCAATTGGCCGGGTGCCAAAAAGCAGTGTCGCGTCAGGTAATGCATCTGGATGCGCGCCTTGGCCAGTTGACTGGCATCGGGCAAGGCGGTCAAGGGCGCTTCGCCCATCAGGGCACGCTCGTAATTCAGCCAGGCCCGGGTCGCCCGCAAGGCCACGTCCGGGTTATCGCCCAGAATGCGCCGGGCAAAACTGGCAAGCGGATCCGTCAGGTCGGCGGTGGGCACGGAGGCGACCAGATTTTGCCAGGCCTCCTGCGGGACGCCATTGTGCCCGCGCACGTAGGCATCAATTTCTTCCTGTGAGCCGAGGAATATCCCGCGCAGGACGAGGCCATGCACGCTGTTGGGAAAAAGCTGGGCATAAGCCAGCGCCAGCAGGCTACCCCATGATCCGCCAAAGACGATCCACTGTGAGATGCCCAGCGCCTCACGGACATAGTCCAGATCGGCGACCAGATCGGGAGTGGTATTGGCTTCCAGCTCACCAATAGGCAGGCTGCGCCCGGCGCCGCGTTGGTCGATCATGATCACCCGGAAGCGCTCGGGATCGAACAGCCGGCGCTGGCCAGCCGTACAGCCGCTACCCGGTCCGCCGTGCAGAAAAAGGACCGGCAGGCCGTCGACCGCCCCGCACTCTTCGACGTGCAGGATATGGCCGTCGCCAACGGCCATCTGCCGAATGCAGTTCGGATGAGACTCGGGAAATAACGGATCGGCGAGCAATCAGGCCTCGATCAGTCCGTTGCGCACGGCAACCAGTGTCAATTCGGCAGCGTTCTGGACATTGAGCTTCTGCTTGATGTGATAGAGATGGGTGCCGACGGTACTCGGGCTGAGACAGAAATCCGCCGCTACGTCATTGACCGAGCGACCTTCGGCCAGCTTGAGGAAGACCGCCAGTTCCTTTTCTGTCAGCGCATCAACCGGGCTGGCCGAGCCTGAAAGCTGAGCCAGCGCCACCGACTGGGCCAGTGCTGGGTCGAGGTAACGGCGATCATTGGCCACCTGCCCCACCGCCTGCAGGAATTCGTCCGGCTCGGCGCGCTTGCACAGATACCCACGGGCGCCGAGGCGCAGGGCGCGCACCGGCACGATGTCGTCGTTGTGCGCCGAGAGCATCAGCACCCTCGCTTTCGGCTCCCAGACAAGGAGCCGTTCGAGCGCAGCCAGACCGCCGATGCCTGGCATCGAAACGTCCATCACCACAACATCCGGATTGCACTCGGCGTACATGCGGACAGCGCTTTCACCGTTGTCGGCTTCGGCCACCACACTGGCCCCAGCGCCTTCGAGCAGCATGCGAAAGCCGAGGCGAACCATGGCATGGTCGTCGGCAAGCAGGATGCGCTTGCCTTGCAGGGTATTGTTCATGCGTGTGCCTCCACAGAAGCTTGATGTGCTTGGTCCGGCAGGCGGGCGACGATGCGGAATCCGCCACCGGCCGGGGTTTCAAACTGGAGATGGCCGCCCAGAGCGGCAATGCGCTCGCCCATGCCGGCCAGGCCCAGGCCGCAACCGGGTTGCGCTGAGGCTAGTCCGGACCGGCCGCAACCGTCGTCGGACAACGTCAGTTGCAAGCAGCCGGCAGCGCGGGTTATGAGCAGTTCAACCTGGCTGGCATGGGCGTGGCGCACGACATTGGTCAGGCCTTCCTGAACGATGCGGATAACGGCCATGGCGACTTCGTCAGCGAGCGTTTGTTCGCCGATATCCAGGTGGTGTTTGAGCACGATGTCCTGATGTTGCTCGCGCCAGTTGGCAAGCTGGCGCTCCAGCGTCACGGCCAGGCCGTCACCGGCCGCCGGGCGCAGGCGATGCAGGATGTTGCGGACACCATCCTGCATTTCGCCGGTCACCGCCACGATGCTCCGGGCCGGAATATGTAGCGAAGGCGCATCCGGCGTACGCTGGACAATGGCGCCAGCCAGCGCGCGCACTGCGGTAATGCCCTGCGCCAGTTCGTCATGCAGTTCGCGGGCGATGATCCGGCGTTCCTCTTCCAGCCCGGTCTGCAGGCGGCGGGAAATTTCGCGGTCGCTTTCGAGCCGCACATTTTCATCAACCGCTTCGCCCAGCCGGTCGGCCATGCCGTTGAAGGCACGCGAGATGCGGCCGAGTTCCGGCGTCGCGAAAACCGGCAAACGGGTATCGAAACGGCCGCGGCCGGTACGGTCAAGGGCGCGCATGATCTGGGCCAGGGGGTGCAGCGCGCGGCCAAGCGCGAGGCGCGTGGCAACGAAGAGCAGGCCCAGGCAGGCCAGCGCCCAGCCGGCCATGGCGGCGAGATCGTCCCAGGCGTCAACTATGGCGCGCGACGCGTCGGGGTGCAGGGTCAGCGTGTAGCCATCGACAGCCAATGTGCGTTCCGGCTGATCACTGGCCAGCACGCCGGCGAACCACGCGGGCGCTGCACGCCCTGCCTTGTAACTCGGGGCCGGCGAGCGGTAGATGGTTTCGCCGGCAGCCGTACGGATTTCCAGTTCATTGGCCCGCACGCGGCCAATGGCGCGCGCTACGACAAGCAGCCGCTCGCCGCGCGTCGCCGCCGGCACATCGTGCATTTCGCCCAGCACAGCACGCAGCCATTGTTCCGAAACGCGGGTGGCCGCCTCGACTTCTTCATGGATGGCGTTGCGCGTGGCGTGCAGCCAGAAACCGGCCATGACGACAAGCAGACTGGCGGCCAGCGCGGTAAAAACGAGGCCGACGCGGGTGTGCAGGCTCAACCGCAGCGTGCTGCGGTCAACCGGAAAAATCGGCCAAAAATGAAATGTCATTTGCCGCCAAACACGTAGCGCACGCCAAGCCAGGCGGAACGCGGAGCGCCCGGCGCGACGAAGGTTTCACGGCGCCAGTCGTCGGGATTGCTTTGCAGGCTGCCGCCGACGAAGGGGTTTTCGGCCAGTGCGCCGGCCGTGGCGTAGTGCTTGTCGAAGACGTTGTTGACCTTGGCGAAGAGCTGCCAGCCGCCGCCCAGTTTGGCCTCGGCATTGACGTTGAGGATGGCATAGCCGGGAACCTTGCCGGGACCGTCGAAAGTGCGCGTGCTGCCCAGGGCATCGGTGGCGGTGCCGCTCTGGTGCTGGTTATTTTCGTTGCCACGGACGTACTGGCCGGAGAAAGCCTGCACATCGCCGCCGATGCGCAGCCAGTCGGTGGCGCGCCAGGCGAGGCCAAGCTTGAGGCTGTGCTGCGGCAGGCCGGGAATGCGGTTGCCCTTTTTGACGAGAATTTCATCGTCCTGCCCGGCGCCGGTACATTCCGCCGTCGTGCCGCGCGTGCTGTTATTGGCGCCGAGCAGACAAGCGTCGGAACGGAAAGTGGCCTGCAGCCAGGTGTAGTTGGCATACCAGTCGACACGATGCAGGTTGCCGTTGAGGCCGAGTTCGAGGCCCTGGCGCAGCGTCTTGCCATAGTTGGTGAAATAACCGGCGCTGGTCGAGGTGCCGACGAACAGGATGTCGTCGCTGCTCATGGTGCGGAAAAGGCCGGCATTCCAGTTGGTTTCACCGGCCAGCTTGCCGCGCAGCCCGGCTTCGAGGGTGCGGGCGACGACCTGTTTGAGGTAGGGGTCGGCGGCCATCGAATTGGGCAGCGTGCACGGGTTGGCCGGGTCGGCGCAGCCGAGTTCGATCGGCGTCGGCACGCGGTTGCCCTGGCTGAAGCCGGCATAGGCATTGAGCGCCGGGACGATCTGCCAGCTCAGGCCGATGGCCGGGTTGAGCTTGTGGTATTTGTGGTCGCCATCGAGGTTGGGCACCGTGCGGTTGAGTTCGTCGAAGGTCGTGACGTGGCTCATGTTGTAGCGCGCCGAGCCGGTCAGGTGCAGGTTCGGCAGCAGGGAGTAGGTATCGGTGACGAACAGGCTGGCCGTGCTGGTCTTGCCGTTGATCTGGTTTTCGACGGCGACCGGCGACAGATTGGTCACGCCGCGCGTGGCATCGAGCTCGCCCAGTTCCTGCGTTTGCTGGAAGTTGATGCGGGCCTGGTCGTAGGAGGCGCCGACGGCGAGCTGGTGTTGCTTGCCGCTGAAATTCCATTGGGCAGCGATGCCCGTGCCGCGCTGTGAGGTTTTCGTCCGGTTGTTGGCCCCGGTTTCATCGGGCGCCGGGCCGACACTGCCGCCGGTTACCCAGTCCTCGTACTCGGTCTCGTAATCGTCGTTCATGTCGCCGTTCAGCGTGCGCGTCTTGCTGCGGCGGTGATAGACGCTACCGGAGAGGCTTTGCGTATCGCTGAGCCACAGTTTGCCGTTGAGGGCGACCTGGGTCATGTCGTTGCGTGTCTCGTCGGGGTGCGTGAAGATCGCTTCGCGGCGCTCGGCGAGCATCGATTGCGGCAGCAGGCCATTGCCGACTAGCCGGCTGCGCGCCTTGGTCAGCGTCAGATCGGCCTCGCCGGCGGCGTTGCGGAAGGACAGCTTGCCGAAGAACTGCTTGACGTCGGAGGGCGAATGATCGCGCCAGCCGTCTTCGCGGAACCAATCGCCAGCGCCGTACCAGCCGAAGGTGCCGTTGTTGCCGCCGTACTCGAGTTCGGTGTTGGTGCGGTTGAAACTGCCGCCGGAAAACTCGATCTTGCCGCCGGGGTGCGAGAAACCGCTCTTGGTCCGCATGGACAGCGCGCCACCCAGCGTGTTGAGGCCGAAAGCCGGGTTGGAGCCGGGAATCAGGTCGATGCCGGCAATCGCCGAATTGGGGATCAGATCCCAGTTGACCGTGTCGCCGAAAGGCTCATTGACGCGCACGCCATCGACGTAGACCGACAAGCCCTGCGCCGTGCCGAGCAGCGGCGAGGCAGTGAAGCCACGGTAATTGAGGTCGACCTGGTAGGGATTGCCCTGAACTTCATTGACGGTCACGGCTGGCACCTGGCGCACCAGTTGTTCGGCGATGTTCTGGCTCTCGATTTCATCCAGCCGGCGGTCATCGAGCGACTGGACGTTGGCCGGCAGGTGCAGGCGCGGCACGCCAATGCCGGAGAGCGGCGTCGTGCCAACGACTTCGACGGTGGCGGTAGTAACGACAGTCTCGGCGGCGAAGACGGGAGAAAAGGCGGCTGAGATGGCAATGGCGACCAGCGAGCGCTGGGGAATTTGTCTCTTCATGTTGTTTTTTTGAGTTTGTAGTTGATGGGTACGACGACTTGAATTTCGTTGCTATCGAGCGCCTCAGGCAGCGGTGGCAGACTGGCCAGTGTTTCGAGCATGGCCATAGCGTGCTGGTCGAGGACATCGAAGCCGCTTGAGCGGTCGAGCACGACGCCGAGCAGGTTGCCCTTGCGGGCGACTTTCAGGCGCAGGCGGACTTCGCCTTCCCAACCGCGCATGGCGGCAACACGCGGGTATTCATGCTGACGGGCGAGCAGGTCGCCAAGGCGCTGCCGATAGATGTCGAGCAACTCGCTTTGCGGGCGCTGCGCTGCGACAGGTGCAGCCGGACGCACTACTTCAGCAACCGGCGCCGGGTGGATGGCGGCAGGCGCCACGGCTGCTTCACTCGCCACGGTCGCGGTCGGCGAGGGCATGGTAGCCGGCACATTGGCTGGCCCGGCAGTCTGAATTACGCGTGGCGCCAAGGGGCGTTCCGCACGTGGAGGGTTCTGCCGGGCCTTCTGGGGAACGGCTGCCGGCGCCGGTGTTGGGGCTGCGGCAGCAACGGGTTCGGATGCGGAGACATTGATCAGGCGGATCGAAGCAAGAATGGGTGGCAAGCTCACTGGCGACTGGCTGCGCTGCCACGACACGAGGGCAAACAGCGTCGCGTGGAGCAGTAGCGAAAATCCCAGAATTGCCCAGAATTTCCGGTCGACCGCGGGAGGCAGGAAATACCCTTGCTTGTCGAGCGTCATCATTTGTCCGCCCCCAGCGCGTCCTGCTCGGCGGCTGGAAAGAGATGGCCGACCGAACGACGATATTCCGCGGCGGCTACCGGCAAATTGGCAAACTCGGGCGGCAGCGGGCGGGCCAGCACGTCGTTCATGTCCAGCCCGGCCTTGGCCGAGTCGCGCATGGTAGCGGTCAGCCAGTTGAGCCAGGCACGCGTCTGGCGAATTGGTGCAGCATCACTTGTCGGCGCGCCGTGCCCGGGCAGCAAGGTCTTGAAGGAGGATTCGCGGGTCAATGCCTCAAGCTGATCAAGCGCCTTTAGCCAGTGCGCGACATCGGCGTGTGGCGTGGTCGGGGCACGGCCGTTGAAGACGAGGTCACCTGAAAACAGCACGCCGCTCGCTTCGTCGATGATGACGAGATCGGCGCCGGTATGACCGTCAAGCGCAACGAGACGCAGGCTGCGACCGGCGACTTCGATGCGGCCAGCTGTCAGTGTTTTGGTCGGCAGCTGGACTTCCGTGCCCTTCATCCAGTCGCCGCTCATCCGGTAGAGGTTTTCGGCAAAGGCGTTGCCATCGGCAGCGATACCGCTCCGCGTCTCGGCCAGCGCCGCGATCGGCACATCGGCAAAGGCCTGGTTGCCAAGGAAATGATCGGGATGGTGGTGAGTGTTGATGACCAACACGATGGGCTGGGCGGTGATCGCGGCCATTGCCCGGCGCATTTGCTGGCCGTAGCGCAGCGAAGGGCCACTATCGATGACGATGACGCCTTGCGCTGCGACGATGAAGGCGGTGTTGACGATGTTGCCGCCGTTGTCGGTGTTGAAATCCTCGGTCTTGCCGATGAAGGTGTAGACGTCCTTGGCCAGCGGCCTGGCGGCGAGGCGGTAATCGAAATCTGCGGCGCTGATCAGCGGCGAGGCTGCGAGCAGCATCAAAAACGCAGCGATCATCGGCAGGCTGAACAGGCGCTTCATTGGGCGATCCTCGCCTTGAAGAGATTGCCGTTGTTGTCGCGACCACTGGTCTCGACCGGGCCATCGGCAGCATTGCGATTCAGTGTGAAAACCGGATTCTCGCTGACCGGCTCGAAGGGCTGAACACGCATCAGGCGTTTGCCGGCAGAATCGGTAAAGTTGATTTCTTCAAGGTAGAAGGCCGGTGTCCCGGCGACCAGGCCAGTATCCATCGGATGCACGATGCGCATGCGAATCCGCCCGGCATTCGGGCCTTCGCTCCATTGACGGCCGCTCACCTCGTTCAGGTGCGTTTGCCAGTCCCTGGACGCACCGCCAGCCGATGGTGCCGTACAACCGCCACCTACCGTATTCACCCAGGTGCCACCAACGTGCCAGACGCCATCACGGGTGCGGGCCGCGGCGCGGACCGGTGACGATTGCTGCAGCTTGAGTCGGAAGCCGAGAAATGCCGGCGCCGCTTCGGGATAAAAACGCAGGACCTGCGTAATCGGGTTGAAATCGGCCACGACGACCACTTCCACCACCCCGGGCAAGGCGCTCGCGTCCACCGTCAGCGGCACCTGCATCGGATTCTCCGCCGTCGACGGCGCAAGCACCTTGACACGCGGATCGAAGACGAGGGGGGCATCGGCAAAATACTGCTTCTGGATGTCCGACCACCTCGCCGACGCCAGCGGATCACCGCTTTCGTCGAGCGCAGCCGCATCGGCCAGCGGCATCAGTGCCGCCAGTGCAATCGCTGCGATGGTCAGGGGATACTTCATGGTGTCTCGCTCCTCATTGCCGCTTGGGCTGTTTGATAAAACAGGTCGCAAACCGCGTGCCAAGCCCTGTCCAATCAGGACGACAGCCGCATGTCGCGGCAATCTGGCGGTTTGACTGCGCCTGCGGGCATCACCTGAACAAGCGAACTGTGCAACTTTGGAGCAAATGGTGACAATTGAAGCAGGCAGGCAGTCGCTGTCGCAGCCTGCGGAAATTAAAACAGGATGCCTCCATGAGGCCCACCAACAGGGCTATCGGCGGTTCCCCGGCTGCTTGGCACAGCCCTTGCGGTTCGGTCTCCTTGCCAGCGAGCTGATTCAGGGAATGGAGATGGCTCGCAGGCATGTCATTTCATCCTGCCATGGCGTGTGTTGCACGAAGGGCAGAGGTGGAACCATTGGATAAACAAGGAGACAATCCATGCACAGTCATACCCTCTTCAAGCGGAAAGCATTTACGCTGGCGCTGCTGACGGCAGCCGCATTTGCCGGCGGCGCTGCCAATGCCGGCGTTACCGACGCCGACATCCTCAACGATGCGAAGACCACTGGCGACGTCGTCAGCTTCGGCCTCGGCACCCAGGCCCAGCGCTTCAGCCCTTCCACGCAAATCAACACCAAATCGGTCAAGAATCTTGTGCCGGCATGGACCTCGTCGTTCGGTGGCGAGAAGCAACGTGGTCAGGAATCGCAACCCGTCATCAGCGAAGGCAAGATGTTTGTCACCGCTTCCTACAGCCGTCTGTTCGCCTACGATGTCAAGACTGGCGAGAAGCTGTGGAAGTACGAGCACCGCCTGCCGGACGGCATCATGCCATGCTGTGACGTGATCAACCGTGGCGCCGCGCTGTACGGCAACCTGGTGATCTTCGGCACGCTGGATGCGCAACTGGTTGCCCTGGACCGCGACACCGGCAAGGTAGTCTGGAAAGAGAAGCTTGAAGACTACGCCGCTGGCTACTCATCCTCTGCCGCCCCGATCATTGCCAAGGGCAAGCTGATCAACGGCGTCTCCGGTGGCGAGTTTGGTGTGGTTGGCCGCATCGATGCGCGCGACCCGATGACCGGCAAGCTGATCTGGACCCGTCCGACTGTCGAAGGCCACATGGGCTACAGCTTCGACAAGGATGGCACCAAGCATGAAAACGGCATTTCCGGCACCCTCAACGCCACCTGGGAAGGCGACCTCTGGAAGACCGGCGGCGCAGCTACCTGGAACGGCGCTACCTACGATCCGGAAACCAACCTGATCTTCGCCGGTACCGGTAACCCGGCTCCGTGGAACAGCTGGAACCGTCCGGGCGACAACCTGTTCTCGTCCTCGACCGTGGCAATCGATGCCGACACCGGCAAGATTGTCTGGCATTACCAGAACACTCCGCACGATGGCTGGGACTTTGACGGTGTGAACGAATTCGTTTCCTTCGACTACAAGGATCCGAAGACCGGCAAGATGATCAAGGCCGGTGGCAAGGCTGACCGTAACGGCTTCTTCTTCGTCAATGACCGGACCAACGGCAAGCTGCTCAATGCCTTCCCGTTCGTGAACAAGATCACCTGGGCCACCAGCATCAACCTGGAAACCGGCCGTCCGAACTACATCGAAGAAGGCCGTCCGGGCAATCCGGCGCTGGAAGCCGATGGCAAGAAGGGCAAGGTCGTCTTCTCTGCACCGTCTTTCCTCGGCGGCAAGAACCAGATGCAGATGGCCTACAGCCCGCAGACCGGCCTGTTCTACGTGCCGTCCAACGAGTGGTCGATGGACATCTGGAACGAACCGGTTTCCTACAAGAAGGGTGCTGCTTACCTGGGCGCCGGCTTCACCATCAAGGCGCTGAACGACGACTACATCGGCTCCCTGCGCGCCATGGACCCGAAGACCGGCAAGATGGTCTGGGAAAAGAAGAACTACGCTCCGCTCTGGGGTGGCGTTCTGACGACGGCTGGCGGCCTGGTGTTCTACGGTACGCCGGAAGGTTTCCTGAAAGCACTTGACGCCAAGACAGGCAAGGAACTGTGGTCCTTCAACGTCGGCACCGGCATCGTTGCACCGCCGGTTTCGTGGGAACAGGATGGCGAGCAGATGATCGCCGTGACGGCTGGCTGGGGCGGCGCTGTTCCGCTTTGGGGCGGCGACGTTGCCAAGCGTGTGAACTTCCTCGAACAGGGCGGTTCCGTCTGGGTCTTCAAGTTGCACAAGCAGCAGTAAAGTGTCTCCCCCTCGGGCGCTCCGGCGCCCGATTTACGCGGCGCGTCGGCTTTGGCCCTCGCGCCGTTTTTGCTTTTTGGCGAATTTTTCTGGTTGACCGCAGTAAGCCAGAAATTCATCTCCCCGGGCAAACCATTGCCCGTCGTCGCCGGGTTCCGCGTACCGCGAAAGGCACTGTTCGACTTTGCACCACTTGATTGCTTCGTTATGGAGCAACCCCGCCAGGGAGGGGAACAACAAACACCCGACATTGAAGGGTCCACCATTGACGGAAAGGTCTTCCCGACAAATGGCCAGCCCCGGCAACCCCCGAACGGACAACAGCCACGGCCACGCCCCTGGCGGCGCCCAATCATTCGCCGCAAACGCGATATCCCCGATACTGGCAAGGGAATTGCATTAGGAAACAGGGCAAGTGCCGTCAGCACCATCATTGCACGGCATATCCATATTCAACCCGGCAGCACGACACCGACCAGACACCGCCGATTCACTGAATCGATTTCGATACTGCAACAAAAGAGGGAGTAACGCCATGAAGCACCACCGTCTTACCATCACCCTGCTCGCCGCCAGCCTGCTCAGCCCGCTGGCCATGGCCGACGCCAAGAAAGATACCGAAATGCTCAAACTGGCGAGTGCCAGCGGCTGCATGACCTGCCACAGCATCGAAGCCGGCAAGCCGGGTCCTGACGGTCTGAAGCCGATCGGCCCACCATGGACAGAAGTGGCCAAGCAATACAAAGGCAAGCCTGGTGCCACCGAGTTTCTGACCCGCGTCGTCCTCGAAGGCTCCAGCCCCTACAGCAGCCACTGGAAGGGCAAGGTCAGCGGTCTCTCCATGCCGCCCAATGCCGTCGCCATTACCGAAGGCAATGCCCGTCTGCTGGTGAACTGGATTCTGGCGCTGTAAGCGGCAAAATTCGGAGCAACGCTACGAACCGGCCCGCGTGGCCGGTTTTTTATGGTGATGCGAAAACCCTCGACTGGTTCAACACAGGCATGGCGCCGGCTGACACCACAGCGGCTATACGAGCCACTCGGCGCGATTGCGACCATTTGCTTTTGCCTTGTAGAGCAATTGGTCGGCTTGACGGAAGATCTGCTTGATTTCACCCGTCGCCGAATCGATGCAGGAGGCCCCGACTGAAATGGTGACCACACCGTAATCGCCGCTTTTTTCATGGGCCATGCCCAAGGCGGCCACAGCCTCGACGAGACTGGCGGCCAAACCGGCATGCACGCCGGGTGCTGCATCAGGAATGATCACGGCGAATTCCTCACCGCCGTAGCGTGCGACGAAAGCCCCCGGGGCTGTCTGCTGATCGTTTGCCTGCTGAACCACCTGACCCAGACAAGCGGCGACGGATCGAAGACACTCATCGCCGGCGAGATGCCCGTAATGATCGTTGTATTTCTTGAAGTTATCGACGTCTATCATCAACAAACTGAACGGTCTCGCCAAGCTCAGCGCCTGCTCCCACAAACGGTCAACCTGAAGATCCATGGCCCGCCGGTTGAGCAAGCCTGTCAGCCCGTCGCGATTGGCCTGATCCTGCAATTTGCCATTGGCGATGGAGAGGCGCTTACGCAATGCAGCAATCCTCGACATTGCCTTCATTTTTGCCTGGAGGACGGCCTCCGGCACGGTCTTCGAGATAAAGTCATCCCCACCTGCCTCGATCGCTGTCACCAGGTTGGATGCGGTATCGGTCGCCGTCACAAAAATAATCGGGGTCCATGCCCAAGGCTCGTTCCCCTCCAGTGCACGCAGCCGGGTGGTTGTTTCAAAACCGTTCATACCCGGCATTTCGATGTCCATCAGGATCAGATCGAAATCCTCCTTCTGAAAGAGATCCAGCGCAACCTCGCCATTAATGGCGTGCAGGACTTGATGGCCAAACGACTCCAGACGAGCAGTTGTGACTATTGCAATGGCTCGAGAATCGTCCACCAGCATGATTTTCATTTTGATCCCAAAAATTCAGAATTACATCATCAAGAATACCTTCGCCACTACGCACTTACTACAACTTTCGGCATAGCCCAACCCACCGAAATCATGTTTTCCTCGCGATCTCGCCCTGAAGTTGTCCGTTCGCTGAACGATTGACCTGCTGGGTACAGGTTGCTGATCGGCCGTTGGTAGCACGCCAGCTATGGCGTGATACATGGCACCACCTCGCACAAACCAAAGTCAATCAGCGATAGCGGCTAGCCGATTTCCCTGCCACACAAATTGACTGCTCCATTACGGAGCACCTGTTAAGCAGTTGATCATGCAATCAGCCGTACAACGCAACAACGCATGCCGCATAACAAGCATAAGCAATTGAAATTATTGAACATTATGAGCAATCTTGTTAGCGCTGGCATGCTGGCACACGGCATGCACATTAGATGACACGAGTCACGGCAGGTCGTAGTCAGCACTTACGCGAATCAGCCGGCCTTGAGTTACCCGTTTGCTATCTCAATAGAACATTGGAGACAAATATGATTTATGCAGCCCCCGGCGCCGCTGGTGCCAAGATTACCTACAAGGCCCAGTACAACAACTTTATCGGTGGCAAGTGGGTCGCCCCGGTCAAGGGTCAATACTTCGATGTCATCACCCCGATCAGCGGCAAGGTCTATACCCAAGCCGCCCGCTCCACCGCCGAAGACATCGAACTGGCGCTGGATGCTGCCCACGCAATTGCTGATGCCTGGGGCAAGACCGCCCCGGCTACCCGCGCCAACATCCTGCTCCAGATTGCTGATCGCATCGAAGCCAATCTGGAAACCATCGCCTACGCTGAAACCGTAGACAACGGCAAGCCGATCCGTGAAACCCTGGCCGCAGACATTCCGCTCGCCGCCGACCACTTCCGCTACTTCGCCGGCTGCATCCGCGCCCAGGAAGGCGCACTGTCGGACATCGACGAAAACACCGTTGCTTATCACTACCATGAGCCGCTCGGCGTTGTCGGCCAGATCATCCCCTGGAACTTCCCGATCCTGATGGCCGCCTGGAAACTGGCTCCTGCCATCGGTGCCGGCAACTGTGTCGTGCTGAAGCCGGCCGAGTCGACCCCGATCTCGATTCTGATCCTCGCCGAAATCATTGGCGACCTGCTGCCGGCCGGCGTTCTGAACATCGTTAACGGTTTCGGTCGCGAAGCCGGCATGCCGCTCGCCAACAGCAAGCGCATCGCCAAGATCGCCTTCACCGGCTCCACCTCGACCGGCCGCGTTATCGGCCAGGCCGCTGCCAACAATCTGATCCCGGCTACCCTGGAACTGGGCGGCAAGTCCCCCAACGTCTTCTTTGCCGACATCATGGACAAGGATGATGCCTTCCTCGACAAGGCTATCGAAGGCATGGTGCTGTTTGCCTTCAACCAGGGTGAAGTCTGTACCTGCCCGTCGCGCGCCCTGATCCAGGAATCGATCTACGACAAGTTCATCGAACGCGTCCTGAAGCGCGTTGCCGCCATCAAGCACGGCAACCCGCTGGATACCGAAACGATGATGGGTGCCCAGTGCTCGGCCGAGCAACTGAGCAAGATCAGCTCCTACCTCGACATCGGCAAGCAGGAAGGCGCCGAATGCCTGATCGGTGGCGAGCCGGCTCAATTCGAAGGCGAACTGGCCGGTGGTTATTACGTCCAGCCGACCCTGTTCAAGGGTCACAACAAGATGCGCATCTTCCAGGAAGAAATCTTCGGACCGGTGCTGGCTGTGACCACCTTCAAGGACGAAGCCGACGCACTGGCCATCGCCAATGACACCATCTACGGCCTTGGCGCCGGCGTCTGGAGCCGTAACGGCAATGTCGCCTACCGCATGGGTCGCGCCATCAAGGCCGGTCGCGTGTGGACCAACTGCTACCACGCCTACCCGGCGCACGCTGCCTTCGGCGGCTACAAGGAATCCGGTATTGGCCGCGAGACCCACAAGGTCATGCTGGATCACTATCAACAGACGAAGAACCTGCTTGTCAGCTACAGCGAAAGCAAGCTGGGCTTCTTCTAAACCGAGCATCTCCTCCACTGGCCCAGTTTGCGGGCAACTCTTCGGGGGCGGGCAACCGCCCCCTTTTTTAGGAGAATGTAATGGTCGACCGCGTCATCGCCACCCCGGCAACGCTGGAGCTGATCGCGCTCCTGAAACAGCAATACGGCCCGGAGCTCATGTTTCATCAATCCGGCGGTTGCTGCGATAACAGCGCTGCCAACTGCTATCTGCCCACCGATCTCACCATCGGCGCTTACGACGTTCACCTTGGTGAAATCGGCGGCGTGCCCTTCTATATCAGTGCCTCGCAATACGAGTACTGGAAGCACACCCAACTGATCATCGATGTGGTAGAAGGCCACGGCGGCACCTTCTCGCTTGAAGGCAACACCGGCAAGGCCTTTCACACCCGTTCACGTCTGTTTACCGACGACGAATGGGCCGAACTGCAGGCGGCCGGGCTCGTTTAATACAAGGAAACCATCCCATGCACAAAAAACTTCACTTTACCCTGCTGCCCGTCGTCGCAGCACTCGCCTTGACTGTCGCCAACCCTGCCCGCGCGGCCGAAGGGGAAGCCATCATGAAAAAAGCCCGTTGTGTCGCCTGCCACGCCGTGGACCAGAAGCGGGTTGGACCGGCCTACAAGGATGTCGCCGCCAAATACAAAGGCGACGCCAAGGCCCCGGGTCATCTTTTTGACAAGGTACGCGCTGGCGGTTCCGGCAATTGGGGACAAGTCCCGATGATGCCCCACCCGGTTGACAAGATCAGCGACGACGACCTGAAAGCGGTCATTCACTGGATTTTGTCGCTGGAGTAAGCCAATCGCCGCGACGACATTGCCGACGCGGCCAAAGGGAGAACAGCAACTCCCCAACGAGAATGGCCACAGGCCATCCAGCACAAGCCACAGGGCGCCGAGCCGGCAAATAAGCCGACCGAGCGCCATGCCTCATTTTTAAAGGGGAAAACTAAGACGCCTGCGGTCAACCGGAAAAATCAGTCAAAAATGAAATTTTCCGGCCGACGACCAGACCACCGACGACAAGCCTCGCCATGCCGCCGCCCCCTTGGGCGACAACAACCAGCCCAACGCACCGCAGTTCACCAATACCGTCATCCAGAACATCACCTGGAATGAAGTCTTCTTCGACTTGTGACGCAGCAGTTTCTGGGCAAATAACGCACCCGGCCAGCCACCGATCAGCGCCAGCAGGTGCAGCGTACTTTCCTGGGTTCGCCACTCCCCGTTCTGGGCAGCCGACTTGTCCCAGGCATACACCGCAAAAGCAAACAGGCTGGCCACGACATAAATCACCGGCACCAGCTTCGGCAACTTGCCCAGCCACGTACAGCCCGCCACAAAAACGATGAAGAGGACGGCCAGCCACAACAGCTTTCGCGTCGGCTCGACGACCGATACTGATGAACGCGACTCGACGAACGCCACACCGTCGGCACGCGCCCTGCCCTTCGCATCAAATGCCAGATCGTAGGTCACAATCTCGCCATCGACCGGCCGCCGACCGCGCCGGGCAAACGACTTGATGTGCAAAAACACCGCCTCGCCACCGCCGTTCGGCACAATGAAACCAAAACCCTGCTCGTCTTTCCAGCGTGTGACTTTTCCCTGATAGCGCATATCGTTTTAGGCAAATTGAATAGCGCGATTTTCAGGCACCGGGCTGCGCAGGGCAAGCAAGTTAACATCTGGAACGACACAAAATTTTCGCCTGAATTTTCACCTTGACTTAGAGTGCACTCCAACAACTAGAGTGACATTCATGGAATCCAGCCTGACCATTAAGGACGTGTCGCAACGTACGGGGTTGAGCGCCCACACGCTGCGCTACTACGAACGCATCGGCCTGATTGCACCCGTTGCCCGCGCCACGGGTGGCCAGCGCCGGTACGCCGCCGCCGACATGGACTGGCTGGCATTCCTGCTGCGCCTGCGCACCACCGGCATGCCTATCCAGGGCATGCTGGAATTTGCCAGGTTACGAAGCGAAGGGAATGTCACCGCCCGTACCCGCCGGAAGATCCTCGAAAGCCACCTTGCCGACGTGCTCAGCAACATCGCGTCACTGCAGCAGTCCGCCGAGGCATTGCAAACGAAGATCGGGATTTATCGGCAGATTGAACATTCCTTCTCGCAAGACTCTCAACTTGTTGAAGGAAAAACCAATGACTCAAAATCGTTATGAACGGGGCCTCGCCAAACTGGAAGAAATCGACGGCCAGGCCGGCAGCAGGGTCATCAACAGCCTGCGTGACATCGCTCCGGATTTTGCCCGCTATCTGATCGAATTTCCCTTCGGCGATATCTACTCCCGTCCCGGCCTCGATTTGCGCGCCCGGGAAATCGCCGTCGTCGCCGCGCTGACAGCATTGGGCAACGCGACCCCGCAATTGAAAGTGCACATCGAAGGCGCGCTCAATGTCGGCGTCAGCCAGGAGGAAATCGTCGAAGTCATCATGCAGATGGCTGTCTACGCCGGGTTCCCGGCTGCCCTCAACGGTCTTTTTGCGGCCAAGGAGGTATTCGCCGAAAGAGCGACAGGCTAATGGCCATCGATATTTTTCGACATGGCCCGATGCATCTCGGACGCAGCCCGTCGCGTCTTTTCCCAACCGCATTCCAGATCGGGTAAAGTTGCCGTCAAGGAATGGCTGTGCCAGAAAAGGTCTGGTGCAAGTGAGCACACTTTTGGCAACCAGGGTTTGGCACAGGGCACATGTATTCGATTGAAGTAGTTCTCGCCATGTTGGCGGCGGTAGTAGGCAGTGGTTATCTGGTGCGCACCTTGCCGATATCCATCCCCCTGCCACTGGCGCAAATCGCCCTGGGGGCTGTCGTCGCGCTGGTGTCCGTGCACCGGGTCAGGCTCGATCCGGAAATATTCTTTTTGCTCTTCCTGCCGCCGCTGCTTTTCCTCGACGGCTGGCGCATCCCCAAGACCGGGCTGGTTCGCGACAAGGCGATCATCCTGTCGCTGGCCTTCGGGCTGGTCATCTTCACGGTCATCGGGGCCGGCTATCTGCTGCACTGGATGATCCCGGCCATGCCACTGGCCGTGGCCTTTGCGCTGGCCGCCATTGTGTCGCCAACCGACCCGGTCGCGGTATCTTCGATGGCCAAGCGCATCACCATTCCCAAGCGCCTGATGCACATCCTTGAAGGTGAATCGCTGCTCAATGACGCCTCCGGCCTGGTGTGCTTCAGATTTGCCGTAGTGGCGGCCACGACTGGCAGCTTCTCGCTGGGCACGGCATCGCTCACGCTGATCTGGGTCACGTTGTCGGGGCTGGCAGTGGGAGCGGGGGTCACCTACGGCATCAGTATCGCGCAACGCTGGATGTCGCGACATTTTGGCGAAGAAAGCGGTTCGCCCATCCTGGTCAATCTGCTGACCCCGTTCGCCGCCTACCTGATCGCCGAACACATCCAGACCTCCGGCATCCTAGCTGCCGTGGCCGCCGGCGTCACAATGAGCTACGTCGAGCTCTCGGGCCGCGCCCTGGCCACTACCCGCGTTCAACGGGCCGCAGTGTGGGAGACCGTGCATTTTTCGCTGAACGGCATCATCTTCGTGCTGCTCGGCGAACAATTGCCCGGCATCATGCAAAGCGCCGGCGCTTCAGTCGAAGACATCGGACACGTTTCCCGCTGGTGGCTGCTGGTCTATGTGCTGGCGCTGGTGGCAATCCTGATCGTGCTGCGCTGCTTCTGGGTCTGGGCGAACTGGCATGTCAGCCGCCATCTGGCGAGCCGCAAGGGTGAAACCCTTCCGCCCCCCAACTGGCGGATCATTGCGGCCATGTCGCTGGCCGGCGTCCGGGGTGCCGTGACGCTGGCCGGCGTGTTGACACTGCCATTATTGTTGCCGGATGGCTCGGAATTTCCGGCCCGAGACATCGTCATTTTCCTGGCTGCCTCGGTCATCCTGCTCTCGCTGCTACTGGCCAACGTCGGCCTGCCGCGCCTGCTGAACGGCCTGACCCTGCCCGAGGAAGCCGCCGACCGCCAGGAGGAAGACCTGGCGCGACGCGAGGCTGCCATTGCTGCCATCGCCGCCATCGAGGCAGCCCGCCATTCGCTGTGCGACGAGACCACGATGGCCTCGGAGCTCTACACCAACGCCGCAGTACGCGTGCTGGAAAACTACAAACATCGTCTCGACGATAGCGGCGCACCGGGCAGCGTCAACGCCGAACGCCTGCGCGAAGCCGACAGCGCCGAAGTCAAGCTTCGCCTGGCCGCCCTGCAGGCAGAGCGCGATACGATTTTCCGGCTGGCTCGGGAATCAGCGATATCCGACGAACTCTCCCGCAAACTGGTACGGCAGATCGACCTGATGGAAGCGCGTTATCGTTAAGGATTTTGGGCACGTAGATAACGTGAGCGGCCCAACACTCCAAGCAACGATGCCCAGCTGCCGATAAATTGCCATTCGCTTGAACGTGAATTTGCGTGTGGCACCTGAGCGCTGACAACGCGGGCTGGCGATGTTTCGCCAGCTAAGGACTGGACTGAACCCGATTCGGAAAATTATTGAAAAGCTTCCTGCAGAAAGCTTTCGGCCATAAAAAAACGCCACTCATCGGTGACGTTTTTGTTTTTGGCCGATTTTTCCGGTTGACCGTAGCAAATAGTATTACTTTAGTCAGAGCAGAGTTGCTCCATTGCGCAACAGCTGTTCAGTTCTTGATCAACCAGTCGGGCAACATCCGTTGCAGGGTGCCGTCCCGCATGAAAGCATGCTTGGCGGCGCCGGCAATGTGCAGCGCGATCAATGCTGCAGCACCCCAGACAAATGCTTCATGAGCCAGCTTGAAGACGCCGTTCAGTGATTCGTCCGGCCAGCCGAGCTTGGGAAGCTCCACACCAAAGAACTTGATAGCGTAGGGCGTAAAGGACGAAGCGAGGTAACCAGCCAGGGGCGCCATAAGCAGCACGGTGTAGAGCGCGTGATGCGTCGCAGTGGCCAGTTTGGCCTCCCAGCCACGAGTCATCTGGCGTGGCGCCGGGTGCTTGCTGCGCCATGCCATGCGAAGCAGGATCAGCATCAGCGCCACCAATCCAAGCGATTTGTGCAGGCTGTAGGCCGCACTGCGCTCGGCGCCTTTGGGCAGGTCGACCATGTTCCAGCCAAGCCATAACAACCACAGCACAACTGCCGCCTGTACCCAGTGCAGCAGCATGGCTGGCAGGGTGTAACGCTGGGCGGTCATCGGATGCTCACGCCCCACGGCAGTTCACCGACTTCAATATCGGCCAGCTTCCTGAAGCTGACCGTATCGATCACGGAAACACTGCCGGAACGGCCGTTGGCAACATAGAGCTTGGCGCCATCCGGCGTAATGGCCATGTTCCATGGACGCTTGCCGACTTCGATGGTGGCGATCACTGTATTGCTGACAACATCGATAGCCATGACCGACGGGTCACGGCCGTTGGAAACGAATACCCGCTTGCCGTCCGGATGAACCGCAATCCCGGCCGGATATTGTCCGGCTTTGATTTCCGCAATTACCCTGCGTTGGGCGACATCAATGACGAAGACCTTGCCGGTTACTTCGCTGGCGACGTAAGCCCGACTGCCATCCGGCAGAAAGCCGATGCCCCGCGGCCGCTTGCCAACCGGGATACTGCTCACCTGCTGGCGCGCCGAGACGTCAACGACATCGACCTGCTCGGCTTCTTCGGCACTGACATAGAGCCAGCGGCCGTCAGGGCTGAACACCGCGTGTTCCGGATTCTTGCCCTGCACCTTGATGCGGGCCAGTTCATTGCCTTGCGGTGCAGTCAGCAACACCACGCTATTGTCGTCCTCAACGGCAACAGCGAGTAACTTCCCATCGGCGGAAAGACTGATACCTTCCGGCGAATCCCCGACGCGTACAGTCTTGATCAGTTGGCCGGTCGTCGTATCGACGATCAGCAAGCTGCCAGTCTTGGCATCGGTCAGGTATACATAGCCGGGCCCCGCGGCAATACCGCGCGGACGCTGGCCAGCAGGAATGTCAGCCGAGCGTTGATCGGTGGCAGTGTCAATGACACTGACTGTGGCCGATTTTTCATTCGGCACGTAGGCCATTGGTGCGGCCAGCGCAACGCTGCCGACAGCGGCCAGCAGCGTTGCAATCAGAGAGCGGAAGAGTTGCATGTCCGCTTCAGGACGCCAGGTAGGAAATGCCGTGACTCTTGAAAATCGCGGCAATGGTGCCATCGCGCTTGAGGTCAGCCATCGCTGCCGCGAGCGCTTCAGCGAGCGCCAGATCCTCGGCCTTGACCGCCATGCCGAGCGGCCAGCTATCTATCTTGAGCTCTGCGAACTTGGTGCCGTCGAGCACGATGCCTTCCTGACCCTTGATGGCCTCTTCAAGTTCGGCGCGTTGAGCCAGCACGGCAGCCACCTTGCCTTCGGCCATGGCTTGTGCGGCTTCGGCCACCGTCTTGAAATGAACCACGTTTTCACGCAGCCTGCCGTTCATCACACCGAGCAGGAAAGAGTCAGCCAGCGAGGTCCCTTCGACGCCAACCTTTTCACGCGTGAATACCTCCAGAGCAACAGCCGCAGAACCCGTCGGGGCCTTCCGCACACGCGCCGGATTGCGCGCCATGGCTAGTGTTTCGCGATGATAGGCACCGAAAATACGGACTTTGTCATTAGCACGGGCCAGATATTCGTCCACCGGCACATGCATCATCATGTCGGAAGGCGGCGCGCCCAGATAATGCCCCTTCCAGACCATGTTGCGCAGGTCGTCGTTCATGTCTTCGCCGGCGTTATATCCAACAACCTGGGCGGTCAGCCCCAGTTTTCCGGCAATTGCCCGGGCGATGTCGGCGTCGATGCCCTTGCCACCTGAGGTGGCGTAAGGCGGGAAGTCGTTATAAACAGCGATGCGCAGACTGCCACGCTTGCGGATCGCCTCCAGCCCTTCATCAGCCAGAGCCGGCAGGACGCCCGCAAAGGGTAGCGCTGCCAGCGCCTTCAGCCAAAGTCGACGGTCATTCTTCATGGACGGTTTCCAGCCAGGTACGGATAGCCCACATGGCTTCCTGACTCAGGATACCCTCAAACGGGGGCATGTAAACACGGCCGTCACGCACAGCACCCTTGCGGATACGCGGCAGGAATACTTCGTCACCTTCGTCGCCGAGCGGCAGGTAGCGCAAGTCAGGTGCGATACCGCCGGAAATGGCACCGAGGCCGTGGCAGCGAGCGCAATTCTGATTAAAAGCTGAATCTCCTATCTTGATTGCGGTCTTATCTTTACGATAAGGATTACTCTTCAGGAAATCGGCACCGAGATCTTTCAGACCAGTGGTATCGACAGCATGCGGCACGACGTCGCCGTGAGCAAATGCCTGCGTTGCAGCCGTGCTGATGAGAAGGGCGGCGGCCACGGCGCCGATGTAGCGGAAGGGATGGGTCACAAATGTCTCCTTTTTGGATTGCGGGTTACAGCCTTTGTGAGCAGATAACTGCAAGCCCTGTGCCAGGTGGCCCGTGTTGGCCAAAGAGGCGCCGGGAACCTTGTGTGCTCGTAGCAAGGGCAAAAGATGGAAAGCAGACAGACAATTGGCACGCCAATTGCTAATCCTTGCAACACGTTGCTCGTTGCATTGCTTAGAAAAAGTGCAGGTGTTACGTTATGAAGCAACACAACAATAAAGATAAATAATTCTGGTCTAACCGGAGGAGAGATGGGACAAATTCAACTACTGGATGAGGTTCATGCCGAGCGCCTGCAACAGGCGCGGCACCTTTTCTTTGATCAGGGTGATTTGCCGGAAGGCTTGGTTGATCCGCTGATCGTTCGGTCGTGGGAGCGCTGTCGGCGTTTCGGCATCGGCGAAACGTCGATGACCCCGACCACCAATGCGATGGATCGCATTGCCCTGAAAACCGAGCAGGAGCGCAACCGTTTTTTGCTCGCCCAGGGGCGGCCGATCATGGAACACGTATTCGAGCAAATCCGTGAATCCGGCAGCATGGTCATCCTGGCCGACGCCAATGGCTTGTTGCTGGAAACGGTCGGCGATGCCGATTTCGTCAATCGGGCAGATCGTGTTGCTTTGGCGGCCGGCGCCTCGTGGGATGAGAACCTGCGCGGCACCAACGCGATCGGGACGGCACTGTCGGAAGAAGCCCCGGTAGCCGTACTCGGCGCCGAGCACTTTCTTGAACACAACAGTTTCCTGACTTGCTGCGCCAGCCCGATTTTCGGACCGGATGGCCGACTGCTTGGGGTCCTCGACATTTCCGGCGACTATCGCAGCCAGCAGCACCACACGCTGGGCCTGGCGCGGCTGTCATCGTCCATTATCGAAAAGCGGCTGTTCGAGTCAGTGCACGCCCGCGACATCCTGGTCTGCTTCCACAGCCGCGCCGATTATCTCGGCAGCCCAAAGGAAGGCATCGCTGCCGTCTCGCCGGACGGCCAGGTACTGGCAATGAATCGCGCCGGTACGGCAATCCTCGGCATCCGTCAGGTTGATGCGGTGCGTCGCGATTTCAGCATGGTTTTCGAAAACAACCTATCCTCGCTCGTCGACCGCATACGCAACGGTTCGCTAACAACCTGCGAAATCAACATCGGGGGAAAACCCGTTCAGGTTCAGTTGCGCGGCCAGTTGCCACCGATGGTCGTAGCAGGCCGAGTATTTGACGATGCCGTTCCGGCTCGCACTCAACGCCGGCCTGATACGCCGCCCGCTCCGACGCAGACACTGGACACCCTCAATACCGGCGATCCCCGGCTGCAGGCAGCGATTGACCGGGCTCGACGCATTATTGGCCGTGACATTCCCATCCTGATTCAGGGTGAATCCGGGGCCGGCAAGGAAATGTTTGCCAAGGGTTTTCACAACAGCGGACCGCGGGCAAGCAGCCCGTTCGTAGCACTGAACTGTGCCTCCATTCCGGAAACGCTGATCGAGTCCGAACTGTTCGGCTACCAGGGCGGCGCCTTTACCGGCGCCCGCAAGGAAGGCGCGCCGGGCAAAATCCAGCAGGCCCACGGCGGCACCCTTTTCCTCGACGAAATCGGCGACATGCCACTCAACCTTCAGGCACGCCTGCTACGCGTCCTGCAGGAACGTTGTGTCACGCCGCTGGGCAGCACCCGGGCGATCCAGGTCGATATCTCACTGGTCTGCGCAACCCACCGGAAGTTGCGCGAAGAGGTCGCTCGCGGCAGTTTCCGCGAAGACCTTTATTACCGACTGAACGGCATGAGCGTCACCCTGCCACCGCTGCGGGAGCGCACTGACATCCGGGCGCTGGTCGCCAAGATTGCCGAGGCGGAAACAAAAACCCGCCAACAGCCTGTCCGCTTTTCGGAGGGCGCTCAGCAAGCGATCGAAAACTACGGTTGGCCAGGCAATATCCGCCAGCTGTTCAACGTCATTCGGGTGGCAATTGCCCTGCTTGATGACGATGAAACGCTGATCACGGAAAGCCAGTTGCCGGAAGAGCTGTTCGAAGCCGATCCAATTGCTGCTGCCGGCAACCAGGCAGAGTTTGACCCATGGGCAGCCGCCCCGCTTGAAGGCGCCAGCAGCCTGGACGCCATCAGCCGACAGGCAGCCATGCGGGCGCTGGACGCTGCCGGCGGCAATATCTCCTCGGCTGCCCGTCAGCTCGGCATTAGCCGAAACACGCTGTATCGCAAGCTGGGGCGGATGTAAAAACCTAGAGTCCCAGCAGCGGGCTGCGCGTCAACGCAACGCTGACGATGTACAGATAGGCCAGCACCGCCAGGCCGAAGAAGCGCGCCCGGATCGCCATGGTCCGGCCGCGCTTCAGCGCCGTCATGCCCAGCAGGATGTAGGCGATCAGGCCGAACAACTTGGCCGTCAGCCAGCCATTCACGAATGGATACTGGCCACTCATCCAGGCCATGGTCAACGCGCTGCCAAGCAGCAGTGAATCAACCACATGCGGCAGAATTCTCGTCAGGCAATGCAGGCGTAGCGGCGATTCGTTCAGCATCCACCAGCCGCGCAAACAAAACCCCAGCCCGCTAAGCACAACACACGTGACATGGAGATGTTTCAGTACGTAGTAGCTCACAGCACAGCCAGCTTCAAGGTGATCTCGGCCAGATGGCTGCGATAGCGCCGTGTGGCAATCAACAGGTTCCACCACAACCAGCCATTGGCCAGGGCAAACGCCAGGCCGGCAGGCCTTGCCAGCCAGTCCGGAAAAAAAATAGCAGCCAGCAAAAGAGCAAAAGCAACGGTATAGGCGAGCATCTGCCGATGCATCTCAGGCTCGGCAAGGATTTTGTTCATGGCCGGTGCCGGCACTTTGGCCTGGCCATGATTTTGCAAATGCATCCAGGAGAGGAAAGGCACGATCTTGTAGAGCATGCCGATAATGAACGGCAAGAAACCACCTGCGATGAGCAGTATGCCAATCGCCAGTGCCCAGCCGTCGAATTCGGCCGCTGCCGGCCACAATGCTGCGGTCGACAGCAAAAAAGGGCAAAAATCGAAGAAATCAGCCCCAGTTGCCAGTAGCGATAAGTCGCATCCGGGCGCGCTCGACGTCGCTTGGCTTGCAGTCGCAAAGTCTGCACGGCGAAGGCCATGCCCGCCAGTGCAGCACCGAGCTGTCCAATTCGGACGACCATAGGCTCATCGAGCAGCACCGCTGAAGTCCACATCAACAACATGATCACCATGAATACCGGGAACCACCAACTGGAACGCGCCGGGTAGCCCGGTGTCAGCTGGAACATGGGCACGACCACATAGGCCATGGCGGCCATCAGAACGCCTGCCCAGCCACCCAGCCCCCAACCGGCGTGCAGATCGGCCAGCGCCGGTAAGGGCAACGACCACCCATAGGCCATGGCCAGCGACATGATGCTGCCGAGGCCAACCGTAACGAGCAGGCCGAACATTGCGAACTTGATGCCACGTATGGTCGGGCTGCTGCTCGGAACGCCATTCAGGGCGGAAGCCGTTGCTGTCAGAAATATCAGCGCGGTCAGCCCCAAAACGAAAGCGCCACCACTCAGCAATAGCGGCATGCCGACGAGAAGTCCGGCGGCGAGCAGCAGCGCACCGGCCGTCAGCCCGGCATGGACCAGCCGGGCAATCCATACTGGCTGCTTGATGTTGGCACCGGCAACCACGGGGAGAATCTGAATCAGCGCCCCCAGCATGACCTGCAGCATGAAGCCAACCGTCATCAGATGCGTCGCCGCCAGCGCACCAGGCATCCAGCGCGAAGCGAATATGTCTGCCCCTTCGACGGCTATCAGCAGTCCGGCAAGAAGCCCGAACAGCGGAGCCGTCAGGAAAAAGCGCAGCGGTGCGGTTAAAGGTGGCGCGTTTTCGAAGGCCAGCATCGCTTGCATGAGGGTAAATTGCCGGGTGGTAGCTGGATCAGCGCGAGATCAGGATTTCAAACGTGCCATCAGGCAATAACTCGATCTCGTAATCATGGCCGTTCTGGCGCAAGACCTTATAAAGCGGATGAGGCTCGCGAAACAACAGCAGCAACATCTTTTCGCCGACTTGCAAGGTGTCGAGCATTTCCATCGTTGCGACAAACGGGCCTGGTGGCTCCATATAGCGTGCGTCGACCACGTGCGGGGTCTTGGCGTGAGTCATTGTTCGCAGAGCTCGGCTTCGAGGCGTTCGAGAACGGTGGGCAGTTCATCGGACAAATGCTGGTCGCACATCGGATAGAGAATGTTCTCCTCCTTCATGTTGTGCTGTTGCATCATGATGACCAGTGTATCGGCCAGGCCCAGATAATCTTCCGATTTACCCGCTTTTAGCGCGTCGACCGCGTCATTCATCAAGCCACGAATCTGCTCGTGTTCCATGCGCATCATCCGGGTCGGTCCCGTGCTCATGCCGGTTTTGGCCTCGAAAGCCGTAAATAGCGTCTTTTCCTCGCCATCGAAGTGCGCCAGCATCGCTGACTGAAAACGCCCGAAAGCAGTACGGGCAAGCACCATGTCTTTCTTGGCAACGGCCTGCTCGGCCTCGGCAAAAAGATCATCGCAATGGCGATGATCATCGGTCATAAAGCTGCGAATGGTCGTCATGACAGGCTCGGTAACGGTTGATGACTCATTCTCGGGGCGCACCGGCTGACTAACCTTGACCGCGGTCAAAATTGCCAACAATCAGCTGCTGACAATGCCGACCTGCAACTCATCAAACCAGTTGATAAAACGCTGTACATCGGCCCCCTGATAGATGGCACCATGCTGCGGACAAAGCATGTCGATCTCCATTTGCGCCACCCGCTCGCACCAGCGGCGCTTGGCTTCATTCGAGCCCATCCAGCGTTTGTGGAAGCCTTCGGCATGGCGAATGTGCGTATCGAAATTTTCAACGAAAAGACCATCTTCGGCCGGCGGCAGCAGCGCTGCGCCAATGTCACCGGAAAACAGCACCTTGGCGACCTTGTCATAGAGATTGAAATTCCCTGAAGAATGCAGGTAGTGCGCCGGAACAGCCCGTAATATCAGGCCATCCAGCGAAATATCACTGCCTTCGTCGGGAATCATCGAGAACGTTTCGGCAGCACCGCCAAAGTGAGGAATGAAGCTCCCCCAAAGCCAGCTGACGTGGCAGCGCATCTTGGGATTGAATTCCAGCCACAGGGCCAGCGATGAACAGATATCCGGATCCTGGTGCGAGGCAAAAACGCCGGCCAGTGCTGAAGGGTCGAACTCCGACGACAGCGCCGAGAAAACCGCGGGGAAGATTTCGGCACCGCCCGGATCGAGCAGCAAACCTTGCCCGCCATGGGTGACCAGGTATTCGTTGGTGTCGATCAGGTAATTCGGCTTTTCAGGATCGCGAACGATGGCGATCCATTTGTGATTGCCTTCCTGAAAGATTGTTTTTGTCGTTTTCACGCATCCGCTCCCGTATTCTCAGTTTCCGGTAAAAAAGGCCGACCGGCGCAGCGATTCCAGCGAGGCGCGGATTTCTTCGACAATGGTATCGAACTCACCGGAAACCTGCGCCAGCGGCACCGCAAAGGATTGACCATAGGCCGCTTCAATCTTGGCCGACTTGGCGAGTACCCCGCCCAGCTCGACCATTTGAAAGGCATCTTCAAGCGCCCGCTTGAGCTGCTTGCGAAGGCTGGCCATCTTTTGGGTCTGCTTGGCATTTTTAAGCTCGCGGTCAGCCAGGACGGCAACCGCCTGCGATTTCGGCGACAACTCGGCGGCCTGCCGCAACAGACGTGTATGGCGGATGTCCTGCAGCACCAGCGAAACCTCATTGACGCAGCCATGAATCAGGCTGGTCAGCGACCCCATGCAGTCACGCAGGTCCTGCGAAAAAACGCGCAGCTCGTTGGAGAGCACCCCAAAGCCCCGCGCTGCCGTACCAGCCCGCTTGGCGAGAAAAATCGCGTTCAAGGCCATGATATTGATCTTGAACGCGACACCAACAACCGACTTGATTTCCTCGTTGATGCGCACGATGCGCAACAGGTCGACGCCCGCCTGCGGCGCCTTGCTTGCTGTCATGCTCAATACAGTGCTCATGGCTATCTCGCTGATATTTTTTTCAATCAGCGATCAATGTACCAATTTCAGCAAGTTAGAACCAGTGCATTGACGGATTTGCCAATTATTTTTCGTAAACGTAGGCACCCGGAGCAGCAGCCAGCGCCGGGAATTTGCGATTGGCCGCCGGGTAGGCATTGACCAGATTACCCGTTCGCTCGCCGAGCCAGCTCGTCCAGTCCTCCCACCAGGTACCCTGCTTTTTCTCGGCGCGTTCCAGCCAGTGTTCCCAATGCTCGTTACGCACCGGCTCGCCGATCCAGTAAGCGCGTTTCGGTGGGTTGGCGGGTGGATTGACGATGCCGAGAATATGACCGGACGTCGACAGCACGAAACGCACCGGCGCTGCCACATTGATGTACTTGCGGATGCGGTAGCACTGCTTCCACGGTGCAATGTGGTCGTCTTCGGCCGTTACCGCATAGAGCGGCTGAACAACTTCATCGAGGTCAATGGACTCGCCGGCAAGCGTCAGCTTGTCGCGCTTGATCAGGTTGTTTTCCAGGTAGAACTCGCGCAGGTAATAGGAGTGCATGGCCTGCGGCATGCGCGTCGTATCCATGTTCCAGAAAAGCACATCAAACGGCTTCAAGGGCTCGCCACGCAGATAGCTGTATTCCCAGTAATGCCAGATCAGCGGGTTCGAGCGCAACATGCGGAAGGAACTGGCCATTTCGCTGCCATCCAGATAGCCCTTCTTGGCCATCGAGTCTTCCAGCGCACCAATACAGGCTTCGTCGATGAAAACGTCGATATCGCCGGGATGGGCAAAATCGGTCAGGGTGGTAAACAAGGTCCAGTGCGCGACCGGCACATCGTCCTTGCCAAAGCGCTTGTTGGCCCACGCCATGTAGGTACTGACCAGCGTCCCACCGATGCAGTAGCCAACCAGATGCACCTTGGGCACCTTGCAGAATTCTCCGGCAACGCGCACCACCTCGTTTACCCCTTCGAGCAGATAGTCATCGAAGCGGATGTCGCCCAGATCCTCGCCAGGGTTCTTCCAGCTGGTGATGAACACGGAGAATCCTTGGTCGGTCAGGTGCTTGACCATGCTCTTCTTGGCCGTCAGGTCAAGAATGTAGAACTTGTTGATCCACGGCGTGATGATGACAATCGGCATCTCGCGAACTTTTTCCGTGGTCGGCGTGTAGTGAATCAGTTCAACCAGCCGATTGCGGAAAACCACCTTGCCCGGTGTCGTGGCCAGATCCTCGCCTACCTTGAAGGCATCGGGCTCGACCATCTGGATGTTCTTGGCCTCAAAGTCGCGCTGGAAATTTTCCCAACCCTGACGGAGGCTGTCGCCGTTGGTTTCAACAAAGCGGCGCATGGCGACCGGATTGAGCATGAAAAAGTTGGTCGGCGCCACCATGTTCAGCCAGTTGCGCAGCCAGAAGGCGGAGCGACGACGCTCCTTGTCGGACAGCCCCGGCGTCTCGAAATACATGTCCTCAAGACGGTGCGTAAAAGCGATATACCACTCCTTGACGATATCCCAAGTCGGCGACTCGGTCCAAATCGGATCGGCAAAGCGCGCATCGTCAACATTAGGCTGGATGACATCGGTCGACTGGATGCCCATTGCCCGGCGCAACACATGGGATTGCAGGGAGAGCAGGTCCCCTGACAGCGCATTACAGGCCCGCGCCAGTTCCTGCGGGTGCATCATCCAGGCCATCTGCGCATTGAGCATCGAGGTGGTGACACCATAGGGATCGATCGAGTTGCTAAAAATCTTGCCAAGCGACTCGACCGGGCTCAAGTGGCTGATATCGATTCCGTTGTGGTGGGTAGATCCATTGGACATACAACTAACCTCTTCCTGAATTTTCTGAAAAAACGAAATTAAAGCGTCACAAACTCACCGGGCTGCGGCAATTGCACATCCGTCCATCCCAACTGACCTTCGATCGCACGCTTGAAATTGGCCGAAGCCCCCGCCTCGCCATGAACCACAAATGTATGCCCCGGCGCTGAGTGAAATCCCCCCAGCCACTTGAGCAATGCCGACTGATCTGCATGCGCCGACAAACCACCGACCGTATAAATGCGCGCCCGAACCGGCACCGGCTGGCCAAAAATATGCACCAGTCGTGCCCCATCCACCAACCGCCGCCCCAGGGTTCCCGCCGCCTGGAAGCCGGCAATCAAAATGCTGCATTCGCTGCGTGGCAGGTTTTCGCGCAGGTGATACTTGATCCGCCCTGCTTCGCACATGCCACTCGCCGAGATAATCACCGCCCCACTACGAATGTCGTTCAGCGCGATGGAGCGTTCGACATCGGCCACCAGCTCAAGGTTCATCTGTTTTGGATGCGCCTTCAACCAGGCAATCAGCTCGCGCGTTTCCGGGTCGAGCAGATCCTGGTTGGCCAGGGTGATGCGCGTGGCAGCATTCGCCATCGGCGAATCGACATAAACCTTCAGCGGTGACAAACGCTTGCGGCGCACCAGATCGGCCAACATGTAGATGATTTCTTGCGTTCGCCCGACCGCAAAGGCGGGAATGATCAGGTTACCCTTCGCCGCACGGGTCCGCTCGAAGGCGGCAACGATTTCATCCTCCGTTTCCGGCAAGGAACGGTGCAGGCGATCACCGTAGGTCGATTCGATCAGCAGCACGTCGGCCTCAACAGGCGACGGTGCCGGGTCGCAGAGAACCGGCCGGTCGTACATGCCAATATCTCCTGAAAAGACCAAGTGGCGCGGCTTGCCTTCACCGGTAACAATCACCTCCAGCGAGGCGGAACCGAGAATATGCCCGGCATCGCGGTAAATCACATTGACGTTTTCGGCCGTTTTTTCCGGTTGACCGTAGCTGACCGGTCGCAGCAGCTTCAACGATGCCAGGGCCTGCGCCACGGTGTAGAGCGGCGGCTGAACGCCCCGCTCGTCCTTGCCGCCACGACGTCGATGGCGCAACTGCCATTCGGCTTCCTTTTCCTGAATGTGCGCGCTGTCCGGGAGCAGCACTTCGAGCAGGTCTATCGTTGCCTGCGTGGCATAAACCGGGCCGCGATAACCCAGCATGGACAGCCTCGGCAACAACCCTGAATGATCGATGTGCGCATGGGTCAGCAGGACAAAATCAATCTTCCGGACATCGAAACCGAAATTGAGCGCCTTCTGGTTCTTTTGTCGCGCCTCGCGGCCGCCCTGAAACATGCCGCAGTCGACCAGGAAACGGGCATTACCCGCTTCAACCAGGGTGCAGGAACCAGTCACTTCTCCTGCTGCTCCAAGAAATCCGAGACGCATGTTTTCATTCCTCACTACTTGGCGTAGCATGAACCTCAACAAGGCGTAATGCAACGCCAGCGGCCAATCCAGCGTTTTTCAAAGCGATGAAAATCCGCCGGATTGCCCCCCATAAGACCATCTCAGGAGGTTACGCATGTTCAAACATATTTTCGTTCCGACCGACGGTTCCGAACTCTCCCGTGCCACGGCGCAACGTGCCGTCTCCTTCGCCAAGGAAACCGGCGCTCGAGTCACCGTATTTTTTGCCAAGCCGGAATATCCGATCGCCTATTTTGGCGAAGGCGCTCTGATCGACCCGACGACGCCCGATAAATTCGCCGAACTGGCGGACCAGCAAGCGACCGAATATCTCGGCGAAGTCGAAAAAATGTGTGCCGATGCCGGCGTCCAGTGCAGCACGGTGACGGCAACCAGCGACGTGCCCTACGAAGCAATCATCGAAGCCGCCGAAAAATCCGGCTGCGACCTGATCTTCATGGCCTCGCACGGCCGGCGCGGCATCAGCGGCTTCTTGCTCGGCAGCGAGACCAACAAGGTGTTGACCCACTCCAAGGTGCCCGTCCTCGTCTACCGCTAAGCTAGCGGAGCTAGCCGCGAACCAGCAATCATCGGCCGGTACAGTGCCCCTGCCCCGGCCGGATACGGCAAAGCACCTTACCGCTGGCGGTATCGACAAATGTCACCTCCTCCAGCCGGCCGATGAGATAGCGCTTTTTGAGCGTGAAATCAGTGGGCTTTCCGTAAGTCGCCTTCCAGAACGTGGTGCTCTCGCTGATCACCGGCTCGATCAACCGTGCCTTCGCCCGCATGCCCACCCGCCCGGAAACTTCCGCCGGTACATCGGCTGAAAATCCCGCATCGTCGTCAACCGCGCGCGGATAAAACGCATAGAGGTTCTCGAAGGCCAGAAAGTAGTCGTAGCGCCAGATAACCTTCATCCGCTGCGGCGTACCCACTTTATCTTCGCCGGCATACTCGCCACGATCGACTTGTAGCGACTGCAAGGGCAAAAATTTGTACTGGTAATAGTCATCGACTGCCGGATCAGCCAGCGGTCGCCAGCTCCAGCCTTCGGCGATCTGGTTGAAGGCCATGCGGTAAAGCACTTTGGCGCGCTCGCCGTGCGTTTCGATGGTCAGGCCATCGCCGGGCGTCACATCAATCTCGACGACGTGTCCCACCTTGGCATTGATGTCGGCGGCTGGCAACTGAGCAATGGCGGCAAATTGCTGCTCGGCCGTTTCGACGGCATGAGCAGGGCTAAAAAAGACGGCGGCCGAAGCCGCCGTGAATACATATCTGAGGAAAAACATGTCGACCTGGAACGCTCCATGCGGCTACAAGTCAGTTGAATTGTCCTCGTCAAACAGGCGCGCGCCCATGATGCACATCAACAAAGTCTGATCATGCTCAGACCTGCGTCTGCGTCACGGCCTTGCGAAACCGCAGCAGCGCGATGGTAAAAAAGCAGGCACCAACCGCCGTCATGCCGAGCAGGTCGCGCCAGATGACATCCAGCCCGGCGCCTCGATAAAGAATGCCTTGGGCCAGACGGACGAAGTAGGTCGTCGGCGTTGCAGCCATGATGGTTTGGATCGCCGCAGGCATGCTTTCCTGCGGCGTCACGCCACCGGAAAGCAGTTGCAAGGGAACAATGGTGATGATGGTGAGCAGGCCGAATTGCGGCATTGAGCGCGCAAGCGTGCCGAGGAAAATACCGATCGACGCCGCTGAGAACAGATAAAACACGGTTGCCCCGAGAAATAGCGCCACCGAACCCATAATCGGCACCTGCAGAACTTGCCGAACCATGACCCATAACGCGAAGGCGACACCGACCAGCACGGCCAGTCCGTTGGCCCAGATCTTCGCCATCATGATCTCGAACGGCCGCAACGGCATGACCAGCAGGTGCTCGATCGTGCCGTGCTCGCGCTCCCGGATGAACGCGGCACCAACCAGAATGATGGTCAGCATGGTGACGTTGTTGATCGCCTCCATGACGCCGCCAAACCAGACACCAGTGAGGTTCGGGTTGAAGCGGGCGCGGGCGGTCAGGCGTATCGGCGACTCCTCGCTAGTACGTCGCCCGGTCAGGAATTCGCCCACCTCGCCAGAAACGATATTGTTGATGTAGCTGGCGCCGATGAAGGCCTGGCTGATCACCGTGGCGTCGATATTGAGCTGGATTTCGGGCTGCCGCCAAGCGCTGATGTCGCGCTGAAAATGGCTGGGAATGACCAGCACGAAAGAGTACAGGTTTCGGTTCATTGCATCGTCGACCTGCTCAAGCCCGATCAATTCGGGACGCCGGAAATACGGTGGATAGAGCGCATCGGCCAGCCGGGCCGACAGTGGCGACATGTCTTCGTCCACAATGGCGACCGGCGCATTGTTGAGCTGCTGCGACACTCCGGTGGCAGCCTCGTAGATGGCGCCCGAAAAGGCCCAGACGATCAGACCGAGCAGAACTTTGTCGGCGGCCAGGCTGCGCAGCTCCTTGAGGCCGAGGCGGAAGATGTTGCTCAGGGAAAAGCCGCCCATGCTATTTCTCCTGCTTCTTCAGCAAGACTACGCTGGCGATGGTCAGCAGCGGAATGAAGGCGGCCAGTGCGAGCAATGACTGCCAGAGGTCGGCGAAGCCCAGCCCCTTGGTGAAGGCACCGCGACAGATCAGGATGAAATAGGTCGCCGGATAGCCCTGCCCAATCCAGTATCCCACCCCTTCCAGGGCCTCGACCGGCGTGGTCAGGCCGGAGAACTGGATGGTCGGCAGCATGGTCACGATGGCGGTGCCGAAGAGCGCCGCAATCTGCGTTTTGGTGAAGGTGGACATCAACAGGCCGAGGCCGGTGGTCGCCGTGACGTAGAGCAAGGCACCCAGCGTCATCGCCGCGAAGCTGCCCTTGACCGGCACGCCGAATACGAACACCGCCTCACCCATCATCAGCAGATAGCTGGCCATGCAGACGGCGATGTAGGGCAACTGTTTGCCGATCAGGAATTCGAGCCGCGTCACCGGCGTCACGTACAGGTTGGTGATCGAGCCCAACTCCTTTTCGCGAACCACGCCGAGCGCCATCAGAATGGCCGGAATGAGCAGCAGGAGCAGCGGGATGACCGCCGGCACCATGGCATAGACGCTCTTGAAATCCTGGTTGTAGCGATAGCGCGATTCGATATTCAGCACCTGTGCCGGATCGTCGCCGGTCGCCTCGCGTACCCGCTGGCGAACGTAATCCCTGTGCACACCTTCCATGTAACCACGTATCGTCTCGCCGCGAAAAGGCATGGCGCCATCGACCCAAACACCGACTTCCGGATTGCGACCACGTCGCAGGTCACGGCCGTAGCCATCGGGAATATCGATGGCCAGCGACACCTCGCCGCTCTTCATGCGGCGATCGAGATCGGCATCGTCGGCCAATGCCGGGCGCTGCACGAAATAGCGCGAGCCGGCGACATTGGCGATGTAGTCGCGGCTCTCCGGGCTCTGATCGCGGTCAAGTGCCGCGAAGCGCAGCCCTTCGACATCGAAGGATAAGCCATGCCCCAGCACGAACATCATCACCACCGAGCCGAGCAGGGCGAAGGCCAGCCGGATGCCATCGCGCCGAAGTTCCAGCGCTTCGCGGTAGGCATAGCCGAGCAAACGACGCAGGCTGAAGGCGGAGGGTTGCTGATCGGCGGCGCCACGGGTAGAAGCGAGCGTCGGCGCACCAGCAGGAATTTCGGTTTTTGGCGCTTTTTCCGGGTTGACCGCGGAAGCCTGCCCGCTGACGCCGGTTGCCTCCTCCAGATAGCTGATGAAGGTTGCTTCCAGTGTTGCCTCGCCCCGCGTCTTGCACAGCCCCGCCGGCGTATCACTGGCCAGCACCTTGCCGGCGTGCATCAGCGAAATACGGTCGCAGCGCTCGGCTTCGTTCATGAAGTGGGTCGAGATGAAAATGGTCACGCCCTGCTGGCGGGACATCTCGACCAGCAAGGCCCAGAACTCGTCACGCGCGACCGGGTCGACGCCGGAGGTTGGTTCGTCAAGAATCAGCAGCTTCGGCTCATGGACCACGGCTACGGCCAGCGACAGGCGCTGGCGAATGCCCAGCGGCAAATCGCTCGCCGCCTTATTGGCATAAGGTTCCAGCCCGAAGCGCGCCATCAGTTTGGCTATGCGCGGGCCACGCCGGTCGTCCGGCAGGTGAAAAAGTCGGGCGTGCAGATCGAGATTGGCCGCTACCGTCAGTTCGCCGTAGAGCGAAAACGATTGCGACATGTAGCCCACCAGCTTGCGCGTCTCAAGGTCGCGCGCATTGACCACCTTGCCGAACAATTTGGCCACGCCTTCGGTGGGCGGCAACAAGCCGGTCAGCATTTTCATCGTGGTCGTCTTGCCGCATCCATTGGAACCGAGGAAGCCAAAAATCTCGCCGCGCTCGATCTTGAAACTGACGTGATCGACCGCCGTGAAATCACCAAAACGCTGCACCAGCCCGTCTGCCTCGATGGCGTAATCGCCCTCATCGCCAACCCGCGGCGGGATCACCAGCGCGTGGTGGGCCTGCCGGCGCGCCTCGGGCAACAGCTCGATGAAAGCGGCATCGAGGGTTTCCTGCCCCGTTTTCGCCAGCAACTCGGCCGGCGTTCCGGTGCCGATCACCGTGCCGCCATCCATCGCCACGAGCCAGTCGAAGCGCTGGGCCTCTTCCATGTAAGCAGTCGCCACCAGCACGCTCATGCCGGCCCGCCGGGCGCGGATGCTGTCGATCAGCTCCCAGAACTGGCGGCGGGAGAGTGGATCGACGCCGGTCGTCGGTTCGTCGAGAATCAATAAATCAGGATCGTGAATCAGCGCGCAGCACAGCCCGAGCTTCTGCTTCATGCCGCCGGACAGCTTGGACGCCGGGCGATCGCGGAAAGCCTCAAGGCCGGTGCTGGTCAGCAGTTCGGTAATGCGCTGCTCACGCTCACGCTTGCCCTGCCCGAACAGTCGGCCAAAGAAATCGACGTTTTCAAAAACAGACAGTGTCGGATACAGGTTTTTGCCCAAGCCCTGCGGCATGTACGCGATGCGCGGCTGCACCGAGGCGCGAAAGCGACGCTCGCCAATATCGCCGCCGAGCACCTCAACTTTGCCCGACTGGATCATCCGCGCCCCGGAGACCAGGGCCAGCAACGACGATTTGCCGACGCCATCCGGCCCGATCAGCCCGACCATGCATCCCGCCGGCAGCGAAATATCGACCGCCTCCAGCGCCACGACGGCGCCATAGCGGTGGCTGACTACAGTCAATCGGGCGACCGGCGCGCGGTCCATGGGGATTTACTTTCCGTTAACCTGCAGATTGGCGGGCCAGGCAGCACCTGCATCGACCTTCACATAGGCGACACCCGGCATGCCGCCCTTGGCCAGATCGCGGTGCGCTGCCAGCCAAGCTGCATCGGGCTTGACCTTGAGGCGGAACATCAGCTTTTCGCGCTCGGTGCGCGTCTCCACCTCACGCGGCGTGAACTGCGCCTTCGGTGCAACGAAACTGACACTGGCGGGAATCGCCTGCCCTGGCAGCGCGTCGAGCACGATGCGCGCCTCGCCGCCCAGCGCCACCTGCCCGGCCTTGTCGGTCGGCAGGTAGATGCTCATGAACATGTCGGACAAATTCACCAGCGTCAGCGCCTTACCACCCGCCGCCAGCACTTCGCCCGGCTCGGCCAGTCGGTACAGCACACGGCCGGCAATCGGTGCCTTCAGGGACGTATCGTTCAGCGTCACCCGAAGACTTTCGGCCTTGGCCTCGGCCGCCGCCACACCGGCATCGGCCTCGCCCACTTTGCCGCGTGCCTGAGCAATGCCGGCCATCGCGCCTTCCATGCCAGTCTTGTCCACATCCAGCTTGCTGCGGCTGATGAAACCACGACCGACCAGATCTTCGGAACGTTGCAGTGTCTTGCCAGCCAGCGACACGTCGGACTGCGACTTGCGCACCCCGGCGCGCGACTGATCTACCGCCCGCTGGGCCTGCACAATCTGCGCCTCGGCAGCCTGCAACTGGGCACGCAGATCATCGGCATCCAGTCGGGCCACCACCGCGCCGGCCTCGACATAATCGCCCTCGCGCGGCCCAAGTTCACTCAAGCGCCCGGCAACCTTGGTGGCGACATCAACCTCTACCGCCTCCAACCGACCGTTTCCGGATGCCAAACCCGCCGGCAAGCCGGCCGGACGCTGCAAATAAAGGTAAAAACCGATTGCTGCGGTCAACCCGAAAATAAGGGCAAAAACCAAAATCTTGCCAAGACGGGAACGGTTCATGAGGCACCCAATTCTTTACTGACCAATGAGTCATTATCTGATTGGATTATAGACTCTCATGCAGAATCCCGACACCGCGAATGTCTGTGATCCCCGAAATATGCCCTGCCATCGAATGCTGGATCGGGCGATGGGTATCAGGCGCTATCCTGTCACTTCTGACGCGGCGAACTGACCGTTCGAACGGTCACAAAAACCTTCTCTTCGCCACGTTGAACCAAGAGCGCAAGCGGCCCTTCCGCCCCCCCGGCGACGGCGCGGGCATGCTCTACGGAAGACAGCGGTTTGCCGTTGATTGAGAGCAGCACATCGCCTGGTTGTATGCCCGACTCTTTTGAAGAACCGCTGACCGCCTCGACCAACAAGCCCGACGCGGCACCGATGGCCAGGCGCTCTCCAGGCTGCAATAACCTGAGCTCCATACCGAATACGCTCTTCTTTGCCTTGTCCTGAGCAGGCACTTGTGAAGCAGTCGCAGTACCGGAGTCGCCCAGTTTGGCAATCAGATGCTTCATCTGCCCGTCGCGCCAAACGTCCATCTCCATCTTCTGACCCGGGACACCCATGGTAACCAGCGTGGACATGTCGCCAGAAAAGTTGATCGGCGCGCCATCCACTTTCAGAATGACATCGCTCGGTTGCAAGCCAGCGTTGGCGGCCGGGCTGGCTGGCCGTACTTCCAGAACGATTGCGCCCATCGGTTTCGGCAGTTTGAACGCATCGGCCAGCGACTGATCGACCTCTTGAACCGAAACGCCCAGCATGCCATGCGAGGCGTGCCCGGTCTTGGTGATCTGCTGCTGAACCTTCAGTGCCAGATCGATCGGAATTGCAAAACTCAGTCCCTGAAAGCCACCGGTACGGCTGTAAATCTGCGAGTTGATCCCCACCACTTCACCGCGGGCATTGAATAGCGGCCCGCCTGAATTCCCTGGATTTACCGCGGCATCTGTCTGGATGAACGGCACACCGCTGCCATCCGGCAATGACCGCCCTTTGGCGCTAACCACCCCCGCACTGACGCTATTTTCAAAACCATAGGGCGAGCCGATGGCCAGTACCCATTGGCCCACCTGCAATTCGGCCGGATTGCCGATGGCTACTGCGGGCAGATGATTGGCATCGATCTTGAGTACGGCAATATCGGTGCGCGGGTCGCTGCCCAGCACCTGGGCATGGAACTCGCGCCGATCCGTCAATTTGACGACGACGTCCCGGGCGTGGGCGATGACGTGCGCATTGGTGAGGATCAGGCCGTCCTCGCTGACAATGAAGCCCGAGCCCAATCCCCTGACCGGCACTTGCATGCTTGCCCCGGAGCCGCCAAATTGCTCCTGGAAGCGCCGCAGAAACAGCTGCATCTGGTCGGTATCCGCTGAGCTGCTGTCATTGCCCGCCGCGCCGGCCGCGCCGGAACCGGCTGAAACCTGGCGCATGCCGCTAATACTGATGTTGACGACGGAGGGACCGTAACGCTGTGTGATCAGGGAAAAATCAGGCACGCCCATGCTTGACACCAACGCGTCCGGGCCACGCACAGCAGTGACAGTTTGCGTTTCAGCGATGGCCGCTGAGGTCATAGCACCTGCACCCAGCATGCTCAGCACGGAAAAGATAGCGGCTGCGGTCGGGTTTGGCGCATGCGCACCTGAAGGACGAATTTTCATAATGTGGATCCGGCAAGAGATCCGTTCATGCTACCCGGTTTTGCCGACACTGCCCGAATAGCCAAGCCTGAAAAGTACTTCAGTACAGGGCGAGATGGCAACGCGGGAGGCGAGTCGATACGGCTCGCCTGTTGCCCTCAGTATTGCTTCAGCTGTTGAGTCCTCTCTGGGCAAAGGCGCTGCCCGACTCGGGTTTGGTCAAAGGATGACGGTAATTTCCTCGCGGCGGACCAGGTCCTGTTCCATTTGCAGGCCGTCCATATCGAGGGCATCGTGGGCTGCCAGCAGGCCGATTGGGTGCCCGGCGCGATCGACGACAGGCAAATGACGGAAACCACCTTCATACATCAGATGCAGCGCGTGACCGAACGGCTTGTCCGGGCCGACCGTCCGTGGTTCTTTGGTCATCACCGAAGCAACCGTGGTCTGCGCTGGATTGCAATCGCCAGCCACCACACGGAAAACGATGTCGCGCTCCGTGCAGATGCCGACCAGATAGTTGTTTTCGACGACGAGAATGGCGGACGAGTGCCACTCCTTCATGATGATTGCGGCATCACGAACCGAGGTGTTGTGAGTGGCGGTAGGAAAGGCCCGTTGACCTATGACTTCGCTAACTAGACGATTTGGCATGTTTGCTCCTCTTTTCTTGGTTAGGCCGCTTACGACCAAGTAAGTGTGACTGACGACGGCAACTAAAGTTCTATACAAATTCGCCTGGAATACTGGCTGATAACGGGTGCTGGCGTCAGGAGAGTTACGGACGCCGGGCAGTCGAAACATTTGAAATTCGGGCAATTTTTCCGGTTGACCGCAGCACCTCCGATTTGCCGGTGATCCCAATCGAGCGGAGCCATTCGGGCAACAAAATGCCCAAATGTCCCGGCGCCCGTCGATAGCCGGCGCAGCGTCGCGGCACCAACCACCCGGCCTAGTGCCGACCGCCCGAATATCGTCCCGGAGCAATGACATTATTCGGATCGAGCGCGGCTTTCAGACGCTGATGCAATTCGGCCTGCTCCGAGCCCTCATCTGCGCCGATCAGGTCCATGTAATCGACGCCCAGCCGGTACGGCGGCCAGCCGCGGCGCAGGCCGGCGGTGACGAGGTCGCGGTAGCAAGCTCTGGCCCGGGCGACCTCCGCCGAATTGGCCGGATCGAAGAGCAACGGAATGGTGGCCGACAAAACACGGGGTGAGCGTGAAGTGACCGCCAGCAGCGAATCGAAACCATGGCGGGCCAGCACTTCACCCATGATTTCGCGGTAACGGCGCACGGCCTGCGGGGTGAATGGCAGCAAGGGGGCGTACCACAGGATGCCCTGCCCATCCCGCGCCGGATGCGCTGAAAGATCGAGCGGCCGGGGATTTTTTTCCAGCGCGTAGGCAATGCGCAGGAAGGCGGTGATCGGCACCCCTTCGACGGTACCCAAAGCATTCACCAGCGAACCAAGGTGACGACGCAGGCTGGGGAAGAGCCGACCTGGCAGCATCTTGAACAAACGTTGCAGCAGACGAACTTCATGCGTACTGAAGCTCCAGATACGGCAGCCTTTGACGCGGCGCCGAATGTCACGCACGGCGCCCTTGACCGCCTGGCTTGAGCCATACAGCGTCCCCAGCGCCGTCCAGCTCGATATTTTGCGCCGCGTTGCTTCGCTGCTCAGGTAATCAACGCGCTCGACGCCACGACGCGACGTGGAGAGTGGCGCATCGGGTTGGGTGGCGAGGATGCGGAAGTCGTTCATCATGATGATGCCGCCAATGCCGGGAATATCTTCGACGATACGATTGAGCGCGGTCTGGCTGGCCTCGAATCGCTCGTCCGAAGCCCATTCGAAAATGAGAATGCGGCAATCCTCAGGCACGCGCGCCAGTTGCACGGTGGCCTGGGTAACAACACCAAAGCTGCCCTGCCGCAACAAGCCGCCCCAGTACGGGCCGGTACCGACGCGCCAGCGTTCAGCCAGGTCACTACAACTCAGATCCTTGTAGGCATGACGAAATGACTGGCCGTTACCCCAGAAGCCTTCGAGTTCTGAGACTGCTTCAAAATGATCTACGATGGGCGTCAGGCCATAGCCGCCATCCAGCGCGTTGCCAAGGATATTGCCGTTGGGGCCGACACCGGTGGTTGGCACCAGCAGGCGGGCGCCGGCACGTGCGATGGCCTGCTCCAGATCGTGCTGGCAAACCCCCGGCTGGATGCGCGCCACGGCGGCTTCGGTGTCGATCTCGATTTGTTTCAGCGGCGACATGTCGACCACGACGCTCCCCGATTTGACCGCTTGCGCCGTGCCATAACCAAAGTTGCGGCCGCCACTGATCGGCCACAAGGGCACGCTGTGGGCGTTTGCTGCCGCAATGATGCACGGCACGGCGGAGACCTCGGTCACGCGCAGCACACCAGCCGGATAACGCGTGGCGCCACCTGTGTCCGGACGATAAGGTTCAATCTCCTGCGCGCCATCCAGTACTGAAATACCGGGAACATGGCGCAGTGATTCATAGAAATTACTCAGCATGACAAACTCCTGTGGTTTAAAAAGGAGTCGTCATGAAATACGAAAGCAACAATATTTCAACTGTCATTCGAAAATTCCGGATTCATGGGTTTGCCTGGTGAAAAATCACCAAGTTTTCTTACCGGGCCGGGAATAATGTCAAATGTGCTAATCTGCACCGGCATTTTCTGATATACCCCTTGCCCCAACGCTTTCCGAGCTGCACGACATGACCCATCCCGTTGAAACCGCCTACCTTGGCCTGGCCCCCTTCCTGCGGCTGAACATCGCCGGCAGTGATCTCCGTCCCATTGCTCAGGCTCTGCTCGAAAAGGCGGAGCAAGACCAGGAAAATGCGTATCTGTGGATGAATCTTTCCACCGCTTTCTTCTGCATCGGCCAGCGGGAGCACGGTTTGCTGATCCAGCAACAGGCTTTGTGCATGCAGCGCTCATTCCGGATTGCAGCAGCCACTCAACCTGCCCGCTTTCGACTGTTGGTCCTGATGGTCGCCGGCGATATTTCGGAAAACACGCCGATTGATTGCCTGCTCGAAGGCAGCGACATTGACCTGCTGTATTACTACGCCACGGCAGATGCACCGTTGCCTGAGGACATTCCCGAACACGATGCACTGCTGGTCGCCATTTGCGACGCCGAAGCCAATCACCCGGTCCTGAAGGCGCTCACCCCGCTTCTGGCGCATTGGCCCACGCCGGTCATCAATGCCCCGCAACACATCACCAACACCGGACGCGACAGGGCCAGCGACCTTTTGCAGCACGTAGACGGCCTGCTCATGCCACCGACCCGTCAGCTGGATCGTGCAGCGCTGCAAGCGCTTGTTCGGGGCGACTCTCTGATCGACGAGGTATTTGACGGCTGCAAATTCCCCATCATCCTGCGGCCGGTCGGCTCGCATGCCGGCCGTGATCTGGACAAAATCGACGACCTTCAGGGAGTCAGCGCGTATCTCACCAGGGTTCCCGAGCCATCCTTTTTCATATCCCGCTTCATCGACTACAGTGGCACGGACGGACTGTTTCGAAAATTCCGCATCGCCCTGATCACCGGCCAGCCCTTTGCCTGCCACATGGGCATCTCGTCGCACTGGATGATTCATTACCTCAATGCCGGGATGTACGACGACGCCAACAAGCGCGCCGAAGAGGCACGCTTCATGGACAGCTTTTCCGAGTTTGCCGAGCGCCACAAGACGGCGTTGGCGGCGATTTATCAGCGCTCGAAAATGGATTACATCTGTATTGATTGCGCCGAAACGCCAACCGGCGAGCTGCTGATCTTTGAAATCGACCATGCCATGGTGGTGCACGCCATGGACCCGGAAGACCTCTTTCCCTACAAGCAAATACACATGGGCAAAGTCCGGCTGGCTTTCGAGGACTTCCTGTTCAGCCTGAATACCGAGGCACGCTGAATGAGCCAGTCACCAACAAACCGCCTCAATGGGCTGAATTTTTCCGGCGGCCCCGGTGTGCTGCCGGAAAGCGTACTGCGTCAGGTGCAGGAATCCATCCTGAGCGTGCCGGAGGTGGGGCTGTCCATTCTCGGTATCAGCCATCGCTCAGACTGGTTTGCCGCAGTGGTCGCCGAACTGGAAACGAACGTCCGCAGCTTGCTCGGGCTCCCTGAAAGCTATCACGTGCTGTTCCTGCAAGGCGGCGCGACGCAGCAATTTTCGATGTTGCCGATGACCCTGCTGGCCGGCAAGGCGCACCCGGCCGATTACCTGCACACGGGTTACTGGAGCGGCAAGGCGCTGCCCGAAGCGCGGCGCGAAGGCCCGGTGCGCGTCGTGTGGAGCGGCGAGAGCTGTGCCTTTGGACGCCTACCCACCGACGAAGAACTCGATTTCCACGCCGATGCGCCGTACATCCATTACGTCTCGAATGAAACAGTCGAGGGTCTCCAGTTTCACCGGATACTCGGGCGCGATGACGTGCCGCGCATCTGCGACATGTCCTCCGACTTTCTATCCGCCCCCGGCAACTTCGACCGCTTTTCGATGATCTATGCCCATGCGCAAAAGAACATAGGGCCCGCCGGCGTCACCGTCGTGGTCGTCAAGGATGAACTGCTCAAGGACGCCCCCGGCGACCTGCCCGGCTTTCTGGATTACCGCACCCAGATCAACGCGCACTCGATCTACAACACGCCGCCCGTATTTTCGATCTACGTCGTGTTGCTGGTCACCCGCTGGCTGCGCGACGAAATTGGCGGTCTGGCCGCGATGGACGGCATCAACACGCGCAAGGCCGAGACCCTGTATCAGGCGCTGGATGACAGCAAGGGCTTTTACACGGGGCGAGCGGCCCGCATCGATCGCTCCAAGATGAATGTTTCCTTCAACCTGCCGACGCCGACACTGGACGCAGCGTTTGCCACCACCGCCCTCGCTGCCGGCTTTTCCGGCCTCGCCGGCCATCGCAGCATCGGCGGCATTCGTGCCTCGCTCTATAACGGCCTGCAGTTACCGGCCGTCGAAGAACTGGCAAATTTCATGGCGGACTTCAGGACGCGCCACCGGTAAATCAGCCCGGCGCGGCAACGCTCCTCAGGCTTCCCTTGAGTTGTAGATGTGGCCGTGACTGGCCAGATAAAAATCAAGGACATCGGCCGCCTGCTGGCGCTCAACGTCAGTCATCACCTCAATGCCTCGCTCCCTGAGCGACGCAGCCCAATCGCCTGGCTTGGGGCCTTCGTCGAACCCGATTTTTCTGGCATCACTATCCTCAGCCCCAGTGACCACCCGCCGAACCCCCGACCACGGAATGGCGCCAAAACACATCGCACAAGGCTCGGTGCTTGCAAACAGATCGTGGCTCGGCAATGCCTTGCCGCCTAAATCGTAAGTAGCCAGCTTCTTTTGGGCGATGGTAATCGCCACCATTTCCGCATGCAGTATCGACAGCCGCTGCGTAGTGACCACATTTACTGCCAGCGAGACCAATGTCCCTGATGCGGACTCGAATACGGCTGCAGCAAAAGGCCCCCCGGTCTTCTCAACAATATTCTGGCGCGCCGCGGCGATAACGAAAGCCATCCGTTTTGAGAGATCTGTTGTGGCCACATAGGATTGAGAAAAAGCCTCGATCCATTGCGGTTGAACTATTTCAATGCCATTCGGTTGCTTGAACATGGATAGGCGCCGTTAAGGGAAGGCTTACAAGAAAAAATCACGTGTGCTGAAACAAATGCCAAAAAATGCGACCGCGGCCAACAAAAGCAACGAGGTCTTGAAGTATGGATCGCCCTTGGGTCCCGCCAAACGGTCTTGATTAAATCGGTCGGTAAGTCTATGCGGCTGATTCACGATCAGCTTGTCCTCGAATGCCTTTGCAATCGCAGCCGACTCATTGATGAAACGGCTGAACATTGAAATCTTGAGAACATATTGGATCGCCACGACGAACGAAATCACGTAGGAAATCAGCACGATCCAATGGCCAAAGTTTTGAGGATACGGGGCTGGCAATGGATGTTCGACAAGATACTTCGATGCGGTAAGAGCGACGCCGATAAAAGTACTGCACAGCGTGAGCCCTGAACTTGCCGATTGCAGACGAAGGCTGTCGGCACCCTGCAATGTCGTTCTGACGATCCGGTAATACTCGTGCTCTTCCTTGGTACCTGTGACCAGTTTTTCAGAAAAATCGCTTCCGCAATATCTGCACTTTTTCGCAGCGTCCAAAATTTCTTCCGCGCAGCTCGGGCAAGGTTTCATCACCCACCATCCTTAAAGCAAAACTTCAATTCAAATAGCAGCGTTCAGAATCTCATGTAACAGAATTTCGTTAAGCCTACATGGGGCCAACTCCAATGGCAACGCGCCATCAGCAAGTGGGAAGCATTGTCAAAGAGGCACCCGAGACTTGGGAGACGGATTGTTTGCCATACGAAGCTTCGCTATGCTTGCGTCCGCGTCGTCGCGCCACAGGAATCACCATGTTTTACATCGTTGAGAGCAGCAAATCATTTTACGAAGCCACCTTCGATCTGGCGCCTACCATTCAACGCCTTGGCTTTGTCGTTCTGGCTACCCACGATCTCGGCGAGATGCTGCAACGCAGGGATATCGAGCTCGATGACGATTGCCAGGTCTTCGATATCTGCAACTACCGCTACGTTGAAAAGCTGCTCGCCACTGATATGCGCCTCAGTCTGACGCTGCCCTGGCGGATTTCGGTATTCACCGAAAATGGCGCCACCAAGATAGGTGTCAGCCGGCCGGACACGACGGGTGAGAATGCGGAACTGGCACGTGTCATGGCGGAGATCGAGAGCAAACTGGTCATGATCGTGGACGAGGCACGCTAACCCAAAAATCGTCCCGCGCTAAACAGACACCCTTGTTCCTGCTTAGCGATTACGTGGCTGTTTGCGTGATTCATTCCAGCGGATCTTCCTTGGGAAGCACCGCGACTTCAAACCAATACTCCCTGAGGCGAGAAATTGCCTCGACAAAGCCCGCCATGCTGACGGGCTTCTGAACATAACTATTGGCACCTTCTGCATAACAGCGCTCAATGTCCTGTTCGGCATTTGAGGTCGTGAGAACGATGACCGGTATTTTTCGCCGCGTCGGGTCTGACTTGAGGACATGCAATACCTCTCGTCCATCAGTCCCTGGCAGGTTGAGGTCGAGCAATATGATGCCGGGGCTTCGCACCGTGTCCAAGGCAGCAAACTCTCCGCGATGATATAGATAGTCCAGAGCCTGGTCGCCCGTCACACAGCGCTTGATGGGGTTGCGCAGACCAGACTTCTTGAAGGCGCGCTCCGTTGCAAAGAAATCGTCATCGCTGTCTTCAACGATCAAGATGGTTTGGCTAGGGTTCAGTTGCATCAGAGGGCTCGACTCAAAGTGAAATGAAAAATGGTCCCTTCGCCAGGAACCGACGTCAGCCAGATGTTGCCGCCATGTTTTTCGATGATCTTTTTAACAATAGTCAGCCCGGCCCCCGTACCGCCACCATACCGGTTTTGCTCATGCAGCCGTTTAAAAATACGGAATACGTTCTCCTGATGCTGAAGCTCAATGCCGATTCCATTATCTCGCACATGAAAGACAGGGGGATTGGTCTTGTCGTCGCAACTGATTTCGACGATCCGCACATCCTTGTCGTTGTATTTGGCGGCATTGACAATCAGGTTTTGCAGCACTTCGCCGATACGTATGGCGTTGCAGACAAGCACCGGCAATCGCCCAGTGCGCTGCAGGTCAACGTGGTGTTCGATCAGGAACTCCGCCAGATCTTCGACGACATAATCCAGCAGGCGGTCGAGATCAACCGGCTCGGCCACAAGTTCGGTCTGGCCAATCCGCGCGTAGGTGAGTAGCGCATCCAGCAAGGCGGTTTGGCGCTCGGCGAGTCGCTGAATGCGCTCGATATAGCTACGCCCCTGACTATCGAGACGGTCAGCGTAGTCCTCCGCCAGAAAGCTGGCGTAGTTGTGCATGCCTCGCAGCGGCTCTTTCAGGTCGTGGGAAGCGATGTAGGCAAATTCGTCCAGTTCCCGATTGCTGCGCTCCAGGTTCGCCACAGACTTGGCCAATTCGACTTGGGCTGATTCGCGCTCCAGCATTTCAATGCCAAGCCGGTGGTTAGCGTCGGCCAGCACTGTTTTTTCTTGCTGCAATGCCTGTTCCGCCCGTTGCCTGGCATCTGTTTCACGCACGAGGCGCCAGATACCCAACCCGAGCAAGACCAGCAAGGCCGTGGCCCCCAGCGTGATCGGTAGCCAGGCATCACGCAACTTCCGGGTCATTTCACTGGATGAGAGATGTGCAACCACCATCCATTCCACCGGATTGACGTTGGCAGCATGCTCTGGTGTAACGGTGACCCTTTTCCAGAACCACAAGCCGGTATCCGTTTCGCGCTGCCCTTCGCGGATCGATGAAATTACTGTCCAGATTTCCGGATAGCGCGTGCCAAAAGTATCCGCTTTCCCCAACATGAAACCCCATTCGTCGTCGACGCTGGGACTGCTCAGCCAGTAGCCGTCAGCATTGAGGAGAAGCAGGTTGGCGCCCAGTGCATGAACGGCAAATTTATCCAGCATGTGGTGCGCAGAAATATTCAGGATGAACAGGCCGTTGGGCGTGCCGTCGCGGCGGAAGACACGCATACCGAGGCGAATCATCGGGTGATAGGGCAACTCGATCCGGCCATGTTCAACATTGAGATCTAGAGGCGACACAAAGACTTCGCCAGCTTTCTGTTTCAGGGTGTTACGAACGTAATACCGATCGCTCTTATCTTGGAGCTCGCTCAATGGGAGCACCCGACTGTCACCATCTGCGGCACGCTCTACTCTGACGCGTTCCATGCCGTCATCACCGATCCAACGGATCTGCGCATATTCAGGGTTGCGCGAGAGCAAGGAGCGGAAAGCGCTGACCATCTGGGTAAGGTCGGCAGCGCGCTGCGCGTCAACGACGTCCTGCACGATCTTTTCCCGTTGCGCCAGGCTTTGCAGATGATTGATCGGTCGGGAAACTTCATGCTCCAGCGCATCGCTGCCCAACTGCACGCTAATCCTTTGCGGAACGGCAAGCTCGCTCTTGATCTTCTCCGAAATCAAAAAAGCAAACAGCGCTGCTACAGCAACGATCATGGCTGCAATCGGGAGAAACCAGGAAGCAAACCTCCTGAGCTTCCTTTTTTTGCGCCCAACCGCATCGGCCAGAACACTGACGTTGGCTTCACGCGCGGCGGATTGCTGGAGCATGATGTGCGGCTTTGGCGCCCTACGACTGACTGGATTCGGTGATGCGGTTCAACACCCCGATATGGCTCTCAAGAACATTAATGTCGTTCCGAATTGCCGAGATAGTCAAATTGGCCAGAAACTCCTCACCGTCCTGACGCCGAATCCATAACTTGCCCTGCCAAAAATCTGTCTGACTGACGGCTTCTGACATGGCTTTGAAAAAGCCGGCATCGTGTCGCTCCGATCGCAGAATCTTCGGGTTTTCATTGTGCAACTGCTCCGCCGTATACCCCGTCAAGGCGCAATACGCCGGATTGGCCGAGACGATGTTGCCGAGCGGGTCGGTCACGACAACACCATCGGTGATATGGCGCAGCACGCTCTTCGCCAACCTGATTTCCTGCTCGGCATGACTTGCCGTGACGCGCGCCTCTGACTCATGCAATGCGCGCCTGATGGCCCACTTCAGTATCTTGCCGTGAGCGCCAAACATGTCCTTGACGTAAAAGTCGACGGCCCCCGCCTTCATGGCTTCAACGGCAATGGAAACATCGTTGGCCCCGGTCAGAACGATGACTGGCGGCGAGTTGGCAGTGTCAGCAATTTTGCTCAGAAAATCGATACCGGTGCCATCTGGCAGCCGAAAATCAAGGAGAACCACATCTGGCTTGGACGTTGCCAACAAGGCCAGTCCACTGGAGACAGTCGCTGCCTCGATCAGTTGCCAACCAGTCTCTGCCAAGGCACGCTGACAAATAATTCGATCATGTTCGTTATCGTCAACAATCAGCACTGTTTTAGGATTCATTTCAGGAGTTCCGCCTGTTGGTTCATGAGGAGAGGTCGAGCCAGCGCTCGCGCGGCCACACGAGCGGATCAACGCAACTTTTCGCCAACTGTTGTGTTTGTGACCTGTTTCTTACTAACGGGGAATAGTAACAAAGACAAAGTCGGTGCTGATAGCTGGATTTTTCCCCTGCGCCATGCGTCGCCAGCGCCTGATGGACAATTCAGCAGCAATCCTGGTTGCTACGGTCAACCGGAAAAAAGGCGCAAAAACAAAATGTCCATCAGGCCGTCACTAACCGTTCCCAGTCTGACAGTTGAGGATTCCGGCAGAGTAATTGCAGTAATTCGAAGGCGGCCTGCAGGTTGCCTTCAGCCGCAGCACTGAGCGGTTCGCCCAGTTCGAACTGCTCGCCGCAAACGCAGAGCACAAAGGCCGGCGGCGGTTCGGTTGACTCCGTTTGCACAAAAACCTGCAACACCGCTTCCGGCGGGAGTTCATGCGTCGTGTAGGCGACGCCGGTAGCCGGGGCAATGCGCCGAAAGGTGTATGGCCCCGGGGTGCGGGCACCGGCGTCGATAAACAGCGCCTGTTGGCGGCCCTGCAAATCGAGTACGTGTTCGATTTGCAGCTGGAAGTCTTCGATCAGCTCGAACTGATCGGACAAATTTTCATTTTTGAGCCATTTTTCCAGTTGACCGCAAAGCACCGGCCCAATGGCATCATCGCCGCGGCTGGGGTTGCCGACGGCAAAGACGACGACCGGCGCACTCATCCGTCGCGGCTCAGCGAGTGAACAACCTGCCCTTCGACATCGACCAGCTCGACTTCCAGCGGCATCTTGCCCAGCGCATGCGTGGCGCAGGACAGGCAGGGGTCGAAGGCGCGGATGGCGACTTCGATGTGGTTGAGCAAGCCCTCGGTCACTTCCCGCCCATGCAGGTAGCGCCGGGCAACGTGACGGATGGCTTCGTTCATCGCCTGGTTATTGTTAGTGGTTGAAACGATCAGGTTGGCCATCGTAATCAGGTCGTTTTCATCAACCCGGTAATGGTGGAACAGCGTGCCGCGCGGCGCCTCGATGACGCCAACGCCCTCCATCCGATGCTCGCCCTCGACCATCAGGTCATTGCCCAGCAGATCATCGTCGTGCAGCAACTCCTTGATCACCTCGGCGGCGTGCAGCATTTCAATCATCCGCGTCCAGTGATAGGCCAGCGGGGCGTGCATCGGCGTGCCGCCGGCGTAATCGACGAATTCCTTGCGCTCGTGCTCGGCAAACGGGGTCGAAATCTGGTCGCAATTCTGCACGCGAGCCAGCGGGCCGACCTTGTACCAGCCGTGCTCCTTGCCCAACGACTTGAAGAACGGGAACTTCATGTAGCTCCATGCCCGGACTTCTTCTTCGATGTACTTGTCGTACTGCTGGTAATCGACGCCGTCGAAGATCATCTTGCCGTTGTCGTCGCGGGCACGCAGCGTGCCGTGGTAGAAATCAAGATCGCCGTTATGACCGACAATGGACATGAAGTTTGAGCGGAAAATGCCGAAGCTGTTGTACAGGCCGGGGTCCTGCGTATGTACTTTTTGAATCAGGTGCACCGCATCGCGTGACCACTGGATGATGTGATAAACATCCTTGAGCAGTTCATCGCGCTCGGCAATTGTCAGCGACTTGTTCACGCCACCCGGCACTGCGCCAGTGCCATGCACGCGCTTGCCGGCCGTGACGCGAATCACCTCCTGGCCGAAGCGACGCAACAGCACGCCACGCTTGGCGGTTTCCGGGTGCGCCATGGCAACGCCGACGATGTTGCGCTTGGTCACGTCGCTGTCGAAACCGAAGAGCAGGTCTGGCGAACAGAGGTGGAAGAAGTGCAGCGCATGCGATTGCAGCATCTGGCCGTAGTGCATCAGGCGACGCAGTTTTTCGGCCGCCGGGGTCAGTTTTTTGGCGCCAACGATGATGTCGAGCGCCTTGGAAGCGGCCAGGTGGTGCGATACAGGGCAGATGCCGCACAAACGCTGGACCATGACCGGCACTTCCCAGTACGGCCTGCCCTGGATGAATTTCTCGAAGCCCCGGAACTCGACGATGTGCAAGCGAACCTGATGCACCTTGTTCTGATCATCAAGCAGGATCGTCACCTTGCCATGTCCCTCGACGCGGGATACCGGGTCGATCGCCACGCGGCGCAGGGTTTCGGGGTGGGCTGCAGTTTCCAGTTGGTAGGTCATGTTCTACCTCAGTCGTAATGCATTAAACCGTGGCCCAGCTCGGGCTCACGGCCAGCCAGAAGGTCCATCAGCACCTTCCAGATGGCGTCAGCCGACGGCGGGCAGCCAGGCATGAAGTAATCGATCTTTACCACCTCATGAATCGGGTGCACCTGATCAAGTGGCAAGGGCAGCTCCGGATCATTGGGAATCATGCCGTTGGCCAGCCCGTGGCTGGTGTGATAGACCTCTTCGAGAATGGTCGTCAATGGCAGATGGTTGCGCTGAGCCGGCAGACCACCGTTGATGGCACAGGCGCCCATGGCAATCAGGATTTTGCAGTTCTTGCGAAACTCGCGCAGGACATGCACGTTCTCGGCATTGCACAATCCCCCCTCGATGATGCCGATATCGCAATCTGGACTGCAATGCTTGATATCAGTCAACGGCGAGCGGTCGAACTCGATGTGTTCGAGCAGCGTAAACAGGCGCTCGTCGATGTCGAGGAAAGACATGTGGCAACCGAAACAGCCCGCCAGCGAGGTGGTAGCGACCTTCAGTTTTTTAGCGGCAGTCATCTCAATGCCCTCCCGTATCGGCATTGCTTACGCCGATGGGTGCCTTGTCATAGGTACGCTCGCCAATCGGCACGGCAAAACCCCGACGTTTCTTGAGAATGACGCCGACCGGGCAAACCTGTGCGGCCTTGTCAGTCAGCGAAAAATCAGTGTCGGCGAGCTGGCCGGACTTGGCATTGACGATCAGGTGGGTCGTGATGCCGCGACCTGAAAGCCCGAAGACATTCTTGCCATCGACATCGCGGCTGGCTCGCACACACAGCGAACAGAGGATGCAGCGGTTGAAGTCGAGCAAGACCTCGGGATGCGACGCATCAACCGCACGATTCGGGAAAAAGTGATCGTAATGCGGCGACATCATGCCGAGATGATAGGCCGTGGCCTGCAACTGGCAATCACCACTCTTTTCGCAGGATGGACAAAAGTGATTGCCCTCGACAAACAACATTTGCGTTAGCGCCCGACGCTCGGCGTTGATTTCTTCGGTCTCGCTCTCGACGACCATGCCAACCATCGCGCGCATGGTGCACGACGCCGTCTGCCGGCCATTGACCTTGACGGTGCACAGCTTGCATGAGCCGTGCGGCTTGAATTCCGGATGGAAGCACAGGTGCGGGATGAACACACCGGCCTGCGTGGCCGCCTGCATGATGGTTTGCCCCTCCTCGAAGGGAATGGTTTTGCCGTCGAGGGTAAAGGTATGGCTCATGCTGCACCTCCATGTTCGGTTGCCAAATGCGCCCCGGCATCGTCGCGGCCGGTCATCTGCCGCGCCGCCGAGAGCGCGCGATCAAGGTCGAAGGCTGGCGTGAAGTCCTGCTGCATCATCCGCTGGTCGTAGTAGGGCCGGAATTTGGCGATGGTATCGAGCACCGGGTTGCAGGCAGTGTGGCCCAGACCACAGTGGCTCATCGACTGCAGCAAGGTGTTTAGCTTCTCGATTTCGGCAAAATCGTAAGGAGAACCGGCACCGTTGTGCAGTTTGTCCATCAGGTTTTTCAGTAACGAGGTGCCGACCCGGCAAGGGGTGCAGAAGCCGCAGCTTTCATGCTGGAAGAAATGCACGTAATTGCGCGCCACCTGGAACATGTCGCGTGTCTTGTTGAACACGGTGAAGGCACCGGCCGTCGGGATGTCCTCGAAGCCGATGATGCGGTCAAATTCGTCTGCCGCCACGCAAACGCCGGACGGCCCGCTGACCTGTACCGCCTGGGTGTCTATCGCACCGCAATCTGCCAGCACCTGCCGGACGCTGACGCCGAACGGGTATTCATAGATGCCGGGACGTTCGCAGTCACCGGACACCGACAACAACTTGGTCCCGGCCGAATGCTTGGTACCGATGGCGGCGTACCACTCGCCACCCTTGAGCGCGATCAATGCGGCGGCAGCAAAGGTTTCGACGTTATTGACGATGGTGGGCTGGTCGAGATAGCCGTTGGTCACCGGGAATGGCGGCCGGTTGCGCGGCGTACCGCGCTTGCCTTCGAGCGACTCGATTAGCGCCGACTCTTCGCCGCACACGTAAGCGCCGGCCCCAAGATGAATTTCGATATCGAAATCCGCCCCCGGCAATCCAAGGATGTCCTTGCCGAGCAGACCTTCGCGACGACGATTGATCAAAATTGCGTTGAGGTGATCCAGCATGTAGCGATATTCGCCGCGGAGGTAGACGAAACCACGCGTCGCACCAATCGCATAGGCGGCCACGGTCATGCCTTCGAAGACCATTTCGGGACATCTCGACAGCAACACGCGATCCTTGAAGGTACCTGGCTCGCCCTCGTCGGCGTTGCAGACAACGATACGCTGGTGACCAGGCTTCAATTGTGCGTTGCGGCAGGCTTCCCATTTCAAGCCGGTGGTGAAGCCGGCGCCGCCACGGCCACGCAGGTTGGCCCACTTGATTTCATCGAGCGTCGCGGCCGGGCCACCGATACCGCTGGGCAGGCCTTCACGCCACGAACGCATGTTGGATGAATTCAGGCCATCGCTCGGCGCACGCGCACGGGCTGCCAACAAGGCGTCGCCGGGCTTGAAGTCGGCATTGAGCAGGATGTCGGCCCGGCGGATGTTGTCTTCAATTTTGAAATAGGCCGGCGGCCAGTCGGCCAGCGGTATCTTGTTGCGGATCAACTCGGCGATTTCGTCAATGCGTTCGGCGGTCAGGCCGGAAATCGCGTAATTATTGACCAGCATGCCCGGCCCCTGATCACACAAGCCGGTACAGGCTGTCTTGCCGACGCTGACCAGACCGTCTTCCGAGACCTTGCCACGCTCGACCCAAAGATTGTTGCAGAGACGCTCCATCATCGCCCGGTTGCCCTGCATGCGGTCGGTAATGTTGTCGGAAAACAACACTCTGTATTTGCCGCGCGGCTCGGTGTAAATGAAGGAATAAAAGCCGGCGACACCTTCGATTTTGGTCCGCGGCACACCGAGCACTGCCTGCATTCGGTCGATGGCTTCGGGTGGTATCCAGTCACAGGCTTCCTGCACCTCACGCAGGATCTGGAGCAGACAGGTTGGATCGCGACGATAACGCGTCATTACCCGGTCAACAATCCCGACCACCCCTTCAGCATGCATTTGATTGAATCCCACGACAATCTCCAAAATTGTCCATGACTTCAAAAGACTAGCACCTGAATATTTAGTTTTATTGTCCAAGGTCAACAACTGGACATTTGTCACACTCACGAAAATAAGAATGTGCAACAATGGTGTTGCGTTGCAGCATGAACAAAAACACCGCAGCATGGTCAAGTGTGTTTAGTGATTGACGCATCGCAACACTCCTTGACCTAACATGGAAGGAAAAACAGCATGAACACAATAAATGAACAATCCCCGCTGGTGCAGGCCGGCAACCATCTGCCGCTGGCAGGTAAAAAGGGATTGATAACTGGCGTCGCCAACGACAAATCGATCGCTTTCGCAGTAGCCAAGGCCATTCGCGCGCTGGGCGGTGAAATCGCCTTGACCTACCAGAACGACAAGACCGCCAAGTACACACAACCGCTGGCCGAAGCACTGGGCGCCAAGCTCTTCCTGAAACTTGACGTGACAGAAGAAGGCAGCCTTGAGGCCGCCATCAAGCAATGCGGCGACGAATTCGGCGAACTCGACTTCGCCATTCACTCGATGGCGTTCTGCAATGGCGACGACCTGCATGGCCGCGTCATCGACACCACTGAAGCCGGTTTCGACTCGGCCATGAACATTTCCTGCCACAGCTTCCTGCGCATGGCCAAGGCGATCGAACCCCTGATGGCCCACGGCGGCTCGCTGATCACCATGTCCTACCTCGGTGCCGAGCGCGTCGTTCGTAACTATGGCGTCATGGGCATCATCAAGGCAGCGCTTGAATCGGCCGTCCGCTACATGGCCTACGACCTCGGCCCCAAGGGCATTCGTGTCTTCGCAGTGTCGCCAGGCCCGATCATGACCCGTGCCGCCTCTGGCATCGCCAACTTCAACACCCTGCTCGAAAACGATGCTGCCAAGGCACCGCTTGGCCGCACCGTGACCATTGACGAAGTGGGTGCCCTGACCGCCTTCCTGTGCACCCCCGGTTCATCGGGCATGACCGGGCAGACGATCTACGTCGACGCAGGCGCTCATATCGTTGCCTGAGGCTTGGCCGTAGCGATTGCTGCGGTCAACCGGAAAAAAGGGCTAAATTTCAAATTGGCGGGCGCTCTGCCCGCCAATTTGAAACGATTTCGGAGAACTCGATGCCTGAAATTGATGGACTACTCCCTGATCCCGTGCCGGATCACACCCTGTTGCGTGGCCGCAAGGAAATCGGACGCGGCGAAAGCACCATCGTGCTCGAAGGCGATACTGTCGATGGCCACGAACGCGTATTCAAGGTGCTTTCATCGCCAACTGACTACGCCTACTACACCGCCGACGATCGGCCGACCGGCCAGCATTTCCCCATCGTCTACGCCGACCACGGCACCGTTGGCCGCTCCAGCCGCGGCTTCCCGTTCCATATCGTCGAAGTAGAGCGGCTCTATCCCTTGCCGGGCATCGGTGACGCCGCCGAAGTGGCAACCAAGCTATCAACCTCGTATTTCGACGCCTGCATGATGTGGCGCAATCTGGCCCAGGACATGGGACGCATCGCCCTGCATCATCTGGTCGTGACCCCGATGGGTTGGACGGATGCCCTCAAGGAGTCGCTGAAGGCCGTCGAGGATTTTTCGACGGAATACGGCGCCCTGCCCGACCTGATCAAGGCCGACAACCTGATGATGCGCAAGGATGGCACGCTGGTTTTCTCCGATCCGGTCTTCATGGAATGAAGCAATGACCATTCGTTCGGTCGAATACACCTCACGCAAACAGGCAGAACAATTACGCGGCACGCCTTTCGTCGCGGTTATTTCGATCACCGATCCAAGTACACCGACTGCCACACTTGACCCCTTGTTTCGCCATGTACTGCGTCTCGCCTTTTTCGATGCCGTGCCAGCCGACGAATACTTGCCGGCACCACTACCTGGTCTATTCGATTACCACATGGCAGGCTTGATCAGCGCCTTCATTGAAGAACTACACAGCGCCCCGGTCGACATGTCACTGATCGTCCATTGTGAATTTGGCGTCAGCCGCTCTGCCGCCGTCGCCCTGTTTGCCTCGGCCCTGACCGGTGCACCGCTAAAGGCTCGGGAATTCACCTACGAAGCCAACCAATGGGTGCTCGACCAGTTACTGCAACGCCACGCCGGTCTGGAGGTGGACGTGCCTTCGCCACTGATCAGTCGCGAACGCCGCACTTCCCCACGCCTGTGAGAGCGACCACGATGCTGAACATCCACCCGCTTGTCTCAGCTTGTTTGCTGCACCGCAGCATCCTATACTAGCCCATCGCTTGATGCACTGGAGCAAGTCCTCATGAACCACGAACCCGAACAACGCTACCTGGTCAATCGCACTTACGACGAAATCCATGTCGGAGATGCGTCCAGTCTCACTCGCGTGCTGATGCCGGAGGATGTGAAATTGTTCGCCATCCTGACCGGCGACCTCAATCCGGCAATGGTCGACCCGACCTATTCACAAAGCGGCCTGTTTCGCGAAGTCATTGCCCACGGCATGTGGAGCGGCTCACTGATTTCCACGGTCCTCGGCACCCAGTTTCCCGGTCCGGGCACCATTTTGATCGACCAGTCGCTTCATTTTGCCCGTCCGGTCACCATTGGTGACAGCATCACGATCACCATTACTGCCAAGCAAAAATTCGATCACAACAAGCACATCATTTTCGATTGCGTGTGTACCAATCAGGACGGCCTGCAGGTCGTGCGCGGCAGCGCCGAAGTGCTGGCCCCTGTAGAAAAGGTTTCACGGCTGCAGGAAGTGCATATGCCGGAGATCCGGATCGACGACAAACACGAGCGCTATATTCACCTGCTCGAGCGCGTCAAGGGTCTGGAACCGATCCCCACCGCCGTCGCCCATCCGTGTGATGAAGAATCGCTTAAAGGCCCCGTCATGGCCTTCCAGGCCGGCATTATCGAACCGATTCTGGTCGGCCCGGAAAACAAGATTCGCGCTGTCGCTGAAGAATTCGGCATCGATCTTTCCGGCATCCGCATCGTCAATGCTGCACACAGCCATGATTCGGCCGCACTCGCCGTCTCCCTGGTGCGTACCGGCGATGCCGAAGCCTTGATGAAGGGCAGCCTGCATACCGACGAACTGATGGGCGAAGTCGTCGCCCGCGCCAACGGCATGCGCACCTCGCGGCGGATCAGCCATGTTTTCCTGATGGACGTGCCGACCTACCACCGGCCACTGCTGATCACGGACGCCGCCATCAACATCGCGCCGACGCTGGAAGACAAGGCTGACATCATCCGCAACGCCATCGAACTGGCGCACATCATCGGCATCCCGGAACCCAAAGTGGCGATCCTCTCGGCAGTCGAGACGGTCAACCCCAAAATCCAGTCCACTCTCGACGCCGCGGCGCTGTGCAAGATGGCCGATCGCGGCCAGATCAAGGGTGGCATCCTGGATGGCCCGCTGGCCTTCGACAACGCCGTCTCTCTCATTGCCGCCAAGACCAAGGGCATCAAGTCCGCGGTTGCCGGCCATGCCGAAATTCTGGTCGTACCGGATCTCGAGTCCGGGAACATGATCGCCAAGCAGCTCGAATACCTCGCCAACGCATTGACCGCCGGCATTGTCCTGGGCACCAAGGTCCCGATTGTCTTGACCAGCCGCGCCGATTCCGCCGAAACCCGTACCGCATCGTGCGTCATTGCCGCACTGATCGCACACCACAACCGCAAAACTGGAACCGTCTGACATGAAGCAAGGCATCCTGACGATCAACGCTGGATCGTCCTCCATCAAGTTCGCCCTTTTCCCGCTCGCCCACCCGATTTCTCCCGATGCGGAAGTCTCCGGACAGATTGACGGTATCGGCACCAATGCCACCAAGCTGGTCGCCAAAGACAAATCCGGCCAGAAGATTGCCGACCAGGCCATTGTCGGCGAACAAGTCAGCCACGACCAGGCCTTCGACGCACTGCTGAAGTGGTTTATGTCCACCCATGCCGGCTGGCAGATCGTCGCGGTTGGACATCGAGTGGTTCATGGTGGCGAGCGTTATTCCCAACCAACCATCGTCGACGAAACCGTGCTTGGCCACCTGATCAGTTTTATCCCGCTGGCCCCCCTGCACGAACCGCACAACGTCGCCGGCATTCGCGCCTTGCAGGCCCTGCTTCCCGACGTGCCACAGATTGCCTGTTTCGACACTGCATTCCATCGCAGCCAGCCCGATGTCGCCCAGACCTTCGGCCTGCCCCGGGCGCTGACGGCTGAAGGCATCAAGCGCTATGGCTTCCATGGCCTGTCCTACGAGTTCATAGCCCGCGCCCTGCCCCAGCATTCGCATCGCGCCAATGGCCGCGTCGTCGTCGCCCACCTCGGCAACGGGGCCAGCATGGCGGCCATGGTCAATCGCAAGTGCGTCGCCACGACGCTTGGTTTTTCGACCATCGACGGCCTGCTGATGGGTACGCGCTGCGGCAATCTGGACCCGGGCGTCATTTTGCATCTGATGGAAACCAAGGGGCTGTCGGTCAAGGACATGACCAGGATGCTTTACAAGGAATCCGGTCTGCTGGGTGTCTCGGGCATCAGCCAGGACATGCGCACCCTGCTCGGCAGCGACAAGCCGGAAGCCCACGAAGCGGTTGACCTGTTCTGCTACCGCATCGCCCGCGAACTGGGTTCACTAGTAGCAGCAGCCAGCGGCGTCGATGCGCTGGTATTCACCGGTGGCATCGGCGAACACGCTGCCGAAGTCCGCCGTCGTGTCTGCATTCAGTCGGAATGGCTCGGCATTCGACTCGATCCGGAAGCCAATGCGCGCCACGATATCGTGATCAGCGCCGGTAACAGCAGCGTCGATGTGCTGGTCATCCCGACCAACGAAGAATGGATGATGGCGCACCACGCGCAGACGCTTCTCTCTCTCTGAATAAAAATATTTTCAGCCCGGGCCCCGGCTACCGAAAGGTGCCGGGGCTTTGTTTTTTCGGGCTTTTTTGCAATGACATTGTCACCAAGCAAAAACACACGGAACACCGTATCTAGTCAATATATTGCCTTGGCACACTAGATATAGTAGCTTTGCAACATTCGAAGATAAATAACCCAGTCCACCCGAGTTTTGTAGAGGAGCCCTTGATGAGCAAAATTTCCGAACAGCTTTCGCTGACAGACATTCCTGCACCGCCACAGTTTGCACCGCTGCCGGAGCAGGAAATTTCCGGTGAAGTTCTGATCGAGAAATACGCCAAGGGCAAGGAAACCAATGTACATGACGTTCGCCGTCGCGTTGCCTACGCACTGTCCCAAGTCGAACAGGAAGCCAATCGCGCCCATTGGGAATCCAAATTCCTGTGGGCTCAGGAAAACGGCTTCATTCCGGCCGGCCGTATCAATTCCGCCGCAGGTACCGACCTTCAGGCAACGCTGATCAACTGCTTCGTGCAACCAGTGGGCGACTCGATCGTCGAAAACACCGATGGCAAACCCGGCATTTATACCGCGCTTGCCCAGGCGGCCGAGACCATGCGTCGCGGTGGCGGCGTTGGTTACGATTTCTCCTCCATCCGTCCGCAGGGTGCCCGTGTCAAGGGTACGCAGTCACGCGCCTCCGGTCCGGTCTCCTACATGCGGGTCTTCGACCGCTCGTGCGAGACCGTTGAGTCCGCTGGTGCCCGCCGCGGCGCGCAAATGGGCGTGTTGCGTTGCGACCATCCGGATATCGAGGTATTCATCCACGCCAAGGACAAGGGTGACCTGACTAATTTCAATATTTCGATTGGCGTCACCGACCCGTTCATGGAAGCCGTCGATGCCGATGGCTACGTCGAGTTGTTGCATCGTGCCGAGCCGAACAGCGAAATGCGCGCCACCGGCGCCTACCAGCGTGAGGATGGCATGTGGGTTTACCGCAAGGTACGCGCTCGCGACCTGTGGGATCAGGTGATGAAATCCACTTACGACCACGCCGAGCCTGGCATCCTGTTCCTCGACCGCATGAACAAGGACAACAACCTCAATTACTGCGAAGTGATCGAGGCGACCAACCCCTGTGCCGAACAGCCGCTGCCGCCGTATGGCTGCTGCTGCCTGGGTTCAATCAACCTGACGCTGTACGTCAAGGATGCATTTTCCGAGCAGGCCACCTTCGATTTCGACGCCTTCGCCGAAGTCATCCGTATTTCCACCCGCATGCTCGACAATGTGCTCGATGCCACGCATTGGCCGCTCGAACGCCAGCAGCAGGAAGCCGCCAACAAGCGTCGCGTCGGCCTCGGCTACACCGGCCTCGGCGATGCGCTGGCCATGCTCCGACTGCGATACGACAAGCCGGAAGCCCGTGCGATGGCCGCCCGTATCAGCGAATTCATGCGCGACACCGCTTACCTGTACTCGGTTGAAATGGCCAAGGAGCGCGGTGCCTTTCCGTTGTTCAACGCCGAACTGTATTTGTCTGGTGGCAACTTCGCATCGCGCCTGCCGGCCGACATCAAGGCCGAGATCCGCAAGCATGGCTTGCGCAACTCGCACCTGCTGTCGATTGCACCGACCGGTACCATTTCGCTGGCCTTTGCTGACAACGCCTCGAACGGCATCGAACCTCCGTTTTCCTGGACCTACAGCCGCAAAAAGCGCATGCAGGATGGCACCCTCAAGGAGTATTCTGTCGAAGACTACGCTTGGCGCCTCTACAAGCATCGTGGTGGCGATGTCACCAAGCTGCCGGAATACTTTGTCACTGCACTGGAAATTTCCGCCCAAGCCCACAGCGACATGGTTGCCGCCGTCGCTCCGTTCATCGACACCTCGATCTCCAAAACCGTCAACGTACCGGCTGACTATCCGTACGCCGACTTCCAGGACCTCTATATGAGCGCCTGGAAATCCGGGCTCAAGGGCTTGGCCACTTATCGCCCGAACAGCGTGCTCGGCTCGGTGCTCTCCGTCACTGGTAGCGATACGGCCAAACCAGATGCAGCGGTCGACGCCAAGTCACCGCAGGATTTCGTCTCCGACGCCAATCGTCGTCTGTCGATCAAGAACTTGCCAGCGCCGGTACTGGCCAGCCTGCGCTGGCCAGGTCGCCCGAACCTGCCGGAAGGCAACCTGTGCTGGACTTATATGCTCGACTCTCCGATCGGCAAGTTTGCGCTGTTTGTCGGCCATGTCGAACCAGAAGGCCGCGCCTGGCCGTTCGAGGTCTGGGCCAATGGCCCGGCCGAACCACGCGGGCTTGGCGCTGTTGCCAAGACCCTTTCCATGGACATGCGCGCCAACGACCATGCCTGGCTCGAAATGAAGCTGGAAGCCCTGGCCAAGACGCCGGGCGACTCCTTTGAAATGCCCATGCCGCCGCATGGCGAGCGCAAGCGCGTCCCCTCCGTCGTCTCCGCCATGGCCCAAGTGATTAGCTGGCGCTGCGAACAACTGGGCGCCTTCAAGCACGAAGGCCCCACACCGGTGAAAGATGCCTTGTTCAGCGCCAAGGAACCAAAGACCGGCACGGACGGCACGCTCTCCTGGACGGTCGACATCAACAATCCATCGACGCGCGAGGAATTCGTCCTCGGCCTCAAGGAAATCACCCTGCCGGACGGCGTCACCCGCCCCTACTCGATGTGGCTCTCCGGCAATTATCCGCGTGCCCTCGATGGTTTGTCGAAGTTGCTGTCACTGGATATGCGCGTTCTGGATCCAGCCTGGATCGGCATGAAGCTGCGCAAGCTGGTCGATTACTCCGAGCCGCTCGGCGACTTCATGGCCTTCGTTCCTGGTTCGCGCAAGCAACAGACCTACCCATCAACCGTGGCCTACATTGCAAACCTGATCATTCACCGCTACGCCATGCTCGGCATCCTCGATGAAAGCGGCTTCCCGCTTCAACAGATGGGCATCCTGGAAGCCCCGGAAGACACCATCAGCAACAAGGTGCTGCCGACTCAGGGCAAGCTGTGCGGCGAATGCGGGAATCACACCATGATCCGCAAAGATGGTTGTGACTTTTGTACCGCTTGCGGGGCCGTCGGCACCTGCGGCTAAGCGTCTCCAGACTCAAAAAACGCCCCGGAAAAACCGGGGCGTTTTTTGTTGGTGCTCGGGATAAGCAAGACAGCAAATGATAAATTTTCTCTGTTCGTATAAGCCTTGGCCGGAAGAGATCAAATAGCCAAGCTACCTCCCGGCGCTCAATCATCAGCGATGAAATATTTCGATTTTCGTTATTTTTTTCCGGTTGACCGTGGCAGCAGGAGAAAACATCAGGGTTTGTCCAGCCAGAACAATGAAGTCACTGTCTTCGCGTCAGTAATCCGGCCATCCCAAACTGCCTGCTTCGCTTCAGCCGGAGAAACTTCTACAACCTCGAGAAACTCGTTGTGATCGAGTTCTTTTTCGCCAGCCAAATGCAAACCACGTGCGGCAAATATCTCAATACGTTCATCCGAATAGCCAATGCATGGGTGCATCACACCGAGATACTCCCACTCGCTGGCTACGTAGCCCGTTTCTTCCTTCAACTCACGCCGAGCTGTGTCGATGATCGCTTCGCCAGCGTCAATTTTCCCGGCGGGCAGCTCAAGAAATACGCGGCGCAATGGGTAACGAAACTGGCGCTCAAACAGCAGATTGCCATTAGAAAGGAAGGCCAGAATGACTACCGCGCCAGGATGAACAATATATTCCCGTATCGATTCCTTGCCATTGGGTAGCCGGACACAATCCTTGCGCACGTTGAGCAAGGCGCCTTTAAATATACTTTCACTTGAAATTTCTGACTCTATCAGGTGCGTGTCGTGTGACATTGCATCCCCCCGCAAAGTAAAACGCCCCGACATGCGGGGCGTTGTTTCGACCTAATTCAGCCTTGCATCAAAGCGAGCGCAACAAGGCGTAGGCGCAGAGCGACATGATCACTTGCGGGAAGATGCCGAGAAGCGCGACGGCCAAGCCGTTGGCAGAAATAAGAATACGCATGTCCAGCGGCGCAGTCAGCGGCGTATCGTCGACTGGTGCGTCGAAGTACATGATCTTTACCACGCGGAGGTAGTAGAAAGCACCGATCAGCGAGAACAGCACAGCTACGATAGCCAGCCACATATAGCCGGCGGCAACCACCGCCTGCAGCACTGAGAACTTGGCAAAGAAACCGATGAAGAACGGTACGCCAGCCATCGAGAACATCAGCATCAGCATGATGCCGGCAAACCATGGGCTGCGCTTGTTCAGGCCCTTGAAGTCATCAATTTCCTCAGCTTCAAAACCTGCCCGTGCCATGAGCAGGATCATGCCGAAGGTACCGGCACTCATCAGTACGTAGGCAATAACATAGAACATCGAAGAACTGTAGGCGTTCAATGCATAGCGTGCATCGCCACCAACCACGCCAGTAACGATACCCAGCAGCATGAAACCCATGTGCGAGATCGCAGAATAGGCGAGCATGCGTTTGAGATTGGTCTGGGCGATCGCGGCCAGATTACCGATTGCCATCGACAGCACTGACAGAATGATCAACATGGCTTGCCAGTCGGCTGCCATCGTGATCAGGCCGTTCACCAGCAAGCGCATGACGATAGCGAAAGCAGCCAGTTTCGGTGCAGAGCCGATGAACAAGGTAACCGATGTCGGTGCGCCTTGATAAACGTCCGGAATCCACATATGGAAGGGAACAACACCTAGCTTGAAGGCCAGACCACCAACCAGGAAGACCAATCCGAATACCAGCACGCTCTTGTTGACGCCACCACCGTAGAGACGCTCGGCAATACCGGTGATTTCGAGCGTACCGGTAGCACCGTAAATCATTGACATGCCGTACAGCAGCAAGCCGGAGGCCAAGGCGCCAAGGACAAAATACTTCATCGCTGCTTCAGTGGACGCCACAGAATCACGGTTCATTGCCACCATGGCGTAGAGTGAAAGCGACAGCAATTCGAGACCGATATAGATGGTCAGGAAATGGTTGGCAGAAATCATCACCATCATGCCCAAGGTCGCGAAAAGTGCCAGCACGTAGTACTCGCCCTTGTTCATTGACTCGCGATCAATGACGTAGCCCCGAGAATAGAACATCACAATGACCACAGTCATGTACAGGAACAGCTTCAGCAAATCCGACATCAGATCGTCGACAAACATATTGCTGAAGGTATAAGTAATTTCTCCGGTGCTTGTCGCGAACTGAATGGCTGCGCAGCCGACCAGGGTCAGTTGGGTCAGCACGAAGGTGACTGTGCGACGACTATCCTTGACCAGCAAATCGATCATCAGGATGGCCAGCGCCATCACCGCCAGAAAGAGCTCCGGGGCTGCGGGCAGGAGATTGGGGACAACGAAATTGTCGAACATGTCGGCTACCGTTTATTGAATCTTGCTGATGGCGACATGACGCAACAGGTCATTGACCGAGGCGTGCATGACTTCCGTGAAAGGCTGCGGGTAGAGACCCATCCACAGGGTGGCAATGGCCAGTACGCCCAGAATGGCAAACTCGCGCTTATTGATGTCTGACAGCTCTGCAACATGATGATTGGCAACATCGCCAAAGATCACCCGCTTGTACATCCACAGCGTGTAGGCGGCACCGATAACCATCGAGCTGGCCGCAGCAAAAGCCACCCAAAAATTGAATTTAACCGCACCAAGAATCACCATGAACTCACCAACGAACCCCGAGGTTGCCGGCAAACCTGCATTAGCCATCGAAAACAGCATGAACAGGGCCGCGAATTTAGGCATCGTATTGACCACGCCGCCGTAATCGGCAATTTGACGACTATGTACTCGGTCGTACATCACGCCAATACAGAAGAACATGGCACCCGACACAAAACCGTGAGAGACCATCTGAACCAAGGCTCCCTCGATACCCATGGCACTGAACATAAAGAAGCCGAGTGTCACGAAACCCATGTGCGCAATCGAAGAATAGGCCACAAGCTTCTTCATGTCCTCCTGAACCAAGGCGACGAAACCGATATAGACAACGGCGATCAGCGAGAGACCCAGAACAAGACCGGACAATTCATGCGAGGCATCAGGCAGGATCGGCAGGGAGAACCGGAGGAAACCGTATGCACCCAGCTTGAGGGCAATAGCTGCCAGTACGATTGAGCCACCGGTCGGCGCTTCAACGTGCGCATCCGGCAACCAGGTATGGACCGGCCACATCGGCACCTTGACGGCAAAGGCAATAAGGAACGCGAAGAATAGCCAAATCTGCGAACCAAGCGGAATCGGCAACTTGTGCCATTCCAGAATTGAGAAGCTACCACCGGACTGAATGAACAAATACATTAACGCAAGCAGGAAAAGCAGCGAACCAAAAAGTGTGTAGAGGAAGAACTTGAATGCGGCATATACGCGCTTTGGTCCTCCCCAGACGCCGATAATCAGATACAACGGAATCAGCGACGCTTCAAAGAAGACATAAAAGAGCACGCCATCAAGCGACGTAAAGATACCGTTCATCAGTCCCGACATGATCAGGAAAGCTGCGTTGTATTGCGCTACCTTGGTCTGGATGACTTCCCAACCAGCGGCGACGACGATGATGGTGATAAAGGCGTTAAGCACCACGAAGAGCATCGAAATACCGTCAACACCCAAGTGATAGTTGATGTTGAAACGCGGAATCCAACTACTCAGCTCGACGAACTGCATGCCACCGTTGGCGATATCGAACCCTGCCCAAAGTGGTAGCGTGACGAGGAAAGCCGCAACCGCACCCGCCAAGGATAGCATCCTGGCCAGCGGAGCATTCCGGTCACCCCCGGTGGTCAATATAACCAGACCGGAGAAGATCGGAATCCAGATTGCGAGAGATAGCAACGGGTAAGTCGACATGTTATTCCTTGCTTTTCTGCGAATAATTCACGCTAGGCGCGGTTGATCCACAGGGTCATCAGCACAAAGATGCCGATAATCATGGTGAAAGCGTAGTGATAAACGTAACCGGTCTGGAACAGTCGGGTTACGGAAGCAATCCATCCAACAACCTTGGCCGACCCATTCACGATCAGGCCGTCGATGATGGCGACGTCGCCGCCACGCCATAGCACCTTGCCAAGAAGGCGGGCACCACCGGCAAACACCAACTCGTTGAATTTATCAAAGTAGTACTTGTTCTCAAGCAAGGTTTGAATAGCCGAGAAGCGGTGTTGAATTGCAGCCGGGAAATCAGGACGCTTCATGTAGAAGAACCACGATACGACTACACCAGACAAGGCAAGAAGGAATGGCAGTGAAGTCAAGGAATGGATGCCCATTGCGACAGCACCGTGGAACTCTTCGGCCAGATGCTCCATTGCCGGGTGTGCTTCAGCATTGATAAAGATCACACCTTTAAAATAATCACCGTAGAGCATTGGCTCTATAGCTATGAAACCAATAAACATGGATGGAATGGCCAGCAACACCAAGGGCAACGTAACAACCCACGGCGTTTCATGTGGCTTCTGACCCGGTGCCAGACCATGGTGATGATCGTGAGAGGCCTCTTCATCATCGTGGTCGCCATGATGCTCATGATGATGGGCATCATCTGCCTTACCAAAACGCTCTTCGCCATGGAAGACCAGAAAGTACATGCGGAACGAGTAAAACGCGGTGATGAACACGCCAGCCAGAACCGAGTAATACGCAAATGCCGCACCCGGTTGACCATGATGATAGGCCACTTGCGCAGCTTCAATAATTGAGTCCTTGGAATAGAAACCGGACAGGAAAGGCGTACCAATCAAAGCAAGCGAACCGATGAGTGAAGTAATCCACGTAATTGGCATGTACTTGCGTAGGCCGCCCATATTACGAATATCCTGATCGTGGTGCATGCCAATAATCACAGAGCCGGCGCCAAGGAACAGCAGGGCCTTGAAGAAGGCGTGTGTCATCAGGTGAAAAATGGCGACTGAATAAGCAGATGCCCCCAACGCAACGGTCATGTAACCAAGCTGAGAGAGGGTGGAATAAGCTACGACCCGCTTGATGTCATTCTGAATGATGCCCAGGAAGCCCATGAATAGTGCAGTAATTGCGCCGATGACGATGACGAAGGACAGGGCAGTAGTCGACAACTCAAACAGTGGCGACATCCTGGCGACCATGAAGATACCCGCCGTCACCATAGTTGCAGCATGGATCAGGGCAGAGATCGGGGTCGGGCCTTCCATCGAATCTGGGAGCCAAACATGCAGGGGAACCTGCGCTGACTTACCCATGGCACCGATGAAAAGACAGATGCAGGTAACAGTCATCAATGACCAATCGGCAGAACCCCAGATATTGATCATTGCAGAAGCGAGTTCTGGAGCTTTTTCGAATACAGTTTTGTAATCAAGCGTACCGAAGTGAGCAAGCACCAATCCAATGCCCAATATGAAACCGAAGTCTCCGACACGATTGACCAGAAAGGCCTTCATGTTAGCGAAGATGGCGGTCGGACGGGTGTACCAGAAACCGATCAGGAGATAGGAAACCAGACCAACTGCCTCCCAACCGAAAAAGAGCTGCATAAAGTTGTTGCTCATCACCAGCATCAGCATGGAGAAGGTGAACAACGAGATATAGCTAAAGAAACGGTTATATCCAGGGTCTTCCTGCATGTAGCCAATGGTATAGATATGAACCATCAGCGATACGAATGTGACCACCAGCATCATCGTGGTGGTCAACGTATCTATCAGAAACCCAACCTCAAACTTGTATTCGCCGCTGGTCAGCCACGTATAGACGGCCCCGTTGTAGGTATGTCCTGCCTGAACATCCTTGAAGATAATAATGGACGCAATAAAGGCAATAGCGACACCTGCTATGGTTGCCGTATGAGCAACCCAGCGCGGGATAACCCGACAGAACAAACCTGCAATCATGGCGCCAATAAGCGGTGCCATGGGAACGAGCAGATAGAGTTTTTGCATTTCCATGTTTAACCCTTCAGGCTGCTCAGGTCATCCACATGGATGCTCTTGAGGTTGCGGAACAGCACGATCAGAATGGCCAGACCAATCGCCGATTCAGCAGCGGCAACAGTCAGGATGAAGAAGACGAAAATCTGACCGGAAAGGTCCTGAAGATAGTGTGAAAACGCCACAAAATTCATGTTGACCGCAAGAAGCATCAACTCAATGGCCATCAGTAACACTATCAGATTCTTCCGGTTCAGGAATATACCGACCACGCTGATCGCAAAAAGTATCGCGCCTAGAATCAGAAAATGGGATAAAGAGAGAGTTAACATGGGTTCCCCGGGGTTCAGTCTTTTTCAACCGGCATCTGCAGTACGCGAACACGATCTTTCGCCTTTACGAATACCTGCTGATTCGGGTTTGTAGCTTTGGACTTCTTCGGACCACGGTAAGTCAGCACGATCGCCGCAATCATGCCAACAAGCAGGATAAGAGAGGCTAGTTCGAAGGGATAAACAAAATCCGTGAACATCAGCGCACCGATGCTCTTCGTGTTTGACACACCAGCCGGAACGATCGCGTCGGCGGCAGGAATCTGGAAGTACTTGCTACCAAGCACCAAACTCATTTCCAGAGCCATCAACAGACCGAGCAACGCGCCAAGAGGAAGATAATTCCAGAAGCCTTGCCGAATGCGATCCATATTGATGTCGAGCATCATCACGACGAACAGGAACAAAACCATAACCGCGCCAACATACACAAGGATGATGGCAATTGCCAAAAACTCCGCTTGCAACAACGCCCAGATGCCGCCGCAGGTAAAAAAGGCAAGAATCAGGTGCAATGCCGCATGTACCGGATTACGCGCAGTAATGACGCGCAGCCCCGCAAATACCAGAATCGCAGACAAAAAATAGAAAACCGAGGTTTGAAAATCCATCGCTAGCACCTGTTATCGGTAAGAAGCGTCAAGTTCGCGATCCTTGGCGATCTGCGCCTCGTAACGGTCACCATTGGCAAGCAGCATCTGCTTGGTGTAGTACAGATCACCGCGCTTTTCGCCGTGGTATTCGAAAACTCGCGTCTCAACGATTGCATCGACTGGACAAGCCTCTTCGCAGAATCCACAAAAAATACACTTGGTAAGATCTATGTCATAGCGAGTCGTACGGCGTGAACCATCATCACGCGGTTCGGCCTCAATCGTAATTGCAAGCGCAGGGCAAACCGCTTCGCAGAGTTTGCATGCAATACAGCGCTCCTCACCATTCGGATAGCGACGCAAGGCGTGCAATCCTCTAAAGCGGAAGCTCTGAGGCGTTTTTTCTTCCGGATATTGAACAGTGATCTTCCTGGCAAAGAAGTATTTACCGGTGACCGACATTCCCTTCAACAATTCCTTGAGGAAGAGGCTGTTGAAGATTTCCTTCATCGAACCCATTAGTCTCTCCTCACTTCCAGATATTCAAAGGCGACATCATCCAGACGCCGACGACAACCAGCCAAATCAAACAGATCGGCACGAAAACTTTCCAGCCCAGACGCATTAGCTGATCGTATCGGTAACGCGGGAATGTTGCCCGGAACCACAAAAACAGGAAGAGAATTGCTGACATCTTTGCAAAAAGCCAAAGAATGCCGTCAGGGAGGAATCCAACAGGAGACAACCAACCGCCCAAGAACATGATCGAGGTCAGAGCTGAGACCAGAATCATGTTGGCGTATTCTGCAAGGAAGAAAACAGCGAAGGCCATACCAGAATATTCGACGTGGAACCCTGCAACAATTTCTGATTCACCTTCGGCGACGTCGAATGGAGCACGGTTAGTTTCCGCCACTCCAGAAATCAGATAGACCAAGAACATAGGAAACAAAGGCAACCAATTCCAAGATAAAAAGCTCAGTCCCCAGCCTGCGAAAAGGCCTTTATCCTGAATATTGACAATCTCAACCAAGTTAAGGCTATTGGAGACCATCAGTACACAAATCAGAGAGAAGCCCATGGAAATTTCGTAGGACACCATCTGTGCAGCAGAACGCATTGCGCCAAGAAACGCGTATTTTGAGTTTGAAGCCCAACCAGACAGAATGATCCCGTACACGCCCATCGAGGTAATCGCCATTATGTACAGCAAGCTAGCGTCGATATTCGCCAACACCAGCGAATCCGTGAAGGGTACGACAGCCCAAGCAGCCAAGGCCGGGGCGATTGCAAGCATTGGCGCAATGAGGAAAATCCCTTTATTGGAACCGCTCGGTACAATAATTTCCTTCAGCAAGAGTTTCAAGCCATCAGCAATTGGCTGAATCAAGCCCCACGGACCAACCCTGTTAGGCCCAATTCGAACTTGCATGTAGCCAATGACCTTACGCTCGAAATAGGTCAGATAAGCAACTGACAGCATCATAGGTGCGACGATCAGGACGATCTTTATCAGCGTCCAGACAGCAGGCCAAGCACCGCCAAATAACCCAGTACCGAAATTCATTAGTGCGTCCATTTATGCACGCTCCACGGAAATCGAACCAAACATCTCGCCCAGCATCGAAGTACTCACATGCGCCGCAGCAACTCGAATACAACCCTTCGGCACATTATTGTCAGTTTTGGCAACGAGTAATGCCTCACCACTGCCCTGCTTGACACGAACCAAGACATTTTCGGAAATGCCAATTTGTGACAAAGTCTCTTCGCAGATACGGGCAGTCGGAGCGACAGCATCAGCAGTTTGTTGTAGCGCAGGGGCTCTACGGGCTATTGGATCAGCGAAGTTAATCGGCACATCGGCGATACGTTGCAAGCAATCACTATTAATTTCCCGAAGTGAAATGGCAACGCCACTCAACTCATTGCTCAAACCCGAAACGAATTCAACGCCCTTGCCTAGAACTTCGTCCCGAATTTCTTCGCTGGATGAGTACGCGAAACCATCCAGATTCAGCACATTTCCGAGCACACGTAGCAGCTTCCAAGCCGGTCGTGCATCACCCCGTGGCTTTGTCACGCCATTGAAACTCTGGACTCGCCCCTCTGTATTGATGAAAGTGCCTGACGTTTCCGTATAAGGAGAAATTGGAAGCATGACATCAGCGAACTCAAAGGCTGGTGCATGCTTGAAAGCGGACATATAGACTACCAGATTTGCCTGCTTCAACGCCCCTAGCGCCAATTGCGGATTAGTACAATCAAATTCTGGCTCTACGCCCATAAGAACGTAGGCCTTTCGCGGCTGCTCAAACATCTCGCGAGCATTTGCCCCTGACACTTGCTTGAGGGCGATGTGCCCCCCCACCGAATTGGCACCCTCACCCAAGAACCCGATGTTTGCGCCCGTCAGTTTACCCAGCTCCAAAGCTAGGGCATGCAATTGAACAGCATCAACGGACTGAGTAGCAACGTTGCCGAGGAGTACTGCACGTTTGTCGCCATCGACCAAGCTCTGCGCAATCTTATGGCTCGTCTCACAGACAACCACAGACTCAAGACCATCCCGAACCTTTGCGCCGGTGATCTCAGCCGCCGCCTTGACGACAGCGGCCAAGGCGAAAGCCAATTGATTCGGGGCCACAGTCAGCCTGGCGTGCAAGTTGATTAGCTGATCGTCACCAGCAACCGACAGCAACGTGACCTTGGTGAACTTCTTGGATGCCTGACGAAGACGCTGGGCAATCAGCGGATGATCCTTACGCAGGAATGAGCCCACCACCAAGACGCCATCAAGATCTTTAATCTCAGACAAACGCATGCCCATCCATGGAGCACCAGCTCGCTTCAAATCCGCAGAGAAATCATTCTGACGAGGACGGAAATCAACATTGCCACTACCGAGGCCTTTCATCACCTCACCGAGCAAAAAAAGCTCCTCAAGTGTTGAGCTTTGTGCTGCCAAGGCGGCTATCGCATTTCCACCGTGTTCGCGGGAAATATCTTTCAGACCATGCGCGACATAATCGATTGCGACATTCCAATCGACTTCCTTCCATTCACCACCCTGCTTAACCATGGGCTTTGTCAGACGCTCTTCGGAACTCAGCGCCTGATAGGAAAAACGCTCTTTGTCAGAGATCCAGCATTCGTTTACGTCTTCGTTTTCACGTGGCAGAACGCGCATTACGCTGTCGTGCTTAACCTGAACAACAAGGTTCGCCCCCACTGAGTCATGCGGACTAACGGACTTGCGTCGCTGCAATTCCCAAGAACGGGCGGTGTAGCGGAAAGGCTTGGAGGTCAAAGCCCCAACCGGACAAAGGTCGATCATATTGCCTGACAACTCGGAGTCAACCGTACGACCAACAAATGTCATGATCTCGGAGTGCATATTACGGTTACCCATGCCGAGCTCCATGACACCGGCAATTTCCTGACCGAAGCGAACACAACGGGTACAGTGGATGCAGCGGTTCATTTCCTCCATGCCTACCAGCGGGCCGACATCCTTATGGAAAACAACACGCTTTTCTTCCGAATAGCGACTTTTCATCGGACCATAGCCGACAGACATGTCCTGCAACTGGCACTCGCCCCCTTGATCGCAGATCGGGCAATCCAGCGGGTGATTAATGAGCAGAAACTCCATCACCCCTTTTTGTGCTTTGATAGCCAGTTCTGAGTGGGTAAAAACCTTCATACCGTTCGTCACCGGTGTAGCACAGGCCGGCAAGGGTTTCGGTGCCTTCTCTACCTGCACGAGACACATGCGGCAGTTGGCGGCAATCGAAAGTTTTTTGTGGTAACAGAAATGCGGAATATAAACACCCACTTGCTGCGCGGCATCCATCACCGTGCTGCCATCGGGCACTTGCGCTTTTTTGCCGTCGATTTCGATTTCTAGCATGTCGCTACCTTGTAGCCAGTTCTTTCGTTACAACCCGTAGCCTGTCAGGCCGGAATCTTGTGGAAGCCACTGCCCGCCCATTGAACATCCTTGGGAACCAGACATGTCTTGTTTTCAATGTGATACTCAAATTCCTTGCCGAAGTGCTTAATGAAGCTTTGCACCGGGAAGGCTGCCGCATCGCCCAATGCACAGATCGTGCGACCCGCAATATTACCAAGCACGCTGTTCAGCAAATCCAGATCTTCAGGTTTGCCAAGGCCATTTTCGATGCGATGCACAACCTTGTACATCCAAGAAGTACCCTCGCGACAAGGCGTACATTGACCGCAGGACTCTTCGTAATAGAAGAATGACAGTCGCTCCAGCGCCTTGACCATGCATACCGTTTCATCCATGACGATAACAGCACCAGACCCGAGCATTGAGCCACCTTTGCTGATGGAGTCATAGTCCATGGTGCAATCCATGATGACCTCACCAGGCATGACAGGGGCCGAAGAACCGCCAGGGATGACCGCCTTTAGCTTGCGCCCGCCACGCATCCCGCCACACATCTCCAGCAGGGTTGAAAACGGCGTGCCGAGTGGAATCTCGTAATTACCAGGGCGATTTACATGACCTGAAACAGAGAACAGCTTGGTACCACCGTTATTCGGCTTACCAAGGTTGAGGAACTCTTCACCGCCCATTTTCAAAATAAACGGAATGGCGGCGAACGTTTCTGTGTTGTTAATGGTTGTTGGCTTGCCATATAAACCAAAAGACGCCGGGAACGGCGGTTTGAAGCGCGGCTGGCCCTTTTTTCCTTCAATCGACTCGAGCAACGCGGTTTCTTCGCCACAAATGTATGCACCATAGCCGTGATGGGCAAACAATTCAAAATTGAATCCGGATCCCAGAATATTCTGACCGATGAATCCAGCGGCACGCGCTTGGTCAAGAGCCTCTTCAAAACGCTTGTATTCTTGCCAAACTTCGCCGTGAACATAGTTATAGCCGCGGTTCGCACCCATGGCATAGGCCGCGATCGCCATTCCCTCAATCACCGAATGCGGGTTAAAACGCATGATGTCGCGGTCTTTGAATGTACCGGGCTCACCTTCATCGGTATTGCAAACAACATATTTATCACCAGGGAAGGAGCGCGGCATGAAAGACCACTTCAATCCTGTCGGGAAGCCAGCGCCGCCACGACCGCGCAACACAGACTTCTTGACCTCACTGATGACGTCTTCTTGGGTCATCTTGCTTTCAAGAATACGCTTCAGCTGCGCATAACCACCGCGAGCAACATAGTCCTTCAGACTCCAGTTGTTGTCACCGTCAAGGCCTTCCATTAGAACGCCGTTTATCGAACCAAGCATAGCCATTATTTGCACTCCTCAAGCAGCTTGTCGATTTGCTCAGGGTGCATATGACTGCACATTGAACGATTATTGACGATGAAGACGGGCGCATCACCACACGCCCCCATGCACTCGCCCTCTTTCAATGTGAATTTTCCATCAGGCGTAGTTTCGCCGTACCCAACACCCAATTTTTTCTGGAGATACTCGCCTGCGTGGTAACCGCCAGACAGAGCACACGGCAGATTGGTACAGACGGTAATCTTGTACTTACCTATGGGCTTCAAGTCATACATGTTGTAAAACGAAGCCACTTCGTAGGCAGCAATCGGCGGCATACCAAGATAGTTGGCGACCGCTTCAATGGACTCAGGGGCCAACCAACCTTTTTCTTCTTGGGCATGAGCGAGACAAGCCATAGACGCAGACTGTTTCTGATCTGCGGGGTACTTGGCGACCTCGCGGGCAAACTTCTGGAGGGTTTCAGCGGAAAACATCAGCGGTCAATCTCGCCAAAAACAATATCTTGGGAACCGATAATCGTAACGACATCGGCGATCATGTGGCCTCTGGACATTTCGTCCAGACCTGCCAGGTGAACAAAGCCCGGAGCACGAATTTTCATTCGGTAAGGCTTGTTTGCACCATCTGAGACAAAGTAGATACCGAACTCACCCTTCGGATGCTCCACAGCTGCATAAGCTTCACCAGCCGGAACATGAATACCTTCGGTAAAGAGCTTGAAGTGGTGAATAAGCTCCTCCATATTGGTCTTCATGTTTTCACGTGGTGGCGGCGCGACCTTGTTGTTATCAGTGATCACCGGACCGGGATTCTTGCGCAGCCAAGCGATACATTGCTTGATTATATTGTTCGACTGGATCATTTCTTCCATACGAACCAAGTAGCGGTCATAGCTGTCACCATTTACACCAACCGGCACATCAAAATCCACTTTATCGTAGGCAGCATACGGCTGCTTCTTGCGCAGATCCCATGCGATACCCGAACCGCGCAGCATAGCGCCGGTAAAGCCCATCTGAAGGGCGCGCTCTGGCGACACAACGCCGACGTTGACCAGACGTTGCTTCCAAATCCGATTATCGGTAAGCAAGGTATGGTACTCGGCATGATATGTTGGGAAACGGATCGCAAAATCTTCGAGAAAATCAAGCAGCGAACCACCGCGATTTTCGTTTCTCTCAGCGGCTTTCTTGGCGTCAGTCCAAGTCGACTCCTGATACTGTGGCATCCTATCCGGAAGATCACGATAGACACCGCCCGGGCGATAGTAGGCGGCATGCATACGAGCTCCAGAAACCGCTTCGTACACATCCATCAAATCTTCACGTTCGCGGAACGTATAAAGCGCCATAGTCATGGCACCGACGTCAAGCGCGTGACAGCCAATCCACAGAAGATGATTAAGAATACGGGTCACTTCATCAAACATGACCCGAATGTACTTTCCGCGCTCCGGAACCTCAATGCCGAGCAACTTTTCAGTCGCAAGACAATAGGCATGCTCGTTACACATCATCGAGACGTAATCCAGACGATCCATATATGGTACAGACTGAACCCAAGTGCGGGTTTCAGCAAGCTTCTCAGTTGCTCGGTGCAGAAGACCGATATGCGGATCAGCCCGCTGGACCACTTCACCATCGAGCTCAAGCACCAGTCGCAAAACGCCGTGCGCTGCTGGGTGCTGCGGACCAAAGTTCAGTGTGAAATTTCGGATATCAGCCATGTGCCGGATCCCCGTAAGTATCTTCGCGCACAATGCGCGGGGTGTTTTCGCGAGGCTCGATGGTCACTGGTTGATAGATCACTCGCGCCTGATCAGGGTCATAGCGCATTTCAACATGACCGGAAATCGGGAAATCTTTGCGGAACGGGTGCCCGATAAAGCCATAATCGGTCAGAATGCGCCGTAGGTCATCGTGACCAACGAACGCAATACCATAGAGATCAAAAGCTTCGCGCTCAAACCAGTTAGCGCTGGCCCACACCCCGGCGATCGAAGCAACCGACGGAAAGCCCTCATCTTCGGCAAAAACCCGAACACGCAAACGCCAGTTATGTGCCACCGAGAGGAGATGGACGACGACAGCAAAACGCTCCCCCTGCCAAGCCCCATCGCCATACGCCGAATAATCGACACCACAGAGATCAACCATCTCTTCAAAACCGAAACCAGACTCATCGCGTAATGAAGTCATTACGCCAAGATAGTCAGCCGCGCCGACCTCGATGGTTACCTCACCCAGCGAGAGCCTCAAGGAATCTAATTTATCCCCAAAGAACTCTTGCAGGTTTTGACTAAGCGTTTCCAGCTTGGCAGACATATCAAATCAGCCTTGGCAATTAACGAGCGATGGTGTTAGTACGACGAATCTTGTTCTGTAGCTGAATGATCCCGTAGATCAAGGCCTCAGCAGTCGGGGGGCAACCCGGAACATAGATATCGACAGGAACGATGCGATCACAGCCGCGCACAACAGAATACGAATAATGGTAGTAGCCACCGCCATTGGCACAAGAACCCATGGATATAACCCAGCGAGGCTCAGCCATCTGATCATAAACCTTGCGCAAAGCCGGAGCCATCTTATTGGTCAAGGTGCCAGCAACAATCATTACATCAGACTGACGCGGACTGGGACGAAACACAACGCCAAATCTATCCAAGTCATAGCGAGAAACGCCAGCATGAATCATTTCCACCGCACAACACGCCAGACCAAACGTCATTGGCCACAGCGACCCAGTACGCATGTAATTGATCAGCTTATCAGCCGTGGTGGTGACAAAACCTTCCTGGAGAACGCCTTCAATAGCCATATGCGAACCCTATTCCCATTCCAGCGCGCCTTTGGCCCAGGCATAAACATAGCCAATGACCAGAATGGCAACAAATACAAGCATTTCGACAAAACCAAACAGCTTTATCGACTCTGTCGCAACAATGTCTTTAAAGATCGACGCCCATGGAAACAGGAACGCAATTTCCAGATCGAACAAAATAAAAAGAATTGCAATCAGATAAAACCGCACATCAAATTTCATGCGCGCATCTTCGAATGCCTCGAAACCACACTCGTAGGGAGAGAGCTTTTCCGGGTCCGGACGACTGGGGGCTAGAATAAAACCCATCGCAACAGGCAGAACGCCCACCGCAACCCCAACCAGAACGAACATCAGAATTGGAAAGTAGTTTTCCATTATCCGCCGCCAATATTCAGCTTCTTGTTCGAAACAGCGCACCTTACGGCCACTGCCCCCATGTCTTGGTGCCGACGGCGAGACTCGAACTCGCACAGCTTGCGCCACTACCCCCTCAAGATAGCGTGTCTACCAATTTCACCACGTCGGCACATCTTCTTGAACCCCTTGGCGAGGACTTATTACCAAGAGACTCGCAATACATTACTTCGGAATATCTTTTGCTTTCGAATCAGGAGCAGCCACCGCCCCTGAAGATTCACCACCCACCAATGCAGGCTGCGAAACAGGCTGCGATTGTAACGGTTCTTGCATCACACTGCCAGTCGTTTTTGGCTTACTGGATGCCACATATGCCAACGTAAGACTGGTCGCAAAAAACACCGCCGCAAGAACCCCCGTCGCACGACTAAGAAAGTTAGCAGATCCAGTCGCCCCAAAAAGACTACCCGAAGCACCACTACCAAATGCAGCCCCCATATCCGCCCCCTTGCCATGCTGCATCAGCACGAGCCCGATGATAGATATTGCCACAATGATATGCACAGTAAGGACAAGTGAGAAAAACCAGTTCATTTATCAGCCTATCAATTTGCCGCAAGGCAAATTTCCAAAAAATCGTCAGCAACCAAGGCAGCTCCGCCGATTAACCCGCCATCGATATCGGACTGCCCAAACAACTCCTGCGCATTCTGCGGCTTGACGCTACCGCCATAAACAATACGCAACTCATTCCCTATCGCCATATCCAAACCTGAAACCTGAGCACGTATAGCCACATGCACCTCTTGAACCTGCCCCGGGGATGCCGTCAATCCAGTGCCGATAGCCCAAACTGGCTCATATGCAATCACAGCCTTAGCCATTGCAGAAACACCATATTGCGAAAGAACTCCCGACAATTGCCTTGCAACCACGACACAGGTTTCGCCTGCTTGACGCTCAGCAAATGTTTCACCAACGCATAATACAGGCGTCAACCCAGCCGCTAGCGCAGCACCAAACTTTGCAGCAACCACCTCATCAGTTTCTCCGAAACACGTACGACGCTCCGAGTGCCCAACCAGCACATACCTACACCCAAAATCAAGAAGCATATATGCAGAAACCTCTCCGGTATATGCCCCAACAGGGTACTCACTAAGCGACTGCGCCCCCAAATTCACCGAGGAGCCATCAAGAATCGACTGAGCCTGCCCAAGGTATGGATAGGGTGGACACACCACCACATCACATGTCAGTTCAGATACTCCCGCCTTTATACGCTCAAGCAATACTGCGTTTTGCTGGTATGTGCCATTCATTTTCCAGTTACCGGCAATAAGCTTTCTACGCATGGGCTTGGCACTTCCTTTGGAGAAAACCTGAGGATTATAGCGACCTGTTGTTTTTTCGGTCAATACGATTCAACAAAGAAAGAGTCCTACTCTGCAACGCTCCGTACAACATTTGCCAGTTTTTCAGCGGCATTCCCTACTTCTACAGGGTCCTCGCCCTCAACCATTACTCTCAACAGCGGCTCCGTCCCCGATGCACGCAACAGAACCCTACCTCGCCCAGACAGATGCTCCTCCGTCGCCAACAAGGCCGCGACGATCGCAGGGTGATCCTTCCACGGGAACCCCCGGACCACAGGAATATTTATAAGCTTTTGCGGATAAAGAGTTAATCCGCCAAGCACCCCTTTTAAATCATCTCCCGTTTCGCGCAATCCAGCCAAAACTTGCAAAGCTGCGACGATGCCATCACCTGTGGTATGCCGGTCCATAGCGAGTATGTGTCCTGAATTTTCACCGCCATATAGCCAACCTTTTTCATTAAGCATCTCAACAACATATCGATCGCCAACAGCTGCACGAGCAAAGGGAATGTCGATTTTACCCAACGCATGCTCTAATGCGAGATTGCTCATCAAGGTACCAACCACACCCTTAACTTTAGCGGTGCGAGCACGGCTACGAACAATTGCATACAGAAGTTGATCGCCATCGTAGAGAGTTCCTTCTGCATCGACCATCTGAAGGCGATCTGCATCTCCATCGAGCGCAATCCCAAGATCAGCCTGATTGGCAATTACTGCCTCACATAAAGCCTTGGGTGCTGTAGCACCAACACCATCATTAATATTCAGGCCGTTTGGTTCAGCACCGATGGTAACAACATCTGCGCCTAACTCGTGGAATACGCTCGGTGCAATCTGGTACGCAGCCCCATGCGCACAATCGACGACTATCTTGAGACCGCGTAGATCGAGATCATTCGGGAACGTGCTTTTGCAGAATTCTATGTAGCGCCCACGAGCATCTTCAATTCGGCGAACCCTGCCGAGATCGGCCGGAGCGGCGCATTGCATTGGCTGATCTATACCATCTTCGATGGCACGCTCAACGTGATCTGGCAGTTTTGTACCTTGCGCAGAAAAAAATTTAATCCCATTATCGTAATACGGGTTGTGTGATGCAGAAATAACGATCCCTGCCTGTAAACGCAAGGCACGCGTAAGGTAAGCGACCGCTGGCGTAGGCAGCGGTCCAACCAAAATGACCTCAACACCTGCAGCAGAAAATCCCGCCTCCAAGGCAGACTCGAGCATGTAACCGGACAAGCGTGTGTCCTTACCGATTAGCACCGCAGGACGCTCACCTACCGGCATAGTGTGCTGATCCAGCAAGGCCTTGCCGGCAGAATAGCCCAGGCGCATCACAAAATCCGGGGTAATAGGAGACTGACCAACTCGCCCTCGAACCCCATCCGTACCAAAGTATTTTCTGCTCATATTTGACTCCCCTGTTGTATTGCCAACCAGACTGCCAACGCATCTCTGGTCGCCGCAACATCATGCACACGTACAATTTTGGCACCTTTTTGCACCGCAATCAGCGCAGCGGCCACACTGGCTGCCATTCGCTGACCTACTGGATTGCCAGTTATGGTACCTAGCATCGCTTTTCTTGAAACACCAACGAGGACAGGCAGCCCAACCGAACATATCTCGGACAACGCGCGAAAGAGCGCCAAATTATGCTCAAGCATCTTTCCAAAGCCGAATCCCGGATCAACCACGAGACGATCATTGCTAACACCTGCCAACTGACATCGTTCAACCGCAGCAGTCAAAAAGGAGTTTACTTCGGCAACCACATAGCCGTAGTCCGGCCTTTCTTGCATCGTCCCTGGCTTACCTTGCATATGCATGACACAGACCGCGCAATCGCTACTCGCGATAGCAGCCAATGCTCCTTGGTTTGTCATACCCGTAATGTCGTTGATCATCGCCGCTCCAGACTCGAGCGCAGCGCGCATAACCGCTGGCTTGTAGGTATCAACAGAAACAGGAACTCCCCAGCATGTTATTTCCTTGAGAACGGGCAACAAACGTTGCAACTCATCCTTCTCTGAAGTCGGAATCGCTCCCGGTCGAGACGATTCTGCCCCGATATCCAGAATATCGGCGCCGGCTTCGAACTGCTGACGTGCATGCGCTATGGCACGATCAATATTACCAACTACCCCGTCACCTGAGAATGAGTCCGGCGTGAGGTTCACGACCCCCATTATCAGAGGCCTTGCCAGCGAGAGATGAAAAGCTCCACAACGCAGTGTATTCATAGACCAGAAAGAAAAAAGCCGGGAGAAAGCTCCCGGCTAATTTAAAGTTCAAAAATCAGGCCGTCGCAGCAGCTGTTGGCTCTGACCCAGGCGTATCGCTGGGATTGCTCGTACTCGTCGTCGACTGCGATGGCTTCGGCTGCCGTGGCGGCTTGCCAGCCATGATATCGTTGATCTGCTCTGCGTCGATGGTTTCCCATTCAAGCAGCGCCTTGGTCATCGCTTCAACCTTATCGCGATTTTCGTCAAGCAGTTTGCGAGCAAGCGCGTATTGCTCATCGATAATCCGACGTATTTCGGCATCCACCTTCTGCATCGTCGCCTCAGAAACGTTCTTATGCTGAGTGACAGAGCGGCCAAGGAATACCTCGCCTTCGTTCTCACCATAAACCATCACACCAAGATCCGACATGCCGTAGCGCGTGACCATATCGCGCGCCATGGCTGTTGCACGCTCGAAATCGTTAGACGCGCCGGTGGTCATCTGATTCATGAATAGCTCTTCGGCTATACGGCCACCGAACAATACTGCGATACGACTCATCAGGTACTCGCGATCATAAGCATAGCGATCCTGCTCCGGCAATTGCATGGTCAAACCCAGAGCTCGGCCACGCGGGATAATCGTCACCTTATGAACTGGATCTGACTTCGGTACAAGCTTGGCAACCACCGCATGACCAGACTCATGGTAGGCAGTGTTCCTTTTTTCTTCCTCGGTCATGACCATGCTACGGCGCTCTGCGCCCATCATGATCTTGTCTTTGGCCATCTCGAAGTCATCCATGTCAACCAAGCGCTTGTTACGGCGAGCAGCGAACAGAGCAGCCTCATTAACCAGATTGGCCAGATCGGCGCCCGAAAAGCCGGGTGTGCCGCGGGCGATAACGTCAGCCTTGACGTCGCCTGCAATCGGCACCTTTCGCATGTGCACTTTTAGAATCTCTTCGCGACCACGAATATCTGGCAACGGGACGACCACTTGGCGATCAAAACGTCCTGGACGCAGCAATGCCGGATCAAGAATATCAGGACGATTGGTTGCAGCGATAACGATGATACCTGTATGCCCTTCGAATCCATCCATTTCGACCAGCAACTGGTTCAGCGTCTGCTCACGCTCATCGTTGCCACCACCCAAACCGGCGCCACGATGACGGCCAACCGCATCAATTTCATCAATGAAGATGATGCATGGGGCGTGTTTCTTGGCATTTTCGAACATGTCACGGACACGAGCAGCACCCACGCCAACAAACATTTCGACGAAGTCAGAACCCGAAATACTGAAGAACGGGACCTTCGCCTCACCGGCGATAGCCTTGGCAAGCAGCGTCTTGCCAGTACCGGGATTGCCAACCATCAGCACGCCCTTCGGGATTCGCCCACCAAGTTTCTGGAATTTTGAAGGATCGCGCAGGAAATCAACGATCTCTTGAACCTCCTCCTTGGCTTCATCACAACCGGCAACATCAGCGAAGGTCACAATATTTTGTGCCTCCTCCGTCATCCTGGCGCGCGACTTACCGAAGGAAAATGCCCCACCCTTGCCCCCCCCTTGCATCTGGCGCATGAAGAAGACCCAAACGCCGATCAGCAATAGCATTGGGAACCAGCTGACGAACAGATTCATCAGGAAAGATGGCTCCTCTTCAGGCCGCGCCTCGATCTTGACACCATTCTTGAGAAGATCGGAAACCAGCCAAAGATCAGGCGGCGCATAGGAAGTAATGCGCTTTCCTTCGCTCGTCGTCGCCTTCAGCGTTCGGCCTTCCATAACCACCTTGGAAATCCGCCCAGCCTTCACCTCGTCGATGAACTGAGAGTATTCGACAGCACCGGTCGCAACCTGGCGATTGTTAAACTGATTAAATACAGTCATCAGGACCAAGCCAATGACCAGCCAGATTGCGAGGTTTTTGAACATGTTGTTCAAGCTTGCTCTCCTTCTACAACGCCGAGCGATAAAAATACCATTCTAAACAAAAGTCTTAGCGCAATGTACGTCCGAGCAAATAAAGCTCGGCACTACGATCGCGAGAAGCATCCGGTTTCCGCACCACGACAGTTTTGAATGTTTCACGCATCTGGCGCAGAAATGTTTCGTAATCCGTTCCTTGAAACACTTTGACCAGAAAAGCGCCCTCCAGTTTCAAGTGAGCCTTGGAAAACTCCAGCCCCAATTCTGCCAGGTGCATAACGCGCGCCTGATCGACCAGAGGAACCCCTGACATATTGGGGGCCATATCCGACATTACAAGCCCCACGCGACGATCACCCAATTGTTTTTCCAATTGTTCCAGCACGTCGTCCTCGCGGAAATCACCCTGAATGAAGTGAACGTTGTGAATCGGATCCATTTCGAGCAAGTCAAGCGCAAGCACCATTCCAGCATCGCCGACACGCTTGGAAGCCACCTGGGACCAGCCACCGGGCGTTGCACCAAGGTCGACTACCACCTCACCACGCTTCAGCAGTTTGTCCTTGTCGTCGATCTCGAGCAGCTTGAAAGCAGCGCGAGAACGCCAGCCTTCCTTCTTGGCAAGCTGGACGTACGTATCATTCACATGCTCGCGCATCCAAGCTTTGCTGGTTCTGGTTCTTTTCATTCGGTAAAATGCCGTTTTTGAAAGGTTTACTATGCTGCAAATATCATCAGCCCAACGCAGGGAACTCCGCGCCAAGGCCCACGACCTGAATCCTGTCGTCTCGATTGCCGAGAACGGCCTAACCGAAGGCGTTCTCAAGGAAATCGAAACCAATCTTAACGCCCACGAACTGATCAAAATTCGCGTTTATGGTGACAGCCGCGAAAATCGGCTGGCTTATTATGAGCAGATCTGCACCCAGTTGGGCGCAGCCCCCGTTCAGCACATCGGCAAGCTGCTGGTGATTTTTCGACCAATGCCCGCTGAGATTGCTGCGGTCAACGCGAAAAAAGCCCCAAAAACGAGACGTCCGATTCCGGCTGCACCACGTAAAAGCAAGCGCGCCTTCCAGGGCTGATCACTTCAATCCGCGGCCATTCCACACTACAAGCCACACTCCCAGCAAACTCTGTACGAGATAGAGAATGCTGGAGATTCCGTGCCACGTAGCAAAACGGTCGCGAAAAACACTTTCCATAACCTCGCGCGGCAGTGCATCAGCCTTCAGCTGAGCCATCAGCGGCAGAATGCCAAACTGGCTGGCCGTCGCCATCAGCGCCATCACCAACACTAGCCAGAATATGGCGCTTTTGAAAATCCGCCCACCCCAACGCGAAAGCAGAAAAACAAAAAGGTATGCGGCACAACCAAGTCCGATCCAACCAATTAGTGCGAACAGCTTTCCAGCCACCATGCCGGCAAGTTGCCTGTCGCCAAGACTTGCAAACAACACCGGTGCCGCCAGATAACCGACGGCCCACATGCCCCCCACCCACAAAGTGATGGCCACAAGATAAAAAGCCTCGGAGAAGCGCCGCACGACTTTATTCGTAGCGAACGTCGATCACTTCGTACTCGCGGATGCCGCCTGGCGCTTGGACCTGCGCGATATCCCCGGCGAACTTGCCGATCAGCGCCCGGGCAATCGGGGAGTTAACCGAAATTTTGCCACCCTTGATGTCGGCTTCGTCCTCGCCAACGATCTGGTAGGTCACTGCATCACCGGTATCTTGATCCTCAAGATCCAGTGTCGCACCAAATACGCAGCGACCATCAGCATCGAGTAGCTTCGGATCGATAATTTGGGCATGTGACAGCTTGCCCTCGACTTCCTGAATACGCCCTTCGATGAAGCCTTGGCGCTCCTTGGCTGCATCGTATTCTGCATTCTCTGAAAGATCGCCATGTGCTCGCGCTTCGGCAATGGCACCGATCACCCACGGACGATCAACCGTCTTCAGACGATGCAGTTCTTCGCGCAACTTTTCAGCGCCCTTAACGGTCAGTGGAACTTTGCTCATATCATATCCAGCAAAAGCAAAACCGCCGGCGCCCAAGGGCTACCCGGCGGTTTCAGGTTTGTTTCAGTGTAGTTGGGTGTGCAAGGCCTGTATCGGATATACCACCAACTCACCCAAATTACGAATCCCTTCGGCCGCAGCCTCGGCACCCCAGATAGTCGTGTACATCGTGACACGAGCCTGCAGGCCAGATGTACGAATATTGCGCGAATCGTTTACCGCTTGGCGTTTCTCTTCAACGGTGTTGATAATCAACGAAATTTCGTTGTTTTTTATCATATCAACAATGTGCGGCCGACCTTCAGTAAATTTATTGACCGTCTGTACCGGCAAGCCTGCCGCCTCAATGGCGTGCGCCGTTCCGCGCGTGGCAACCAGTTGAAAGCCTGCTTCAAGCAAATGACGAGCTATCTCTATCGCCTTGGCCTTGTCACTATCCTTGACTGACATGAAAACCTTGCCAGAGACAGGGAGTTTGACACTGGCGGCCAACTGGGATTTTACGAACGCCTCGGCAAAGGTCACACCAACGCCCATAACCTCCCCCGTCGACTTCATTTCTGGGCCAAGAATGGTATCAACGCCCGGGAACTTGACGAAGGGAAAGACAGCCTCCTTGACAGAGAAATACGGAGGAATCACTTCCTTGGTAATTCCCTGATCTTTCAGACTGCGCCCTGCCATGCAGCGCGCCGCAATCTTGGCCAGCTGCAAACCGGTCGCCTTGGAAACAAACGGGACGGTACGCGAGGCGCGCGGGTTTACTTCGAGAACGTAAACATCTTCGTCCTTGATAGCAAACTGCACATTCATCAGGCCACAAACATTCAGCGCCTTGGCCATCAATTTGGTCTGACGACGCAACTCTTCCTGCACAAGCTTGCCCAGCGAATACGGTGGCAACGAACAAGCAGAGTCTCCGGAATGAACTCCGGCCTGTTCAATGTGCTCCATAACGCCACCGATAATTACCTCATCACCATCGGACAGCGCATCGACATCACATTCAACTGCATCATTCAGAAAACGGTCAAGCAGCACAGGTGAATCATGCGAAACCTTGACTGCTTCGCGCATGTAGCGCTCCAGATCCTTCTGCTCATGAACGATTTCCATCGCCCGACCACCCAACACATAGGACGGACGAACCACTAGCGGGTAACCAATTTCCTGCGCCAGCCGCAGCGCATCCTCTTCAGTACGCGCCGTGCGATTCGGTGGCTGCTTGAGTCCCAGGTCATGTAACAATTTCTGGAAGCGTTCACGGTCCTCAGCAATGTCGATGGACTCCGGGCTGGTACCGATGATCGGCACGCCGTTGGCTTCCAGTGCCAGCGCCAATTTCAACGGGGTCTGGCCACCGTACTGGACGATGACGCCGACCGGTTTCTCGATGGCGACGATTTCCAGCACATCCTCCAGGGTCAGCGGCTCGAAGTACAGGCGATCAGAGGTATCGTAGTCGGTGGAAACGGTCTCAGGATTGCAATTGACCATAATGGTTTCATAGCCATCCTCACGCATCGCCATCGCGGCATGAACGCAGCAATAGTCGAATTCAATACCCTGACCGATACGGTTCGGGCCACCGCCCAGAACCATGATCTTCTTGTTACTGGTCGGGTTGGCCTCACATTCATCCTCGTAAGTCGAGTACATGTAGGCCGTATCAGTCGAAAACTCGGCAGCGCAAGTATCCACTCGCTTATAAACCGGGCGGACACCCAGTTCATGACGACGGTTGCGGAAGTCGGTTTCACTCGTCTTGAGCAGGTAAGCCAGACGACGGTCGGCGAAACCCTTGCGCTTCAGGTAACGCAGCTCTTCCGCGGTCAACGAGGAAAATTCGCGTTTTTCCAAAGCCAGTTCGAGATCGACAATTTCCTTGATCTGTACAAGGAACCACGGATCAATCTTGGTCAGTTCGAACACACGTTCAACCGACATGCCAATCCCAAAAGCGTCAGCGACGTACCACAGGCGATCCGGAGTTGGACGAGCCAGCTGTTCGTCGATCGTTGCCGGATCAACCGTTTTCAGGTTAAAGCCGTCAACACCGACCTCTAGGCCGCGCAAAGCTTTTTGCAGAGACTCCTGGAACGTACGGCCGATAGCCATCACCTCACCAACCGACTTCATCTGCGTGGTCAGCGTGTCATCCGCTTGCGGGAATTTCTCGAAGGCAAAACGCGGCACCTTAGTAACGACGTAGTCGATCGAAGGCTCAAACGACGCCGGTGTCTTGCCGCCGGTAATGTCGTTGGACAACTCGTCCAGCGTATAGCCAACCGACAACTTGGCGGCAATCTTGGCAATCGGAAAACCGGTGGCTTTGGAAGCCAGCGCCGAAGAACGCGAAACACGCGGATTCATCTCGATGACGATCATCCGACCGTCTTTAGGATTGATCGAGAACTGGACGTTGGAGCCGCCTGTATCAACACCAATCTCGCGCAGCACGGCGATCGAGGCATTTCGCAGGATCTGGTATTCCTTGTCGGTCAGCGTCTGAGCCGGGGCGACGGTGATCGAGTCACCGGTGTGCACGCCCATCGGATCGAGGTTTTCGATCGAACAGATGATGATGCAGTTGTCCGCCTTGTCACGGACCACTTCCATCTCATATTCCTTCCAGCCGAGCAGCGATTCCTCAATCAGCAACTCGTTGGTTGGCGAAGCCTCGAGACCGCGCTTGCAGATGGTCTCGAACTCTTCCATGTTGTAAGCAATACCGCCACCTGTACCGCCCAGTGTGAAGGACGGACGAATAATGGTCGGGAAGCCAATGGCCGCCTGCACCTGGTAGGCCTCTTCCATGCTGTGCGCGGTTGCAGAGCGGGCAGAACCGAGACCAATCTTGGTCATCGCATCCTTGAACTTCTGGCGATCCTCGGCCTTGTCGATAGCCTCCTTGGACGCGCCGATCAACTCGACATTGAACTTGGCAAGCACACCTTCGCGGTCAAGATCGAGCGCGCAGTTCAGGGCAGTCTGCCCCCCCATGGTCGGCAACAAGGCATCCGGGCGTTCCATCTCGATGATCTTGGCAACCACCTGCCAGGTGATCGGCTCGATGTAGGTCACATCTGCCATCTCCGGATCAGTCATGATGGTCGCCGGATTGGAATTAACCAGGATGACCCTGTAACCCTCTTCGCGCAGGGCCTTGCAGGCCTGGGCGCCGGAGTAGTCGAATTCGCAGGCTTGACCGATGATGATCGGGCCGGCACCAATAATCAAAACACTTTTTATGTCTGTACGTTTCGGCATTTCTTTACTCTCGCCTTGTCAGGCTTTGTTCAGCGCCGCGACACCACGCGTCATGGTGTCGAGGAAGCGGTCAAACAGGTAGGCAACATCGTGCGGACCAGGACTGGCTTCCGGGTGTCCCTGGAAGGAGAAGGCTGGCACATCGGTGCGGGCAATACCCTGCAACGAGCCATCAAACAGCGACACATGGGTCACACGCAGGTTTTTCGGCAACGACTCCGCGTCGACCGCAAAACCGTGGTTCTGGCTGGTGATCAGCACCTGTCCGGTATCCATGTCCTTAACCGGGTGGTTGGCCCCGTGGTGACCGAACTTCATCTTCAGCGTCTTGGCACCGGAAGCGAGGGCCAGCAACTGGTGGCCAAGACAGATACCGAAAGTCGGAATACCGCGATCAAGAAATTCACGAATGGCGGCAATGGCATAATCGCACGGCTCCGGATCACCCGGCCCATTCGACAGGAAAACGCCATCCGGCTTCATGGCCAGCACTTCGGCAGCTGGCGTCTGGGCCGGCACAACGGTCAGCTTGACGCCGCGCTGAGCCAGCATGCGCAGAATATTTTTCTTGACGCCGAAATCATAGGCAACCACATGAAAGCGCGGCGCAGGACCCTGGACATAACCCTTCAGCGTCCACTCACCTTCGGTCCAAGCATAGCTTTCCTTGGCAGAAACCACTTTGGCCAAATCCATGCCATTCAAACCCGGGAATGCCCGAGCCATGGCCAATGCCTTGGACACATCACCCTCTCCGGCCAGAATGCAACCTGCCTGGGCGCCTTTTTCCCGCAGAATGCGGGTCAGCTTGCGCGTATCAATGCCGGCAATGGCAACAATACCGTGCTTTTTCAGGTAGAACGACAGGTCTTCCTGAGTACGCCAGTTCGACGCAAGCAGCGGCAGGTCACGAATAACCAGACCGGCAGCATAATTCGCATTGGATTCAAAATCCTCGGCATTGCAACCCGTGTTGCCAATATGAGGATAGGTCAGCGTGACGATCTGACGGCAATAGGATGGATCGGTGAGGATTTCCTGATAGCCAGACATGGCAGTGTTGAACACTACCTCACCGCTGGTAACGCCATCTGCGCCGATGGATTGGCCCTTGAAAACCGTTCCGTCGGCGAGGGCGAGAATGGCGGGTATAAATGAGGGCAACAACGACACGACCGGCTCTCCTAGAATTTCTAATTATTCATGTGCCGAGCGGGAAGGCTTGCGCCTCCCCGCTCGTGCTTTTTAACCTTTCTATTCTAGCCGAAAAGCACCTTTTCAGGCAAATTCAAGGGATTACACGAGTCTCAACGTAGCGCTCAAGATCCGGTTTGATCTGAGACATTTCATCGACAAGCGCGGCATAGAGCCGTACGCAGTTTGGCCAGTCGACGTTTGCGTTGGCCATGGCCGCCAACTCAATTTCCATCGCGCGACGTCTGGACTTTTCGGCATGAAACATGGCCAGCAGGCTCTTGACGGTATGCGCATGCATCCGCACTTCGTGTGAATTACTGCTTTCAATCGCACTCTTGAGGCGATCAAGATGGGTATCCCATTCGTTCAGGAACATGCCGGTCATCGTGGCGAACAATTCTGGCTCACCAATATCCCGAAGCGCAGCGGCGAGATCCAGCTGCCCACCCATCTGAATAGGTGCCACACCGAAGATGATTGACTCTTCGCCCCCGCCACCACCACGCGCTCGCTCCAGCGCCGAAAATAATTCGGCTGGACGCAGTGGTTTGGCCACGTAGTCGTTCATCCCCGCTTCCAGGCAACGGTCTCGATCACTGGCCATGACGTTGGCTGTCATGGCAATAATATAAACAGGGCGAAGCTCATGGGAGACGACCCAACTGCGTCGCATTTCGCGAGAACGGATCGCTTCAGTTGCTTCGATGCCGCCCATGACGGGCATCTGCATATCCATCAAAATGACGTCGAAATGTCCGCTATCGAACAAATCAACGGCTTCCGCACCATTGTTGGCAAGCGTTACCTGATGCGAGCGACGTTCGAGCAAACGGGTCGCCAGCTCCTGATTGACCGGATTATCTTCGACCAATAGAATTTTTAGCGCCGCGCCCTGATCGGAAGAAGCATCCAGATCGATCTGGGCGAGTAAAAATTCGCCCTGCCCCGCCCCCCCCGGCCCCTCGGCCAACGCCAGTGCATCCACCAAATCAGCGCCCCCCACCGGTTTGACGAGGTGTGCAGAAACACCGATTTCGCGCAAACGATTGAGGTCATGGCGCTGGTTTTCAGTGGTCAGCATCATCAATAGCTTTTCCACTCGACCGGATTTTTGCCAGGTTTCCGCCAGGGCAAACCCCGCCGGTGAGTCCATATTCGCATCAACGATGACATAATCATATGGGAAATCAACCGCACGACTTTGGTCGATCGCAGCAAGCGCCGCCGTCGCATCAGAAGACAGGGACGCCTGAATGCCAAGACGTTCCAGAAGCTCAACCAGATAACGACCGACAGTTGGATTGTCATCAATGATCAGGGCGCGCCGACCGCCAAATCGGGAGCCCGGCGCCAGCGCCTGGGTTTGCATGAACACGGATGGCTCAACACCAAATCGACCGGTGAATGAGAAGACTGATCCCCGCCCAAAGGTACTTTCGAGAGAAATTTTGCCATCCATCAACTGCACCAGCCTCGCGCTGATGGCAAGTCCAAGGCCCGTGCCGCCAAAGCGACGCGTCGTCGAGACATCAGCCTGGGAAAACGCCTCAAAAATTGCTTGCTGCTTATCCGGTGGCACGCCAATACCGGTATCACGGACGGCAAAGCGCAAATACGCCGAGCGCTCGGTCACCTGGTCAACAGTGACCTCCAGCACCACTTCGCCTTGCTCCGTAAATTTGATGGCATTCCCGATCAAATTGATGATCACCTGGCGCAAGCGCGTCGGGTCGCCCACGATGCGCAATGGCACATCCGGCTTAACGTCCGCTACCAGCTCAAGGCCCTTCTTGTGGGCGCTAACCGCAAGCACCCGAACGGCTTCCAGCACCGTATCCTGAATCGAAAAGGCAAGGGACTCGAATTCCATCTTGCCTGCCTCGATTTTTGAAAAATCGAGAATGTCATTGACGATGGTCAGCAGCGCTTCAGCCGAAGACTTCACCGTTTTCAGGTAATGGCGCTGCTCGGCATCCAGCTGAGTATCCAGCGCCAGCTCCGTCATCCCGATGATGCCGTTCATTGGCGTGCGGATTTCATGGCTCATATTGGCGAGAAAGGCGCCGCGCGCCTTGTTGGCGGCTTCGGCCGCCTCTTTCGCAGAAATCAGCGCTGCCTCAGCTGCCATGACCTCACTGATATCGCGCTGCAAAACCAGCATGCGAACCGGCTTTCCGTCAGCTTCTCGTGCCGCTATGGCACCGCGCAGCAGAAACCAGCGCCACTGGCCATCTCGTGCCTTGAAGCGGCATTCCGCCTGAAAAAATGGATCCTGACTCTGCACGTGCGCTGTGATCCGCGACTGAAGCAGGCGCAGATCGTCCGGATGCACCATACGCTCCCACTGGCTGATCGAATTGTCGAAATCACCTTCGGTAAATCCGAGCATTTCCTTCCACTGACGACCGGTTTCGATCGTGCCGGCGCGGAGATTCCAGTCAGCCAGGACATCACCCGACAATTTTGAATGCCAGGCACTCAGATTGAGCCCGGCGTAAGCACGGTATGTCGAATCGACGACACCGATCAACTGATCAACGCCGTCTGCCAAACCATGCTGCTGGCCGGCGCGCGCCTGCTCAATCAATTGCCGGAAGCGGGGCTCACCCTCCCCGCCGAAGACTTCCTGAAGCTGTTTCGCGAGCAGCCGGGATTTCATCAAGTTAGCGTAGGCCGAGGACGTCCTGCATGTCAAACAAACCGTTCTTGCGCCCCGCCGTGAAGCATGCAGCGCGCAGACTGCCGAGGGCGTAAGGCATGCGGCTGCTAGCCTTGTGTGTTATTTCGACACGTTCGCCGATACCGCAGAACATGACCGTATGGTCGCCAACAATATCGCCGCCACGCACGGTGGCAAAGCCAATCGTCGATGGATCACGTTCGCCGGTAACGCCTTCGCGCCCATACACTGCGCACTCTTCAATATCTCGTCCAAGCGCGGCAGCGACCACCTCACCCATGCGCAGCGCCGTACCCGACGGCGCATCCACTTTCCGGCGATGGTGGGCTTCGACCACTTCGATGTCATAGCCCTGATTCAAAATGCGTGCCGCGGTGTCGAGCAACTTGAAGACAAGATTGACGCCCACTGCCATGTTAGGCGCGAAAACGACAGGAATATCGCTGGCTGCCGCCGCTATGGCCGCCTTGCCGTCAGCATCGAAACCCGTAGTACCGATCACCATGGCTACGCCGGCAACGCGACACATCTCGAGATGAAGCAGCGTACCTTCCGGCCGCGTGAAATCGATCAGGCAATCGATATTTTTCAAGCCGGCGGCAACGTCCTCGGTGACGAGCACATCACAGGACATGCCGACCAATTCACCGGCAGTTTTCCCGACGAACGGGCTGCCCGATACTTCGAAGGCGGCGCCGAGCGCCAGCTGGTCATCCTTCAGCGTTGCTTCGATCAACATGCGACCCATGCGGCCGCCCGCCCCTACCACGCCAATACGAGTTGCGCTCATTCTCTAAAATCCCAACATGTTCATTAAACGACGGAAAAGACCCGGCGGTTCGCGCGGCGGCAGCGGCTTGTCGGCAGCTTCATCGGATAGTGTGCCAAGATCGATAAGACGACTCTTGTTAACCGGCGCATTCAATTCGCCGGGATCGGCTACGGCGGTATCTCCGTCAACCCGCTGCAATTTGCCGTCCGCATCGAAAAACACCGTTAACTTGCGCGAATCAACTTTGCCAGTCTTCCCGTCCTTGTAGCGATATACATAATCCCAACGCTGCTGGTGAAAAATATCGGTCACGAGCGGCGTGCCAAGCAGAAAGCGGACTTGATCACGCGTCTGCCCCGGCTTGAGCTGGGCAACCAATTCCTGAGTCAGGACGTTACCTTGCTGGACATCGATCTTGTATTCATTGATAAAGCCTGGCTTGTAGGAACAAGCGGCAATCAGCGCGCAGGAAGCGGCTACGAGCAATAGACGGGAACGGCGCATTCAGGTTTCCGGAGTTTTTCAATCGGCTTTGAAGCGGTATATCATACCCGAAATCAGCATTTCGCCTGATCGAACAATTTCTGGAACTTTCCTGATGAGCGATCCGCAAAGCCTTAAGAATATGGGGCTGAAAGCCACCTTTCCCCGCCTGAAGATTCTTGAGCTTTTCGAAAAGAGCACCTTGCGCCACATGACGGCGGAGGATGTCTACAAAATGCTGATTGCGGAAAACATGGACATTGGTCTGGCCACCGTCTATCGCGTCCTCACCCAGTTCGAACAGGCCGGCCTGCTGGAGCGCCACTTCTTCGAGTCCGGCAAGGCAGTTTTCGAAATCAATCACGGCAAGCATCACGACCACCTGGTCTGCATCAATTGCAGCCGTGTCGAAGAGTTTTACGACCCCGAAATCGAAAAACGGCAGAACGCCATCGCCGAGGAGCGCGGCTTTGCCATTCAGGATCACGCGCTCTATCTCTACGTGCAATGCACCAAGACCGAATGCCCGCACCGCAACGCCGCCAACGTAAAATCCTGAGCCGCTGAATTTCCCCGATGTCTGACATTGCAGCCGTGGCGCCGGCCGCCTGGTTCTCCTCGGCCGGCGCCACCTTCCTGCTGATTGCGCTGGCCGAAATCGGTGACAAGAGCCAACTCGTTTGCATGACACTGGCCGCGCGCCATCGCGGACTGCCGGTGGTGCTCGGCGCCATTACCGCCTTTGCCGTCCTCAACCTGCTCGCCGTGCTGTTTGGTGCAGCCGTTGCTGCGTGGTTGCCGACATGGGTCGTCACCGCGGCGGTTGCCATGCTGTTCGCGGTCTTCGGCATCAGCGCCCTCCGCTACGAGGAAGACGATGGGGACGAGGAAATTGAAGAAAAGCCCGGCCACGGCATTTTCGCGACCACCTTCCTGATGATTTTTCTCGCCGAATTCGGCGACAAGACGCAGATCGCCGTTGCCGGACTGGGCAGCACCGCGAGCGCCACCGCCACCTGGGTCGGCGCCACGCTAGCGCTGAGCGTGACCTCAATCCTCGGCGTTTTCGCCGGGCGTCACCTGCTCAATCGCCTGCCTTTGCGCTGGATTCACCGGATCAGCGGTGTTTTTTTCCTGTTGCTGGCCTTGCTCGCGGCATTACACCTGCTCGGAATATTTTGATTTTCGGCTTTTTTTCCGGTTGACCGTGGCAATCGGAAAAACCTGCTTCAAGCCGTTAGGCGGAGCAATTCCCGGGCATGCTGCAAGGTGATCTCGGTAATCTCGACCCCGCCCAGCATGCGGGCGACTTCCTGAACTCTGCCATCGTCGTTTAGCGGCTGTATGGCACTCAGCGTCACGCCATCCCGCGTTGACTTACTGACCTGCCATTGCCAGTTGGCCTGCGCTGCGACTTGCGGCAAATGAGTGACGCAAAGCACCTGACGTTCACTACCCAGTTCACGCAACAAGCGTCCGACAATTTCAGCGACGCCGCCGCCAATGCCGACATCGACCTCATCAAAAATCAGCGTCGGCACACTGGCCGAGCGCGAAGTCAGCACTTGAATGGCCAGGCTGATGCGCGAGAGTTCGCCGCCAGAGGCGACCTTGGCCAGTGGCTTGGCTTCGTTGCCGGCGAGGCCGCCGATGCGGAATTCGACCTGTTCCAGCCCGTAGACTGCACCGTCTGCAAGCATTGGCAAGGCCACTTCGAAACGACCGGACGACAGTGCCAGCTGACGCATGATTTCGCTCACCGCCTTGCCCATCTCGATGGCGGCATTCTTGCGGCCGACCGAGAGCTTTTGGGCAATCGTCAGATAGGCCGCTTTGGCGGCGACAAGCTTGGTTTCCAGTGCCGCCAAATCGGCCGACTCATCGAGCTCGGCCAAGCGCTGCCGCCAACCGGCCAGTAATCCAGGCAGCTCCGGCGGCTGCACACGATTTTTGCGGGAATGAGTCATCACCGCTTCCATGCGGCGCTCAACCTGGGCCAGACGGGCCGGGTCCAGATCAGCCCGGTCGGCATAACGGCGCAAGGTCGACACGGCGTCGGATAGCTCTGCCTGCACGGAGCCGATCAGATCGGCCACCTCTTCCAGCGCCGGATCGTATTCCGCCAGATTGGACAGGCGGGTGGCGACGCTATCGATCTGCCGTTCACAGGCGGCGTCATCTTCCGAGAGCACAGCCAGCGCGTATTGGGCGCCTTCGATCAGGCTGGCGGCATGGCCGAGGCGGCGGTGCTCAACATCGAGCGTCGCCCATTCGTCTTCGCCAAAGGCCAGCGCATCGAGTTCACCGATTTGCCATTGCAACTGATCACGTTCGCGCTGCAAGGAGTCGGCGCTTTGACTGGCCGTGCGCAGCATTTGCTCGGCATCGCGCCAGACTTTCCAGGCGGCGCTGACTTCACGCGCTTGTCCGATCAAGCCGGCGTGCGTATCGAGCAGCGTGCGTTGGGCTTCCGCACGCAACAGCGACTGATGGGCATGCTGGCCGTGGATATCGACCAACCATTCGCCGACTTCGCGCATCTGCTGGACGGTGGCCGGCGAGCCGTTGATGTAGGCACGGGAACGGCCACCGGCATCGACGACGCGGCGCAGCAGCAATTCGCTATCGCGGTCGAAATCGTTGGCCGACAACCACTCACCGACCTGCGGCAAGCCGGCGATGTCGAAAGTCGCCGCCACCTCGGCCTTGTCGCAGCCGGAACGGACGACAGCTGCATCGGCGCGCTCGCCAAGGGCCAGCGCCAGCGCGTCGATCAAAATTGACTTACCGGCCCCGGTTTCCCCGGTCAACGCGCCAAAACCGGCCAAAAACGAAAGTTCCAGCCGGTCGACAATGACGAAATCACGAATAGTCAGGTGCTGCAGCATCAGGTGCCTCTTGGCCGCTCACTCCACTGCAGTTTCTGGCGCAGCATGGCGAAATAGCTGTAGCCCGGCGGATGCAGGAAACGGATGGCGTGCTCGGAACGACGCAAGCGGACGCAATCGTTGCGCTCAAGGTCGAGCGTCACCTGGCCGTCGAAGTGCACGCGCGGGTCGTCGGCGCTGGCAATGCGCAATTCGATGTCGGCACTGTCGTTGACGATAATGGGCCGGTTGCTCAAGGCATGCGGGCAGAGCGGCACAAGGGCGATGCCGGCGGTGGTCGGATGCAGAATCGGACCGCCGGCCGACATCGAATAGGCGGTCGAACCGGTTGGCGTCGACACGATCAGGCCATCGGAGCGAAGGTTGTAGATAAATTCGCCATCGATGAACAACTCGAATTCAATCAGCCGTCCAATAGCTCCCTTGTCGACCACGACATCATTCAACGCCATGTTCGAGGCGATTTCCTTGCCGTCACGTGTCACCTCGGCGGCCAGCAGCATTCGGTCTTCTGGTGTAAAGCGGCCGTCGATCAGATCGTCCATGCAGGTCAGCATATCTTCGCGGGCAATGTCGGTCATGAAACCAAGGCGACCCTGATTGACACCAACCAGCGGTACACAATAGCGGGCCAGACGGCGCGCCGCATTGAGCATGGTGCCATCGCCGCCGAGCACGATAGCAAGGTCGGCATGGGCGCCGATGTCGTTGAAGCCGCAGGTTACCCAACGCGACAGATCGACCTTTTTGCCGATATGTTCCGCCGTCTCGCGTTCAATGAACACGGTAATCCCGCGCTCATAAAGATATTCGGCCAGACGACGCAACGACTCGGCAATCTCCATGCTATGGTATTTGCCGACCAGTGCGATGGTCCTCGGGGAACTAGCGGAAGCGAAGCTTCTATTCATGGGATCGAATTCTTGCATAAAAAACGTCTTGCGGCGCTTACGCCAGATTTTTGTACAATCCATCCATGCTTGATGAACGCGCGCGCACCCTCCTGAAAACCCTGGTCGAACACTATATTGCCGACGGGCAACCGGTTGGCTCGCGTGCGCTGTCCAAATTTTCCGGCCTCGATCTGTCCCCGGCCACCATCCGCAATGTGATGGCCGACCTTGAAGAAGCCGGCTTCGTCGCCAGCCCGCACACCTCGGCCGGACGCATTCCCACGGCGCGCGGTTATCGGCTATTTGTCGACACCTTGCTCACGGTGCAACCGCTCGAAGCGCGGCAGATGGGTCAGATGGAGGAAGCGCTGCATGGCCGACCATCCAGCCAGATCATCGCCAGTGCCTCGCAACTGCTCTCCAGCCTGTCACATTTTGCCGGTGTCGTTATCGCGCCGCGACGCAAGGCCAGCCGTATCCGCCAGATCGAATTCCTCAGCCTTTCCGAAAAGCGCATCCTGCTCATCATCGTCACGGCTGACGGCGACGTGCAGAACCGCATCGTGACGACTGACAAGGCTTATTCGTCTTCCGAACTGGTCAGCGCCGGCAATTACCTGACACAAAATTTCGCCGGCCTCGATTTCGAGCAGATTCGGCATCGCCTGTCGGCCGAAATCCAGCGATTGCGCGAAGACATCAAGCCGCTGATGGCGCTGGCGCTCGATGCCGGTGACGCGGCAATGGCTGAAAACTCTGCCCCTTATGTCATTTCCGGCGAGCGCAACCTGCTTGATGTGGAAGAGTTATCGTCCAACATGAAGCGCCTGCGGGAGCTGTTTGATCTTTTCGAGCAACGCTCCAGCCTGATCGGCCTGCTCGACATTTCCAACCGCGCCGAGGGCGTGCAAATTTTCATTGGCGGGGAATCGGGCATCGCCCCGCTCGACGAATGCAGCGTCATCGCCGCCCCCTACTCGGTCGACGGCATGATCGTCGGCTCGGTCGGCGTCATCGGCCCTACGCGCATGGCCTACGAGCGCGTCATCCCCATCGTCGACATCACCGCCCGCCTGCTTTCCAGCGCCCTCTCCTACAAGACTGATCACTAATGCCCCGTTTCCTCCCCGAACCACCGCATCGCCACGGCACTGCGGCCAGCACCGCTGTCGTCCTCGTCAATCTCGGCACGCCGGATGCACCGACCGCGCCGGCCTTGCGGCGTTACCTGAAGCAGTTTTTGTCCGATCCGCGTGTTGTTGAAATCCCCAAGCCCATCTGGTGGCTGATCCTCAACGGCATCATCCTCAACATCCGACCGAAAAAATCGGCCGCCAAGTACGCCACCGTCTGGATGCCGGAGGGCTCGCCGCTGCGCGTCCATACCGAACGTCAGGCCAAACTGCTCAAGGGCCTGCTCGGCCAGCGCGGCCATCACCTGACCGTTACCTCGGCCATGCGTTACGGCTCGCCGTCGATACCCGACACCCTCGCCCACCTGAAGGCCGAAGGCGCCAGGCGCATTCTGATTGTGCCGATGTACCCGCAGTACGCCGCCAGCACCACGGCAACCGTGGTCGACGATGCCTGCAACTGGCTGACCACGATTCGCAACCAGCCAGAAATGCGCTTTACGCGAAATTTCCATGATGACGAAGGCTATCTGGCCGCACTCGAAAAATCCGTGCGCAAGCATTGGCAGACCAATGGCACCCTAGGCGACAAAGACCGCCTGCTCATCAGCTTCCACGGCCTGCCGAAACGCAGCCTGGATCTTGGCGACCCGTATTTCTGCGAATGCCACAAGACGGGCCGCCTGCTGGCCGAACGCCTGAACCTGAAGCATGAGCAATTCCAGATCTGCTTCCAGTCCCGTTTCGGCAAGGCTGAATGGCTGCAACCCTACACCGCGCCGACGCTGCACGAATGGGCCCAGAAGGGCATTCGCCGCGTCGATGTCATCTGTCCCGGTTTCGTCGCCGATTGCCTGGAAACACTGGAGGAAATCGCCCAGGAAGGCCGCGATGACTTTATCAAGGCCGGTGGCAAGGAATACCACTACATCCCCGCACTCAACGAGGACGACGCCTGGATCAAGGCACTGGCCGACATCACCGAACAACATCTGGCTGGCTGGTCGACCAAGAGCGTCATCGATCCGCACGCGCTGGAAACCAGCGCTCGACAAGCGATCAAGTTCGGCGCCCGCTCTTGAAATATCCGAAACACCACAAATATAAGTACGACCTGATATTTGGAGTTCGCGATGTCTGAAGAAAGCCTTCACCTCGTCTGCCCGCACTGTTCCACGGTCAACCGGATTTTTGCGCAAAAATTGAAAGATTCGCCGAACTGCGGCCATTGCAAACAGCCACTGTTCAACGGCGAACCTGCCGAATTGACCGCCGCCAATTTCGACCGCCACATTTCACGCAACGATTTGCCGGTCGTCGTCGACTTCTGGGCACCATGGTGCGGCCCTTGCCGGCAGATGGCGCCCAACTTCCACCAGGCCGCCATCGATCTGGAACCATACGCACGCTTGGTCAAAGTCGATACCGAAGCTGAACAGCAGCTCGCCGCCCGCTTCAACATCCGCAGCATCCCAACCCTGGCCATCTTCAAAAACGGTCGCGAAATCGCCCGCCAGAGCGGCGCACTTGATCTCGGTTCACTGAAGCGCTGGATACAGCCCCACCTCGACAAGCCCTGACGCTCTCCTGCGGGCGCCGAGATCGAATACACCATCAAAGCCGTCAGCGCCGGCCTGCATCTGCCTGATGCAGCTGCCTGAACGGCTAACCCCAGCCCCCGAAATCAGCCCCGGTGCAGCGAGTTAACCGCAGTCGCGTCAAGCCACATCACTGCACCGCCTGCCCTCACAAAAAGCCCTATAGAAAATTTGAGAAAGTTCGCATTTATAGAATATTTTTGCAGTAAGCGACGAGTGCTGGCACAATTCAGAAAATTGATCTGACTGCCTGATCGCAAGGCAGCTTCCGTGAGGGGACATGATGCTAAGATTTTCTGATTTGAGGATCTGGATACGCCTCACTGCTGCTATCTGGGTAGTTCTCGCCATCATTTGGGCAAGCGCCATCGTCTGGACCACACAGGTCAATCGCGAAACGGCCATCCGTCAGGCTCACGATTTTTCCAAAAGCATCCACGAAATGACCATGGCCGGCCTGACCGGAATGATGATCACCGGAACCGTCGGCCAGCGCGAAGTCTTTCTTGACCAGATCAAGCAATTGTCGATCATCAAGGACTTGCAGGTTGCCCGCAGCGACGCGGTCATCAAAATGTTCGGCCCGGATACCAAGAGCACACGACAACTCACCCCGCTTGAGAAACAGGTCATGAGCACCGGCACGCCTTACATGTCGGTCGAAACCGCAAATGGCAGCTCATTTCTCAACGTCATCAACCCGACGAAAGCCTCTCAAAACTACCTCGGCAAGGACTGCATTGCCTGCCACCAGGTTCCCGAAGGCACCGTGCTCGGCGTTGTCAGCATGAAGGTTTCGCTGGACTCCGTCGAAGCCGAAGTGTCGGCCTTCCGGCTGAAGATTGCCGGTGCTGCCATCGTTGCGCTGGGAGCCCTGCTCGTCATCATCTACCTGATCACCAATCATTTCGTCACCACCCCGCTCGAAAACCTGCGCAAGGGACTGAGCGATATCGCCCGGGGTGAAGGTGACCTGACCTGTCGACTCCCCGTCAAGGGCAAGGACGAGGTTGGCCAGGCAGCCCTCGTTTTCAACGAAATGATGGAAAATTTCAACCAACTGGTCCGCCAAGTCCGGGAATCCGCCAGCCAGGTTACCGTCCGTGTTGCCGCGCTGTCCGAGAGCGCTGACCGGGTGACGCAAAGCTCGCACCAGCAGAATGAAAAATCGAATGAGGCGGCAACGGCCGTCGAGCAACTGGTGTCCAGTATTTCATCGATTGCCCGTAGTGCGGAACACGTCCAGCATCAATCGCAGGAGAGTCTGTCGCGGGCTAACGAAGGCAGCCGCAACCTCACTGTATTGCTCGGCGAAATGACCGTCGTCGAACGCGCCGTCAAGGAAATGGCTGACTCGGTCAATAATTTCGTGCGCAATACCGAGGCAATCACGATGATGACCCGTGAAGTCAAGGACATCGCCGAACAGACCAACCTGTTGGCCCTCAACGCTGCCATTGAGGCAGCAAGGGCGGGCGAACAGGGGCGCGGCTTTGCAGTCGTCGCCGATGAAGTACGCAAGCTGGCTGAAAAGTCATCTCGCTCAGCCACGGAGATCGACACCATCACGGCCAGCCTTAGCGCCCAGTCGGTAGCCGTTCGGCGCAGCATCGAGGCCGGTTTGTCCCATCTGGAAAGCAGCCAGGCTGCGGTCACCTCGGTGTCCAGCATCCTGGAAGCGACCAATGGGTCAGTCACCGAGGTCGGTCACGGCCTCGATGCCATCGCCGAGGCGACCAATCAGCAACGTCGCTTCTCGGGAGATGTCGAAAGCAGTATCGAAGCCATTGCCGGCATGGCGCGCGAAAACACGGGAACGGTTGAACAGACAGCCGGAGCAGCACATGACCTGAAGCAACTGGCTGAAGGGCTATCAACACTGGTCGGACGCTTCAAGGTCTAATCCGGCAAAACCCACCAAAACCGCCCAACAAGGCGGTTTTTACATCGGCGCCAGCTCCATGTCCAAGCCGCCGGGTCGCGACGAAGAACCCGGTGCTGAATCACTGGTACTCTGCACAGCCGGTGTCCCGTGGGTAGCGGCAATTCGATTGACTTCCCGCATGCGCTTGATCAGCTTGGACAACAAACCGCTGCGCATGCGTTCGAGCAGCTCTTCCGACGACAAGGCCAGCGCTGCCGCGTTGATTTCCAGGAAATGGGTCGGCTCCAGCGTGACCACCGTCGAATGGCGAAGGTCATTCGTTGGGTGGAGATAGGCGACCTCGCCGATCGGCTCGCTGGGACCAAGCCGGCACAGCGCCTTGCCATCGATCGACACTTCGACAGAACCGGACAGGATGATGCCGAAAAACTTGTTACGGTCGCCCTGGCGGATCAGCGCCACGTTGGGCAACACTTCACGCCACACCGAAACCCGCAGCACCTCCCAGATTTCAACGTTCTCAAACTCGGTGAAGAAATCGAGCCGGCGCAGCATCTCGAAATGACTGGTGTCGTTGACCGTCTCGTCCTCGTCGAGAATCTGGTAACGCACTGCCGACAGGTCCTTGGCGAACTCGGTGCCATTGCGGTAGCGACTGTAGAGATCTTTCTCCAGCGCCCGACGCATGATGCCGTTGAGGCCTTCCGGGAGGTTCGGATTGAGCGCCGTGACAGCCGGCGCATCGGTATTGATAATGCGATAGATCAATGTCGCCTGATTATTGGCACGAAACGGCAGGCGGCCAGTCAGCAACTGGAACATCAGGACGCCGAGCGAATAGAGGTCGGTCTTCTGGTTGAGCGGATAGCCCTTGATCTGCTCCGGCGACATGTAGGCAGGCGAGCCGACCCCCATGATGAAGGTCGAGTCGCGATCCATGTCCTTGTTCATGTTGAGTGCAAGGCCAAAGTCGGCAATTTTCGGCTCATCACCGGCCGCTATCATGATGTTGGCCGGCTTGATGTCACGGTGGATGATGCCCTGCCGATAAGCAGCATCGAGCGCCATGGCGCATTTGAAGATAATGCCGATCACCCGGTGCATGGGCAGCAACTTGTCGATTCGGCAATTCTCTTCGAGCGTGAAACCGTTGATGTACTCCATGGCCAGATAAGCGAAATCATCTTCAACGACGGCTTCGTAAACCTGAACAATATTGGGGTGATTGAGGCGCTTGGAGACCATGCCCTCGTTCTGGAACAGCTTGCGCATGCGGCGCGACATGGCCGCACAATCCTGCCCGAAGCTGATCACCTTGACGGCGACCTGGCGATCGGAATCCGGGTCATCACAGAGGTATACCGTGGCGGTCGCGCCCTTGCCGAGCTCGCGAACCACCCGATATTTGCCGATTTTTTCCATTCAGGATGCGCTATAGAAACTCATTAATTTATCGTAGCACGCGAGCAATCCGAGGAACATCAATTTTGCCGCTCAAAAAAAGCCTCGACTAACTCTTGAAACGCGCGGAATCACCCCCAGATGCTTTGCAGATTTTTGGGAGAACCACGCATGACGAACACCGAAAGCAATCAGGAACCCGCCCTGGGTAATGAACCGCTCGTTGAAGCAAACGTTGAAACGACCGCTGGACCAAGCGTTGATGTACATACGGACACCCTGCCGAGCGTCGAGGAACAATTCCGCGCCCTCGAATTGAAGGCAGCAGAACACTACGATGCCTGGCTGCGCGCCAAGGCGGAGGGCGAAAACATTCGCCGCCGCGCCCAGGATGACATTTCCAAGGCGCACAAATTTGCCGTCGAGCGTTTCGCTGGCGAACTGCTGGCCGTCAAGGACAGCCTTGAGGCCGCTTTGGCCGTGCCGGAACAAACAGTTGACAGCTTCAAGTCCGGCGTTGAACTGACCCTGAAGCAACTGAGCGCCGCTTTCGAAAAGAATGCGCTGAACGAAGTCAGCCCGGCTGGCGAGAAGTTCGATCCGCACAAGCACCAGGCCATCGGCATGGTGGATTCCGAGCAGGAAGCAAACACCGTCGTCACCGTGCTGCAAAAGGGCTACATGATCGCCGACCGCGTGCTGCGTCCGGCCCTGGTCATGGTCGCCAAGGGCAAATAAACAAATTTCATTTTGGGGCGTTTTTTCCGGTTGACCGCAGGAATTCAGAACCCAGCGGCTTGAAATCAGGACCAAAGCCCCCAACTCACGAACATCAGCAATTCACTTTAAGGAACGAATCATGGGCAAGATCATTGGTATTGACCTCGGCACCACCAACTCCTGCGTCGCCATCATGGAAGGCGGCCAGCCGAAGGTTATCGAAAACGCCGAAGGCGCACGCACCACGCCGTCCGTCATCGGCTACACCGAAGATGGCGAAATCCTGTGCGGCGCCCCGGCCAAGCGCCAGGCTGTCACCAACCCGAAGAACACGCTGTACGCAGTCAAGCGCCTGATCGGCCGCCGCTTCGAAGAGAAGGAAGTACAGAAGGACATCGCCCTGATGCCTTTCAAGATCGTCAAGGCCGACAACGGCGACGCCTGGGTTGAAGCGCGCGACAAGAAAATCGCCCCGCCGCAGGTGTCTGCCGAAGTGCTGCGCAAGATGAAGAAGACCGCCGAAGACTACCTCGGCGAAGAAGTGACCGAAGCCGTCATCACCGTGCCGGCCTACTTCAACGACAGCCAGCGCCAGGCGACCAAGGACGCCGGCCGCATCGCCGGTCTGGAAGTCAAGCGAATCATCAACGAGCCGACCGCTGCTGCCCTCGCCTTCGGCATGGACAAGACCAGCAAGAGTGACCGCAAGATCGCCGTTTATGACCTCGGCGGCGGCACGTTCGACATCTCGATCATTGAAATCGCCAATGTCGACGGCGAAACGCAGTTTGAAGTGCTGGCCACCAATGGCGACACCTTCCTCGGCGGCGAAGACTTCGACCAGCGCCTGATCGACTACATCATCGACGAATTCAAGAAGGAATCCGGCGTCAACCTGAAGGCCGACGTCCTGGCCCTGCAGCGCCTGAAAGAAGCCGCTGAAAAGGCCAAGATCGAGCTGTCCTCCAGCCAGCAGACCGAAATCAACCTGCCTTACATCACCGCTGACGCCTCAGGTCCGAAGCACCTGGCCCTGAAGGTCACCCGCGCCAAGTTCGAATCGCTGGTCGATGAACTGGTCGAGCGTACCGTTGCCCCGTGCGTCATGGCACTGAAGGATGCCGGCTGCAAGATCAGCGACATCGACGACATCATCCTGGTCGGCGGTCAGTCCCGCATGCCCAAGGTGCAGGAAAAGGTCAAGGAAATCTTCGGCAAGGAACCGCGCAAGGACGTCAATCCTGACGAAGCCGTTGCCGTCGGTGCTGCCATCCAGGGCGGCGTGCTGCAAGGCGAAGTCAAGGACGTGCTGCTCCTTGACGTCACCCCGCTGTCGCTCGGTATCGAAACCCTGGGCGGCATCATGACCAAGCTGATCCAGAAGAACACGACGATCCCGACCAAGGCCTCGCAAGTCTTCTCGACCGCCGATGACAGCCAGTCTGCCGTGACCATCCACGTGCTGCAGGGCGAGCGCGAAGTCGCTTCCGGCAACAAGAGCCTGGGCCAGTTCAACCTCGAAGGCATCCCGCCGGCACCGCGTGGTACGCCGCAGATCGAAGTCACCTTCGACATCGACGCCAACGGCATCATGCACGTGACCGCCAAGGACAAGGCCACCGGCAAGGAAAACAAGATCACGATCAAGGCCAACTCCGGCTTGAGCGAGGCTGAAATCCAGGCCATGGTCAAGGATGCCGAGCTGCACGCCGAAGACGACAAGAAGGCGCACGAACTGGCCGATGCCCGCAACCAGGCCGACGGCATGGTGCACATGGTCAAGAAATCGCTGACCGAGTACGGCGACAAGCTCGACGCGGCCGAAAAGGCCACCATCGAAGCCGCCATCAAGGATGTCGAGGACGTGCTGCGCGAAGGCGACAAGGAAACCATCACCGCCAAGACCGAAGCCCTGTCGGCTGCCGCCCAGAAACTGGGTGAAAAGATGTATGCCCAGCAGCAACAGGCTGAAGGCGCTGCCGCTGATGCAGCGGGTCAGCAACAGGCTGGTGGCGAAAAGACCGTCGAAGGCGATGTCGTCGATGCCGAATTCACCGAAGTGAACAAAGACAAGAAGTAATTTCCGGCCACACGGCCCGGCGCCGAGCCTACCGGAACTTCCGGCGGCGCTCGGCGCCTTTGTCACTTGACGGGTAGAACAAATGTCAAAACGCGATTTTTACGAAGTGCTTGGCGTCAATCGCGACGCCAGCGAAGACGAGATCAAGAAGGCCTACCGCAAGATGGCCATGAAACATCACCCCGACCGTAACCCGGACAATCCGGCGGCCGAGGAGAAGTTCAAGGAAGCCAAGGAAGCCTACGAAATCCTGTCGGATAGCCAGAAGCGTGCTGCCTACGACCAGTATGGTCACGCCGGCATCGAGCAGCAGGCGGGCATGGGCGGCGGCGGCGGTGGATTTGCCGACGCTTTCGGCGGCATCTTCGACGAAATTTTCGGTGGCCGCGGTGGCGGCGGCGGTGGTCGTTCCAACATCTATCGTGGTGCCGACCTGCGCTACAACCTGGAAATCACGCTGGAACAGGCTGCCCACGGCACGGAAACGAAGATTCGCATTCCGACCATGGAAGTCTGCGAGCCCTGTCACGGCAGTGGCGCCAAGCCGGGCACCCAACCCAAGACCTGCCCGACCTGTGGCGGCTCTGGCCAGGTGCGACTGCAGCAAGGTTTTTTCTCGATCCAGCAGACCTGCCACAAGTGCCACGGTACTGGCCGCTTCATTGCCGACCCTTGCAAGAGCTGCGACGGCGCTGGCCGCGTCAAGCAACACAAGACGCTGGCTGTAAAAATCCCGGCCGGCGTGGATGAGGGCGATCGCATACGTTTGTCCGGCGAAGGTGAACATGGCGTCAATGGTGGCCCCTCGGGCGACCTGTACGTACAGATTCATCTCAAACAGCACGCCGTCTTCACCCGTGACCACAACGACCTGCATTGCGAGATGCCAATTTCCTTCACCGCGGCAGCACTCGGTGGCGAAATTGAAATCCCGACACTGGACGGTGCCGCGGCCATCAAGATTCCGGCTGAAACCCAGTCGGGGCGTGTCTTCCGTCTGCGTGGCAAAGGCATCAAGGGCGTTCGCAGTCACACCCATGGCGACCTGTTGTGTCACGTGGTTGTCGAAACGCCGGTCAATCTGACCGACCGCCAGAAGGAACTGCTGCGCGAACTGGAAGAATCGAGCCACGATACCGGCAAGCACAATCCACGCTCCAAATCGTGGATGGACAAGGTTAAGGACTTTTTCGCCGAATGATGCGCGTTCCTGGTCGTGGCAAACCGCCACTGCTAGTGAAGAAAGCCAGCCCCGGTCAGCCAAAGTTTTCGGCCCCGGGGCTTTTTCATTTTTGGCCATTTTTTCCGGTTGACCGTGGCACCCGGAAATTCACCACTGAGAGCCGTGATCCCGCCCCCTGCGCGACTTTTGACTGATAGAATCATCGGGTTAAAGCGAAAACTGGGGTAGATACATGCGAGTCATCAAACGACTGGCCGCGATTGGCGCCATGGCTTTTTCTGCGTTGTGCTGCGCGGAACCCGGCATTACCGCCAGCACCATCACCCTCGGCATGTCTGCGCCCTTCACCGGGCCAACTGGCGCTTACGGCATCGACATGCGGCAAACCATCGAGGCCTATTTCAACCAGATCAACAAGGCAGGCGGCATCAATGGTCGCAAACTGGAACTGATTGCCCTGGACGATGGTTATGAAACCGAGCGCACGGTCGCCAACACCAAAGCACTGATCAAGGACAAGAACGCTTTTGCACTGCTCGCCTACTACGGCTCCAGCCCGACCACCGAAGCCATGAACACGGTCTTCGGTCCCGCCGGCGTACCGCTGGTGGGCACCATATCCGGCGCTGCCTCCTTGCGCGAACCGGTCAGCAGCAATCCGAATTCGCGTTATATGTTCAACGTCCGCGCCAGCTATGCCGATGAAACGCAAGTCATCATCGACCAGATGGTCTCCATCGGCCTGAAAAACATCGCTGTCTTCTACCAGAACGATGGTTTCGGCAAATCCGGTCTCGATGGCGTGACAGCGGCACTCAAGAAGCACAAGCTCGCCCCTGCAGCCGTCGGCACCGTCGAGCGCAACTCGCTGGATGTCACCAAGGCGGTCGAAACCATCGCCAAGACAAACCCGCAAGCAGTGGTCATGGTCACCCTCTACAAACCAACCGCCGCCTTCGTCAAAGCCATGAAGAAGGCTGGCCAAAATCCAATGCTGACGACCTTGTCACCCATTGGCCCCGCCTTCTTGACGGCAGAACTGGGCGCAGACGCCCGCGGAATCGGCATTTCCCAGGTGGTTCCCTACCCATGGAACAACGTCGTCCCGGTCGTTCGCGAGTATCAAAAGCTGTCGGCCAAAACCGCCTACTCCTACTACGGTCTGGAAGCCTACCTGATGGCCCGGACCATGGTCGAAGGCCTGAAGCACGCCGGCAAGGATCTCACCCGCGAGAAACTGGTCACGGCACTGGAAGGCCTGAACAACACCGATTTGGGCGGCTACCAGCTCAGCTATGACAGCAATTCACGGCCCGGATCCCGTTTTATCGAACTGACGGTCATCGGTGCAGGCGGCAAGATCCTGAAATAAGGCATCAAGAGACCAATAAAAAGCCAATAAAAATCGGCCCGGTAAAGGGCCGATTTTTTTACTTCTCTCGCCTCGGCCTGATCAGGCTCGACGCCAGCTTGTTCCCTGGGCGCTGTCATCCAGCGCGATGCCAGCCGCCTTCAGCACGTCACGAATGCGATCCGACTCGGCAAAATTCTTTGCCTTCTTGGCCGCGGCACGGTCGGCTATCATTTGCTCGATGGCCGCCTCGTCCAGCCCCCCGGCAGCGGCTCCACCCTGCAAATACGCCATGGGCTCCCGTTCAAGCAGGCCGATCAAGCCACCCAGCATCTTCAAGAGCCCGGACAACTCGCCACTTTTCTGTCGATTCGCCTCGGCCGCCAACTCAAAGAGCACGGCCACTGCACCATGCGAGTCGAAATCTTCGTTCAGCGCAGCGGCAAAGCGCGCGGCGAAGTCATTTGTCCAGTCAATGGCAGCTATCACCGGCGGCACGTCACGCAAGGTGAAATACAGGCTGTCCAGGCTGCGCTTTGCGTCGTCGAGATGCGCATCGGAATAGTTCAGCGCACTGCGGTAATGGGCGCGCAGGATGAAATAGCGCACCACTTCGGCATCGAACTGCTCAAGTACGGTACGAATCGTGAAGAAATTGCCCAGCGACTTCGACATCTTCTCGTTGTCGACACGAACGAAGCCGTTGTGCATCCAGTAATTGACGTAGTCGCAGCAATTCGCCCCTTCGGACTGGGCAATTTCATTCTCGTGGTGCGGGAACTGCAAATCCTGACCGCCTCCATGAATGTCAAAATGCTTGCCGAGTATCGTCGAGCTCATGGCCGAACACTCAATGTGCCAACCCGGACGCCCTTCGCCCCAAGGCGATTGCCATGCTGGCTCACCCGGCTTGGCATGCTTCCACAACACGAAATCAAGCGGGTCCTGCTTGGCCGAATCGATTTCCACCCGCTCACCGGCACGCAAATCGTCAAGCGACTTGCCAGACAGCTTGCCGTAACCGGGAAACTTGCGCACCGCATAATTTACGTCACCATCCACCGCCTGATAAGCCAGACCGCTGGCTTCCAGCTTGCCGATCAGGTCAAGCATTTCCGGCACATAATCCGTCGCCCGCGGCTCGTGATCAGGGCGCAAAACACCGAGCGCATCGGCATCTTCGTGCATGTAGCCGATAAATCGATTGGTCAGTTGCTGAATCGTTTCGCCATTCTCGGCCGCCCGCTTGATGATCTTGTCGTCAATATCCGTAATGTTGCGGACATAGGTAACGTCGTAACCCGAGGCCCTCAACCAGCGATACACCATGTCGAAAACAACCATGACCCGGGCATGCCCGAGGTGGCAGTAATCATAGACAGTCATGCCGCAGACATACATGCGAACCTTGTTGGGTTCGATCGGGGTGAAAACCTGTTTTTCGCGCTTGAGGGAGTTGTATATCTTGAGCATGCCGGGAGCAATTCAGGGCGGCGCCGGTTTGCGAATCCCTATGGAATCACCGACGTTTTTGGTAGAATCGTTGGATTGTATAACCCCGAAAAGTATAGCATAGCGATGACCTCTATTTCCCTGCTCCAGCCCCGTTTTCAGCAGCTCAAGACGCTGCGTGCACTGGCGATCGGCTTGGCCATCGGTTTTGGCGCCCCCGCTTTTGCCGACAACCTGCCGGAAGTACAACGTCTGATCAAGCAAGGGCAGTACCCGCAAGCACTGGAAAAAGTGGATGCCTATCTGAGCAACAAGCCCAAGGATGCCCAGGGTCGCTTTCTGAAGGGACTTATCTATACCGAGATGAACAAGCCGGCCGATGCCATTGGCGTGTTCACCAAGCTTTCGGAAGACTATCCGGAGCTGCCGGAGCCTTACAATAATCTGGCGGTGCTTTACGCCCAGCAAAAACAATACGACAAGGCTCGCACGGCGCTTGAAATGGCAATAAGGACTCATCCGTCATATGCCATTGCCTACGAAAACCTCGGCGATGTCTACGCCAAGCTGGCCAGCCAGGCCTACGACAAGGCGCTGCAACTGGATAACGCCAATTCGGCGACCCAGAACAAGCTGGCCCTGATCCGTGACCTGATCACCACGTCCGGCAAGGGCAATGTCAAGCCGCAAGCAACGCCTGTCGTGGCGGCCGCTCCCATTGCGCCTCCCCCGGTCGCACCAGCTGCCGCGCCCGTACCGACGCCCCCGGTTGTCGCAAAGCCAGCGGCGCCGACGGCGCCGGCAACCGCCACGATCATCGCCTCCACGCCGGGCGCAGCCGCAGCCACCACTTCGACGGCTGTAGCACCGGCAACCAAGCCGGCACCGGCACCAACGCCAGCTCCGACCAAGGCAGCCGCCGGCAGCGACGAAGTCATCAAGGCCATCTCGGCATGGGCTGATGCCTGGTCACGCAAAGACATGAGAGGCTATCTGAACGCCTACGCCAGCAGCTTCGACACGCCTAACGGCATGAGCCGCAAAGCTTGGGAAAAAGAACGCGAACAGCGTATTGCCGGCAAGGGTGGGAAGATCTCCGTCACCTTCGACGACCCACAAGTCACCATCAATGGCGACAAGGCGACAGCCAAGTTTCGCCAGCACTACAAGGCATCCAGCCTGAGCAGTTCCACCACGAAAACACTGGTCTTTGTACGCTCGGGTAGCAAATGGCTGATCAAGGAAGAAAACGCACGGTGAAATTCAGCCGTAAATTCATTCTCCCCGGGCTGGCGGTGCTACTGGCCGCCGGTGCAGCAGCACGTTTGTCAGAAAGGCCGACGGCCTCCGCCGTCACCGTAAACGAACTATCAACGATTGCGCTAACGCGGCAAACGGCTGAGCAGAACAGCACCGAATCTGCATTTTCGGCCGTTGTTTCGGACTCCGGTCCGGAAGAAACCCTGGCTAGAATTTTCAAGGAAATTGAAGCCAATCGCCTGAACAACGCGCTGCAGCTCACCGAATCACTGCTGCGCCAGCATCCGAATTACCGTCTGGCGAACCTGATCAAGGGTGACCTGCTGCTCGCCCGTACGCAACCGATTCGCTCCTTTGGCGCACTAAACGACGCACCCGCCGACAAGGTTGCCGACCTGCGCGCTGAAGCCATTGCCCGTCTCAATGCCTATCGCGAAAAGCCGCCGACCAATTTCGTGCCGCGCTATCTGCTGCAGATGCAGCCGGATCAGCATTTCGCCATCGTGGTCGACACTAAACGCTCACGGCTGTATCTGTATGAGAACGACAAGAGCAATGGCGGACGACCACGATTTGTTGCCGACTATTACATCACCCAGGGCAAGCTGGGTGCCGAAAAGGTCAGTGAAGGCGACAAGAAGACCCCGGTAGGGGTTTATCACGTTACCGCCAATCTTCCCAAGCAGAAGCTGGCCGACCTGTACGGCAGCGGCGCCTTCCCACTCAGTTATCCCAATGAGTGGGACAAGCATCAAGGTCGCAGTGGCAGCGGCATCTGGCTGCACGGCACGCCTTCCAACACCTTCGCCCGTCCGCCTCGCGCCTCTGACGGTTGTGTTGTGCTGACCAATCAGGATCTGGATGTAGTCGCCAAGGATTTGCAGGTGGGCCTGACCCCCGTGATCATCAGCCCCTCGGTCGAGTGGCTTTCACTGGATGACTGGGCCAAGGAACGCGGCGAACTGAACAAGACGATCGAAACCTGGCGTGCCGACTGGGAAAGCCGCGATACCGAGCGCTACCTGAAGCACTACTCGAAGCGCTTCAAATCCGGCAACCAGAGTTTTGACGAATTCGCCGCCCAGAAAATGCAGGTCAATGCCAGCAAGGAATGGATCAAGCTGAAGGTAGACAACCTGTCCGTCTTCCGCAATCCGGGCAAGGAAGAAGTCGTCGTCGTCACTTTTGACCAGGATTATCACAGCAATAATCTGGACAATCAGATGAAGAAGCGCCAGTACTGGCTGCGTGAAGATGGACAGTGGAAAATCATTTATGAAGGAAGTGCCTGATGTTGAAACAAGTTTCTGCACTCGCTGCCGGCCTGCTGGCCTCGCTGGCCGTGTGGGCAGCCCCGACCGTCGAGATGACGACCAACCTGGGAACATTCACGCTTGAGCTGTTTCCGGAAAAAGCGCCGAAGACCGTCGAAATGTTCCTGTTCAACGCCAAGCACGGTTTTTACGAAGCAACCATTTTCCATCGCGTCATCGACGGTTTCATGATTCAGGGCGGCGGTTTCAACCGGGCCATGGAAGAAAAGAAAACCTTGACCCCGGCGCTGCAGAACGAAGCCACCAACGGCCTGAAAAATGAGCGGGGCACCGTTGCCATGGCCCGTACACAGGACCCGCATTCAGCCCGCGTCCAGTTCTTCATCAACCTGAAGGACAACGACTTCCTGAATCACAAAACCTCCGGCGACCCGCGCGGCTGGGGCTATGCCGTCTTCGGCAAAGTTACCCAAGGCATGGATGTCGTCGACAAGATTGCCAAAGTGCCGACAGGCAACGCTGGCTATTACGAAAACGTTCCGACCACCCCAGTCGTCATCCAGAACGTCAAAATCATCTCCGAAAAATAAGGATTACCCAATGATCAAGCTCACCACCAATCACGGTGTCATTACCCTCAACCTCGACGCCGAGAAGGCCCCGAAGACGGTCGCCAACTTCATTTCCTATGTTGAAGCCGGTCACTACAACAACACCGTCTTTCACCGCGTCATCAAGAACTTCATGATCCAGGGCGGCGGCATGGAGCCGGGCATGAAGCAGAAGGAATGCAAGGCGCCGATTGAGAATGAGGCTGGCAATGGCCTGAAGAACAAGCGCGGCACCGTCGCCATGGCCCGCACCAACGATCCGCATTCAGCCACCGCACAGTTCTTCATCAACACCGTTGACAACGATTTCCTCGACTTCAAGGCGCCTTCGGGCCAAGGCTGGGGCTACTGCGTGTTCGGCGAAGTTGTCGATGGTCTTGATGTGGTCGACAAGATTCGCGCCGTCAAGACCGGCACCAAGGGTTTCCATCAGGACGTACCGGCTGAGGATGTGATCATCGAGAAGGCCGAGATCGTTTGATCTTCTTCATCTCTGATCTGCACCTGTCGCCCCGGTCACCCGGGGCGACTCGTTTGTTCCTCAGCTTTCTTGCCGGTCGTGCCCGTCAGGCCGAGGCGCTGTACATCCTTGGCGACCTTTTCGAGGTCTGGGTCGGCGACGACATCAACGATCCTTACGCGGCGCAGATCACTGCCGCCTTACGCGCTGCCAGCGATGCCGGGCTGAAAACCTACTTCATGCATGGCAACCGCGATTTCGCCATCGGCGAACAGTTCACTGCGGCGGCCGGCATGACGCTACTGCCCGACCCTTACGATCTGGTATTGCCGGAATGGTCCTTCGTGCTGTCGCACGGCGATGCTCTGTGTCTCGATGACCACGCCTATATGGCCTACCGCGCCAAGGTGCGCAATCCTGAATGGCAGCGGAAAATGCGCGCCAAACCGCGTTTCCTGCGCAGCCTGCTCGGCCGCTACATCCGCTGGCGCAGCGCCCGGCGCAAGCGCAGCGAAAACTATGTTTATGCCGATCTTAATGGCCCGGCGACTGACGATTTCCTGCGCGACCACGGCTATTGCACCTTCATTCACGGCCACACGCATCGACCGGAAAAACACGATCACATCGTTGATGGCATTCATGTCGAACGCTGGGTTCTGTCGGACTGGCACGAGGACCGGGCCGAAGCGCTGGTCTGGGATGGCGAGTCACTGAGTCGCGAAGCCATCCAGTGAACATTTCAATTTTGACCAAAATTTCCGGTTGACCGTGGAAAACCCTTCCGCCCTCGCCATTCTGCGCGACGTCTTCGGCTACCCGGCTTTTCGTGGTGCGCAGGCCGAGATCATCGACCATATCGGCAACGGTGGTGATGCACTCGTCCTCATGCCGACCGGCGGTGGCAAGAGCCTGTGCTATCAGATTCCCGCCCTGCTCCGTCCCGGCTGCGCCATCGTCGTCTCGCCGCTCATCGCGCTGATGCAGGATCAGGTCGATGCTCTGACCCAACTCGGCGTCAAGGCTGCCTGCCTGAACTCGACGCTGGACTGGCGCGAAGCGCAGGCCATCGAACAGCAGATGTTTGCCGGCCAGATCGACCTCGTGTACATCGCGCCGGAACGCCTGCTCGTCGACCGTACCTTGTCGATGATCGATGCGCTATACGAAGCCGGCAAGCTGGCCCTGTTCGCCATTGATGAAGCGCACTGCGTTTCTCAGTGGGGCCACGATTTCCGCCCGGAATACCTGCAGCTGTCGACGCTGCACGAACGCTACCCGAATGTCCCGCGTATTGCGCTGACGGCCACTGCCGACAAGGCAACGCAGCGCGAAATGCTGGTCCGTCTAGGCCTGACCGCTGCACGCGTTTTCCTGTCCAGCTTTGATCGCCCGAACATCCGTTACACCGTGGTCGAGAAGGACAACGCCAAGAAGCAGTTGCTGGGCTTCCTGGCCGGGCGCAAGGGCCAGGCCGGCATCGTCTATTGCCTGTCGCGCAAGAAGGTCGAGGAAACGGCCGAATGGCTGTCGGCCCAAGGCTACCCGGCCCTGCCCTACCACGCCGGCCTGCCCGCCCCGACGCGCGCAGCCAACCAGCGCCGCTTCCTGCGCGAAGAAGGGCTGATCATGTGCGCCACCATCGCCTTTGGCATGGGCATCGACAAGCCGGACGTACGCTTCGTCGCCCACCTCGATTTGCCAAAGAGTATTGAAGCCTACTACCAGGAAACCGGCCGCGCCGGCCGTGATGGCGAGCCGGCCGAGGCCTGGATGGCCTACGGCATGCAGGACGTCGCGCTGCAGCACGCACGCATCGCCGAATCCGGCGCTGGCGAAGGCCAGAAAATTCTTGAAGCGCAACGCCTGACCGCCCTGCTCTCCTACTGCGAAGCGCCGCGCTGCCGACGTCAGGTACTACTCAATTATTTCGCCGAAGAGCGTGAGCCTTGCGGCAACTGCGACGTCTGCATCGAACCTCCGGAACTGTGGGATGGCACGCAGGCGGCGCAAAAAGCGCTGTCGGCCATTTTCCGCACCGGTATGCGCTTCGGCGTAACCCATCTGACCGACGTCCTGCGCGGCAAGGCGACTGACAAGATCAAACAGTGGCATCACGACCAGTTGCCGACCTTCGGCGTTGGCGCCGATCTCGACGACCATGGCTGGAAGAGCGTCTTTCGTCAGCTTGCCGCAGCCGGACTGGTCCATGTCGATATGGCCGAACATGGCGCGCTGCAGCTCACCGATCCCGCTCGTGAAGTGCTGAAAGGACAGCGCAAGGTGCAATTGCGCCGGCCGGCCAAACGCAAGGCAACATCGTCGTCTCCACGCGGCAGTAGCACCGTGGTGCATAGCGAACTGTCTTCGGCTGATGAGGTGCTTTTCCAGCTCTTGCGCAGTTGGCGCAGCGATACGGCCAAGGAACAAGCTGTCCCCGCCTACGTTATTTTGCACGACAAGACCTTGCGCGAACTGGCCGAGGTCCGTCCAACCAGCCATGGCATGCTGGCCGGCATCACCGGCATGGGGAGCGCCAAGATTGACCATTACGGCGCAGAATTGCTCGATCTGATTCGCAACGAGGGCTGACATGGATAGCCGGAACCTGCTCAATGCTTCGCTGGCCACCATCGTCATCGCCGCGCTGGTCATTTCCGGCATCGCCCCGTTCGACCGGGCAACCTGGGTGATGGAAGTGGCGCCAGTTTTGATCGCGCTGCCGCTGATGATCGTCACCCGTAAAAGCTACCCGCTGACCACGCTGCTCACGGTACTGATCACCGCCCACGCGCTGGTATTGATTGCCGGCGGCGCGTATTCCTACGCTCGTGTGCCACTCGGTTTCTGGATGCAGGATGTGCTCGGCACCAGCCGCAACCCCTACGACAAGCTCGGCCACTTCATGCAGGGCTTCGTGCCGGCATTGGTCGCCCGTGAAATCCTGATCCGCGATGGATACGTGGTCGGACGCAAGATGACCGGTTTCCTGTGCATCTGCATCGCCATGGCGATCAGTGCCAGCTACGAGTTAATCGAATGGGCTGCGGCCGTGAGCATGGGCCAGGGCGCCGATGAATTCCTCGGCACCCAGGGCGATCCTTGGGATACGCAGTCGGACATGTTCATGGCGCTGATCGGCTCCAGTACGGCGATAGCGCTGCTCGCCGGCTGGCATGACCGGCAACTAAATCGATTTATTTCAAAATCAGGAGAAATTTCCGGTTGACCGCAGGATGACGGTCAGCCGGCAGATATCAGACCTTTTTACATGCCCAGCGACTTCAGGAAGGCGTCCTGGTCGCTATCGCTAGTGCCTGCATCTTCCTTGGGCATCGTAGCGGTGCTTGCCGTATTATTGGCCTGCTCGATCAAGGTATCCGGGTCGAGTTCTTCGCTCTCGAAGTCATGCAGTTTGATGAACTCGGTCCGGTCGATCGCCAGCTCCAGATAAAAGATGTTATTGCGGCCGGTAAAGAAGGTCACACGGCGTGCTTCCGGCTTGTCGAGATTGGTGTCGACGCTGAGCATGACCTGCTTGGTCAGGGCCAGCATCTTGGGCTGGTTCTGCGTGATGTGCGTTTGCAATTCACGCGCCACCTTGCCGGTGAAGTCGCCGACAATCTGGTTCATCAACTCACCCATGACATTCGACACCTCATCCGAGGTATGCGAACTGGCCAGATCGGCCTTGGCCATGCCCATACTCAGCATGTAGCTCTCGTAGATTTCCATCGCCGCCGCCGCTGAAAAGTTGGTGACCACCAGGCCGGAGAAGCCACCATCGAACAGCACAAAGCAACCGATGTCGGGCTTCAGACAGGTCTTGGTAATGCGCTGGACCATACCCGAGTAGTGAATCTGGCTCTGGGTAGCAATGCTCAACACCTTGGTCATCGAATTGCACAGGCTGCGCAGGATGTCTTCAGTGCCGTAGACAACGGGGCTTTCGTGTTGGCTCATGGTCGTTCTTCTGGGTAAATGAACAGTCGAGATAGATAAAGCAAGCGCAGCCAGACCGCGCTCGCTACGGATTTACATGCACAAGGCGCCGGGATCAGCCCGCATCAGGCGCTTGTTCATCTTGCCGACACTGGTCTTAACCAGCGTCTTGACGAAGCTGACCTGGAGCAGCACGCCATAGCGTGACACGCCGGTTGCCTCGATGGCGTGGGCGGCGTAGTTGCGCAGCGCGTGCTCCGTCACCTTGCCGACGAATTCTTCCTTGAGCAGCACCAGCGCCAGCGGACGTTCACCCCATTTGTCGTCGGGCACGCCAATCACCGCCACCTCGTTCACGGCTTCGTGCTTGGCGATGATGTCTTCGAGTTGCAGCGATGAGGTCCATTCGCCACCGGTCTTGATGACATCCTTGATGCGATCCGTCACCTTCAGATAGCCGGCCGGATTGATGTTGCCGATGTCAGCCGTGTGCAGGTAGCCACCGGCCCACAAGTCTTCCGAAGCATCGGGGGCGCCGACGTAACCCTGCGTCAGCCACGGCGCACGGACCACCACTTCACCCGTCGCCTTGCCGTCATGGGCCACCTCGGCCATCTCCGGATCGACAATACGCATATCAACCAGTGGCAGTGGCCGCCCCGTCTTGGCGCGAATCGCCGCCTGCTCTTCCAGCGACAGCTTGAGATCAGCACTGTCCAGATGTGCCAGACTCAGCACCGGACAGGTTTCCGACATGCCGTAGCCGGTGAATAGGTCCATGCCGCGCTTCTGGGCCGAAATGGCCATCGCTTCCGGCATCGCCGCGCCACCGATGAGAATTTTCAGGCCGGTAAAATCGGTGGTCCTGGCTTTGGGATGGCTGAGAATCATGTGCAAAATGGTCGGCACGCAATGCGAGAAGCTGACGCCTTCCTCGCTGATCAAGCGGCAGATCACGTCCGGCTGGTAACGGCCCGGATAAACCTGCTTGACGCCCATCATGGTCGCCAGATACGGGAAGCCCCAGGCATGGACGTGGAACATCGGTGTCATCGGCATGTAGACATCTTCGCGATGGATATGCCCCTGCGCCTTGGCGCCGCCCAGCGCCGCAGCACAACCCAGCGTATGCAACACCAACTGACGATGACTGAAATAGACGCCCTTCGGATTGCCCGTCGTGCCAGTGGTATAGAAAGTGGTCGCTTGGGCGTTTTCGTCGAAATCCGGGAAGTCGTACTCGGGTGAAGCCTCGGCCAGCATGGTTTCGTATTCGGCCGACATCGCCACAGGCGCGGCCGGCATATCGGTCTCGTCCGAAAAAAACACGAAAGTCTTGACCGTTTCCAGCCCGCCGGCAATCTGCGCCAGGATCGGGAAGAACTCGCCGTTGACCAGCAGCACATCGGCCTTGGCATGGTTCAGCGTATAAAGGATCTGCTCGGGACTGAGACGAACATTCACCGTCTGCAGAATCGCCCCCATCATCGGCACGGCGAAGAAACATTCCAGATAGCGATGGCTATCCCAATCCATCATCGCCACCGTCTGCCCGGCCTCGACGCCCAATCCGGAGAGACCGTTGGCCAGCCGGCCGATCCGCTCATTCAGCGTCCTGTAGCTATAGCGCAGCTTGCCCTGGTAGGTAATTTCCTGATCCGGCGCGATGGCCAGCGGGGTCAACAACAACTGCTTGATCAGCAGCGGATACTGGTAAGCAGAAGCCGCAGACTGGACAAGTTTGACCGGCATGTTTGTCTCCATGATTTTTATGTTTTTACTGGCACCAAATTTTTCGCCAACTGCAAGAATTTTACTAGCAGGATGAATTGGTTTGGCACTTCAACCTCAGTTCTGGTAAGCCTGCAAACGCTTCTAGCATCCACGCGCTTTCCGCTTCTACACGCCGGCCAGATCAGTTCAAATGCTGCTGCGCAACCGCCGCCAAATCGGCTGACAAGGTGTTGGTTGCCACGCTGCGACGGAAAGCGTCCCTGGCCTCCGCCTGCTTTCCATCCGCCTCCAGCGCCAGACCCAGACCCAGCCACCAACGACCCTCATTGGGCGCCAGACGAGCCGCCCGCTGATAGTGAGTAACCGCTTGGCGGTGAGCACCCAGACGCGATTTCAGATGCCCCTGAAAGCCAGCATAGTCGGCGTTGGCCTCGGCATAGGCCTGCGAACGGGCCAGTGTTCGATCAGCCGCGGTCAGATCATTGTGTTCCAGTTGCAGGCGAGCCAGCGACATGGCCCAGCCGGTCTGGGCCGGCTGGAGTTCGATACCTTCCTGAAGGATTTGCATCGCCTCCGTTGACTTGCGCACTTCAAGCAACTGGCGCAGTAACATCTGACGTGCCTGCACGTAGAACGGGTCCTGTTTCAGCGCCGCCCGAAAGCCCTCGATGGCCTCGGCGCTGCGTCCGGCGGTCATCGCATTTTCAGCACGGCGGTATTCCGCTTCGGCACGATCACGCGGGGTTGCCAGCACCGGACTTTTTTCGATCCTGACCGGCCCGCTCGTCAAAACCGGCGCAGCCTTCGGCGCCTCGGGCGCGGCAGCCAGCGTCGGCGAGGCAGGCACAACGGGGTCGGGAACCGGCAGAACGGGTGCGGCGAGCGTGGGCAACACGGCCAGATTCGATGCCAGTCGCAGATCATTTTCGAAAATCGGCTCTTTTTTCCCGTCGACCGTAGCAATCACCGGTGCGGTGGCTGGTACGGGCTGGGGTGCCACAACAGGCGTCGGCGCAGCAGCCAGGATAGGCAACTTCTCGACGCGCGCTGTCTCAACTCCCAGTAGTGGCAACAAAAGGCCATTGAGGTGCAGCACGCCGGCAGCCGCCAGCAGCAGTCCGGTCAGCACCAACAGCTTGCGCGGCCAGCCAGCGCCCGACGATACCGATGGCAATGAACGGATTTCCCGCTGCAGATTCTGCCGCGCCGGATCGTCCGGGCGCTTGGCCTCGATGTTGCGCAGCATGTCGTTGATCAGACTCATTTCACCACCATCCGGCCGCAGCCGCGCCTTCGGTATCGGCCGCCGCCTGGCGTACATTGGCCGGACGCACCGAGTGCTTGCCCTCGCCATAAACGGCGAGCAGCGATTTATGGGCCAGGATATTCAATAGACGCGGCGTGCCGCGACTGGCACGGTGCAGGCAACGCACCGCGCGCGGACCAAAAACCACTTCGCCGCGATAGCCTGCCACCCGCAAGCGGTGCGCCAGGTAATTGGCGATCTCTTCCCGGGCCAAGCCGGCGAGCCGGTAGTGAAATGCGATACGCTGCAGCAACTGGCGAACGGAGGGATCGGCCAGCTTGCGATCGAGTTCGGGCTGACCGAAAAGCACAATCTGCAGCAGCTTGCGTTTTTCAGTTTCCAGATTGGACAGGAGACGCAAGGACTCCAGCGTTTCCAGCGGCATGGCCTGCGCCTCGTCGATGCAGACAACCACCTGCCGGTCCGCCGCAGCATGCGCCAGCAGCGCCCGATTGACGCTTTGCAACAAGTGATAGTCATCGCTGTCGCTACTGACCTCGACCCCCAGCTCTTCTGCCAGCGCCAGCAGCAAGGTACGTGGCGCCAGATAAGGATTGGGCAGGTAAGCGGAAATACTGCCGTCGGGCAGCGCCTGCAGTAGTCGGCGGCAAAGCAGCGTTTTGCCGGTGCCTACTTCGCCGGTAATCTTGATGAAACCCTCGCCGCTGTTGAGAGCGACCAGCAGGGTGTTAAGCGCCTCCTGATGGCTACGCGTGATGACCGTGTAACTGGTATCTGGCGTAATGCCAAAGGGTAGTTCGGTCAAACCGAAGTGATCTAGATACAACGCTACCAGCCCCTACTAACGTTCATTGCCATTCGAGATGGCGTTCCTGTCGCGGGTCGAGCGACTGGAGACGTTCCTGGACTTGCGGGGATGCGTCACGCCATGAATTTTCATCGCGGATGACTGTTGAACGCATCAAGATGACCAGTTCGCGTTTCTTGTTGGATACGCTCTTCTGGCCAAACAGCGCACCGAGTCCAGGCACGCCGCTGATTCCCGGCAAGCCGTAACGGCTAGTGTTCTGCTCCTGGCTCATCAGGCCGCCGATGGCGACAATGCTGCCATCCTGAACGCGGACGATGCTGTCGGTTTCGTTGATGCTGCTTGATGCAAGCGGCAGCGTGAATGTGCCGAGATCGCCAAGATTGACGTTCTTGGTTTTTTCCTCAACCACGCTGACCGAGGGATGCACATGCAGGATGATGTTTCCGTCTTCATCGATCTGCGGGGTGACATCGAGCGCGATACCCGAGAAAAAGGGCTGCAAGGTGATATTCGGCGTCACCACATTGCCGCTGGCGCTGGTCGTCGTATTGGTGCTGATGCCAGTTACAAAGAAATCGTCGGTGCCGACCTTGAGTACCGCCTTCTGATTGTTGGTTGTCGCGATGCGCGGGCTGGACAGCACCTGCACGTCGCCCTGTCCCTCAAGGAAGGACAATAGCGCAGCGAAGTTCTGGGACTGGAAGGCCAGGCCAAAAAAGCCGCGGCCGGCCGTGGAGGTTCCGAGACTGCCATTCGCCCCCGGGTTGGCGGTCACCGACGTCCCCGCAGATATCCCGGTTGCAGCACCGGCCAGTGTCGCCGAGCCGCTCAAGGCGGCCCCTGGCGCCAGCATACCCAGCGCAAACTTGCCATTGAGCAAGCCACCAAATTTGCTCCAGTTGATACCCGTCTGGTAAGAGTCGTTGAGCGACACCTCGATGATCTTTGCTTCGAGCATGACCTGGCGTTCCACCACCAGTTGCGTTGCCTTCAGATATTCACTGACCGCCCGCAACTCGACGGGCGATGCCTTGACCAGCACCACCCCGGAGCCGGCATTGACGATGACGTTGCGGCCCTCAAGATTGCCCACAATCGAGTTCAGCGCCGACGTCAGATCTTTCCAGAAATCGTAATCCGAAGTGGTCTGCACGCGTGCGCTGTCATTGCCTCGCTGCGGCTGCCCGCTCGTCGTTCCGCCTGACGTGCCGGTTTGCGTCGTCGTGGTACCCGTGGCTGGTGTTGAAACGCTCGGCGAACTGCCGGTCACCCGCATTTCGCTCATCCCCTGCCGGCGATTGGCCAGATAATTGATCTTGAAAATTCGCGTCTGAATGGTATTCGGCTGGACGTAAATCCGGGTACCCTGCATCCGGTACTCATAACCATAGACTTCGCGCAGCGTATCCAAAGCCTCGCGCACTGTTGTGTTCTTCAGATTCAGGCTCACCGTGCCGGCCAGCTCCTGTGGAAACAGCATGCTGTAAGGCGTACCGGAAACCAGCGCATTCAACACCTGAGTCACCGGCGCATTGTTCACAGCCAGGTTGAAACGTGGCTCCGGCTTTGCAGCTACGGGCTGATCTAGTTGCAAAGGTGGCACCATCGCCTGCCCAATCACATCGCCAGCTGGCCGGTTCGCCTTGCTGGCTGCTGCATCACCCAGTTCCTTGCCGGCCTGATCGAAAGCATCCCCACGACGCGCATGCTGATTGCTGCAAGCGGTGAGCACCAGTGCCGACAGTGCGATCATCAATATCTTGCTCATGGCAGACCCTTCACTTGCCCGGACTTCCTCGTCTTTCGAGGTTTGGGCGTATCAATCATTTGTTTTTCAACATCGGGTGTCAGGTAGAGATGCGTCACCCCATCAGTTCCCTGCAAAACGGCTTCGCGTTCATTCAGGCGCACCAGTGTCGCCCCGTCAACATGGCCGCCCAAAGCGACTGTCTTGCCACCGATCACCGCCACCGGCCGCCCTCCCTGACGCATCAGCACCGACTGCAAACGTAAAGGCCCAGCGCCCTCGCTCCCCGGGCGAGCATCCGCTACCGGTGACAGCCAGGCTGCTGGCGGGCGTGTCGGATCTGCCGTCTGGGCTTGCGCCGCAGCAGCGATGAAAAGCATGGCAAGCATGATCAGCCTCATAAGGTCAGCCATGACTTGTCCGGACTCAAGGTATAGACGGTCAGCGTCATTTCAGCCCGTGGGTAATCAATCACGCGATAGTTCAAAGGGCCCCACAGTAATCGTTGCGGCAACTTTTCCAGTTGGTTCAGATAGGCCTGCAGCTGACCATAGTTGCCCTCCAGGCGGATTTCAACACCATGCCGATAGAGGTCAAAGCTGCGCTCAAGCGGCTTGCTGTCGCCCTCCTTGGCCGCCTCCTTTTCACGCAAGACACTTTGCGGCGGCATCGTCTTCAGGCTCACCAGGCGCAAGCCGGTTTGCCGAGCTAGCAGTCGCTCCAGCAAGCCGTTCATATCCTCTGGCCGCACCAGTGCACTACCAAACTGCCTAAGCTGCTCATCCAGCTTGTTACGTTCACCACTCAGCGCTTCCAGCTCGGACTTCTTGCCGGCATCCGGATCAATTCTCAATTGCTGCTGGAGATTTTCGACCTGCCCCTGCAAGCCGGCCAGCGACGCACTCTCCGTTGAAATCGTGTTCCGTAGCCCCTTTGCCAAGGTCCATTGGGGATCGACAAACAGGGCATTCCCGATCAGTAATGGGCCAAGGACCAAGCCCAAAGCCACCAGCACGCGCTCGCGCTGCGTCAGTGCCGCATAGCGGTTGGCCAGTTGTGCCCATGACAGGGAGCTCATCGTGGCTTCTCCTGTGTGGAAAGTAATTCGGTACGCAGCGCAAATTCAGTGTAGCGTCCCGGCGCCCTGGGAGTAGCCACTGCGGCAGCCTCCGGACGCCGCTCGTCGCCTGGCTCTACGCCGGTCATGTCGAGTGCCGCAAAGCGGCGACCGGCAAAAGCCGGTTCGTCATTGAGCTTGTTGATATATGCGGGCAATATCGACGGATCAGTCAAGCGACCATGTATCTCGATGTTTTTCTCGGCAAAACGAAATCCAGTCAGCCAGACACCGTCAACCACCTGTCGGGAAAATCCCTGCAACAATCCGGAATAAGCATTGCCGTGCGCCACATCACCCTGGGCGATCAGACTCAGCACTTCCTGGCGCTGCGTGACCGCCTGGCGGGCTGATGCTATCTGGTTGTCCAGTGCTGGATCTCCCTGACGCGCCCCGAGTGTCTGCCCCAACGACTGGATCTGTTGCTGCGCAGCCAAAACCTGGCTCTTGATGTCAGCTTCACTGACCTTGAGACTGCTGGCCTGCATGGACCCAAATATCGCCATGATACCGAGCAGCAAAAGCCCTGCCGCTGCAGCACCGAGCACAATCGGCAAAGCCAGCCAATCGAATCGTGGCCGCAAGGCTGGCAAAATCAGGTTGATCTGCTGGCTCATGCGTCCAACCTCAACGCTGCGCCGATCGCCAGCAGACTCTGCGCCTGCCGTTCAGCCGAGCGCAATTCGGGCAAGGCAGCAAAATCGAGCACCGTGGCCAGATCGGCTGCCTGTACCGGCAAATAGAGGTTCTGGGCGAGCGCGGCAGCCGTTCCGGTGCAATCAAATTCAGATGCTATCAACAGGCGCGACACTGAAATGAAACCGTACTGACGATCAAAGTTATCCAGCGTACGCTGAAGCTCCAGCGCCAAGCGCTCCAGCATTTGCCCGCGCCGCTCGTCGTCCGCTTGCGCCAGTGCACCTGAGGCAATTTCAATTCGGCGCGATAAATAAAGTTCGCCGCGATACGTGATGGTCAACAACCCATCACCCTGGGTCAAGGCAAGAAAGGCAAGACCACGATTGGCTTCCTCAAAAAGCGCGGCGACATTGCGCACAGCCATTTCGGGAATATCAATCGCTTCCAGCGGCACTTTCTTTTCGTGAAAGAGCGCCATGCGCTCGCCGATCACCGTCGCCGGCGCGACCACAGCAAAGACATTGGCCTGTCGGGCGCCTTCAGTCGGAATATCGGCAATGGCTATTGCCGCACCATCCACCGGAAAATCCACGACGTCCTTCAGGCGCCAGCGCAAAGCCTGCACGCGCTCATCAGGCGGCACGGCAGGCGCCTCAAGCTGAACCAGCCGGTATTCGCTCTCATCGAGCAGGGCCGCGCAGCGGTAGCGCTTCAGACCTCGGCTCTGACCGAGACGGGAGAGTGCATCGGCTTCATTTTTCTCGACGCGAAAGGAGTCGCAAAGGCGAATTTCAGGGCGCTTGCCTTCAGCATGGATGACATGAGCAAGATCGATGCGGTCGCCATGCCTGACGATAGCCATCCACCCTGCCTCAAACTTCACCCCAAAATTCGGCCACATTGTCCCTACACCTTAAGCTTTTTCAGAAGGATAGCCAGCAACGCATTATTTTTCAATGGTTTTTTCAAATTCAATAGTTTTCACGAAAATAGATTACTGGCGATCGTGGACCGCAGGAACCGAAGCAGGCACGAGCCGTCGGGGCCGACAAGGTCAGCCAGGTGTTTGCGCCGCGCAGGATGCTTCCCGTCACATCAACCAGACCGGCATTGCCAGCGCCCGGTGCAGAAAGGCTCAGGCGCGGCAAGCCGGCCACGATAGGCGACGCCAGCGTGGCCGTGGTCTTGGTCTTGAGTGCGTTGGTCAGGCCGCCATTGGCATTGGTCGGGATGGTCAGGGCCGTACAGCTATCGGCGGTGTTGGTCGTCCAGCCATTCGCGCTCCAGTATTGGGTCTTTGCGGGCACAGAAAGTGGCAAAAATTCACTGCCGTAGGCGTTGCTCAACCAGAGGCGGCCACTGCGCAGGGTGGTCGTTCCCTCCACCGTTGCCGCAGGGGCTGTGCGCAAAGAGGTGACATTGTCAGCGTCGTTTGCCCGAACCCGAACGACCGTTGGCACGGTACCAGCCGAAGTAAAGGCATAAGCCGGTGTGGTTGATGCGGCAACCCCGCGCAGATAAGCCGAGGCTGGAATGACATTCGTAGTCACAACGAATGCCCCCGGGCCGGGATTGGCGATGGTATCGCCGGAGTCTCGCGCGGTCAGGGTTGTTGCCTTGGCAAAGATACTACCCGAGCCATGGTAATTTTGCGTCGTCACTCCGCTTGCATTGCGCGCACTCACGATGACACTGAACGGTTGGCCGGAATAGGTAAATGCACCGGTCGCACAAGCCTGGGTTACAGCCACATCAAAGTGATCCGGCACAAATCGACCGAAATAATTGCTCGCCGCCGTATTGCCGAACTTGCACCCCACCTTGCCGGCGCCATCGGCGCTATTGGAAAAATCATTGGGTGGCGTGTTGACGCAGACCGTATCAGAACCATCCTGATAGGCACTGGTGTAATTTGAGTCGAATACCCCTTGGGCCTTGAAACGAAAATAGCCAACCTCACTATAGGTAAAGGCCGCGCCGCTGGCGCCGTTGCCTGTGGCAGCACTGGCCGCTGTCGAAAAGGCTCCCGCCAGGCTACCGATCTGAACCGGCATGCCGATCCACTCAATCAGTGTTGGCGCCACTCCCGGGGTGCCGTCATAACCCGGCGTAGCTGTATCCGCCGTAATCGAAAAATTGCCCCCCGCCTTGATCAACGGAGTGGCAGAAATACTGACACCGGTGGCGTCCGCATTGGCATCGGGAGACGAGATCGTGCTAAAAGCGGCCGGGCGTATGGCAAAGCGGTCATTCGAGCAAAGCGCCCCATTGCTCTGGTTAAATCGGACCCACACATTTTGGTAGGCTTTGGTGTTCTGCCCCGCTGGCACCGTATAACTGGTGGCCGTCGCCGGGCGCCCGGCGGTGAAAGTCACGGTTTGTGCCGTAACGCCGCTGACTGCAACAGGCGAGCTTGTCGGGCAGCGATCGGCCCCTACCGCCGTGGCACTGCTGCTCACCAGATCAACACTCACCGGATTACCCACGCCACTATTGAAGGCTGTATCAACGGTCTTCGGTGATCCTTTTAGCGCCACCAGATCAAAACTCATCGCTTGGCCGGCCACCTTGGTGTAGAGACGATTGCTGGTTGCCCCGCAGCGCGCAGGAGCGCCTGTCAGGTTACTGCAGGCATCGAGATCCGACGCGAAGCAACCCGCGTTTGGCAACGTAAAAGTACAGTTTGCGCTGCTGCCATTCCAGCATTTGACGCCTTTCAGCGGTATGGCGCTCAGATTGGTGGCGTCGAGTGTGATCGTTCCGCCTGGAGCCAGAGGCTGTGCCGTCAGGGTTGCCTGCGGCGTTCCCGAAGCAATCGAAAAATCGGCGGATGGCGTCCACGTTGCCCCCCCACCGCCGCTGGTTATCAGTGTGCCGGAAAAGGAGGCATTCAACTCACTACCCGCCGGGCAAGGAATTTTGTTCGATGTACAACCCAGCACCTTGACGTCCATCGGACACAAATTGGCACCGGCCGTGTATTGCAACTCAAGGTGGTCGTAGGCCGGGACAGCCGTCGATCCGATCACAAAATCATAGGCGAAGGTATAGGTCCCCGTAGCGGTGAACTGGTATTCGATGGCGACACCAGTGTCCCGATAGGTATTGGTGACCGTGTTCGCCAAGCTATTCGCATTTGAGATGGAGCACGGATAGGCAGACGGGGGTTGCCAGAAATCGCTCCAGTCGTCCGTACAGTAATTTGAAAAGCCTGTACCAGTACGTTCACGGAAAGACTCAACGACCGAGACCCCGGCCGGCACACTCGTGGTGGACGGGCACGTCGTACCCACTGGTGGCGGATAGGTGCCCACCATACGGTGACCATTGGAGTCGACGAAAGTAACGCCACACCCTTGGTCACTCCCTCCCAAATAAGTATCCACAACGTGGTAGAAGCGTACCGGATTGGCTGAACTGACCGGATAGCCAGCAGGGATGGTCAAAGTAACCGTCATCGTCACAAAGTCGTAAGGACGAAGATAGCTGTACACCACTGACACCTGCGGCCCACCTGTAATGCCATAGGAACCGACTGTCGTTTGAGTATCACCATCGGACATATTGCCCGCAGGTGTCGGTGCAGAAATACTGCCTGTGCTGTAAGCAGTGGTCGATGTAAAGTACTGGCTGGAGGGTCCGTAGATCTTGTTATTTGCCCGCAAAAAAATTCCGTTATCGAGGTCGACATTGGGTGGAGTAACCCCGGGGTTATAAACCTGCCCGGCCGTAGTCCCGTTGGCATTCCGACGAATCACCTGCATCTTCGACGTATCGTCGATGTAAATTTTCAGGCCATTCGTGGTTGACGAGCCACCGCTCGGATTAAGAATTACCGTTACAGCAAATGTCGGCGTGCTTGCAAACAGGGCGAAAAATCCCATCCACAACGTTACAGCCATCCAATACTCAGGAAAACGCCTCATATTCAATCGTCCCCACTTAATCGCTCACAAACGACAGACTCAACAATCATAGGGCGCACTTGTTATCGCGCTGTCTCGACACTTTTCAACGGTCACAGCCACCTCGCGCTCTATTCCTGGTGCTTTGACCTCTGTGGCAATGGCCTTCGACATAATCCGGTAGATGCGAATCTGCCGGGTAGCTTCGGTGTAATCGGAACTGCTGCACGTCACCGTGACCGTATGACCGGGAAGCGCAGGCGTACCGCTCACGCAGTTCGGTAGCGAAGACACCGAAGCATTTGGATCGAGCTGGAACATGCCCCATTCCGCTCCGGCGCGTGCTGCCTGATAAGCCCGGGCGCCGCCGATGTCAGCGGCCAGATTAACGTGCGATGTCGAGACAACACTGGCAATCACGGCGGCCAGCACGGCCATCAACAGCAACAGGAAGACGCCGGTAATGATCGAAACACCACGCTGCCGGAATCCAGGATGATTGCGCGAATGCTGCGGTCTACCGGAAAAAACGGGCGAATTTGAAATCATGGTGTATTCAGTATGGCGACCTGATGAAGCAACTCGACCGTCTCGCCATTCTTGCTGAGTGACAGGCGCAAGACGGCCAGCCCGTTACGCTGCAAAACTGCGGGCGTGTAGGAAAACGAGCAGTTGCTGACATTCTCGGCCAGTACGGAAACGCTGCCGCCAAGTGCCGCGAAGTTTTGCGGCTGGATCGGCTTGAATCCATATCCGGTGCGTCGAAGCAATTGCGTCCCCGAGCATTCGTAGGTCACCGGCGCACCCACTATCTGGAAGCGATTGTTCGGCGAGGCGAGCGGAAACTGCGTACCCGTCGACGTGAAACTCAACGTACTCAAACCAACGCCTGCGGTTGCCGCACGGCTGCTAGTCCCGTCATAAACATCAGAGCCGGACTGCCCAAGGTTGAATATAACCAGTTGATCACCGGCCAGTACCGTCACGGCAGGGCCGAGCACATCAAAGCTGTTGTCCCCGCTGCTACTGAAATCCAGCACGTTGCCGGTACCGGTGGCGCTGAGTTCCGCGCGGTAACGGCCGGCATCGTGAATGGGCACGAATTCGAGCAAACCTGCGGATGCATTTCGGACACTGTTGGGCAAAGCCGACTGCAGATCGCGGGCGATCCGGCGCAAGGCCGTGTCGGCAGCATCAGACAACTCGGCACGGTTGCCGACATCAATGTAGGCGTTGATCTGATTGCGCCCGAAGATAGCCACCATCGATACAACAATCCCGGTGATCACAATCGAAATGATCATCTCGACCAGCGTGAATCCACGGTCAACCGGAAAAATCGCGGAAAAATCAATATCGCGGCGCATAGCGGAAACGGTATCCCGTCAAAGCAAATGAATCACGGCCGGCACAAAATGCCGTAGGCGTAACGGACCGGCAAACAGTCACGGTAATAGCCAGAACGGCATCGCTGGTCAAACCAAAACTTGCGCCCGTCTCGACAATTGCAACTTCGGCTCGATAACCGGCAATGGCACCACCGCCGGCAGGATCGGAAACATTTTCGGAAACGAAGCCGCCATAATCCCGAACATTGTCATAAAACTCGCCCGTCCCCCCGCTACCGTTTCTAGTCTCGGTATTCGGCGTTGGGGCGCTGCTGTTTTGCGGATTGCTGGCACAGCCGGCGTAGGACAGCGCCGTCGAGGCATTGGCGTCGTCAAGGTCACACCAGGTAAAAGGCTGGTGCTCAATTTCATTGAGCAAAGACTCGGCAATCGCCACGAACTGCTTGGTGACCATCGGATCAGCACTGGCCCTGATTGCCGGGTTCATCACCGAAACCAGACCGATCACACCAACGCTGACGATAACGATGAACATGATCTGTTCAATCAGCGTAATGCCACGCTGGTAGAGCGAACTAATGAACATAGCCTGTTTCCGCTTCGACCGTGATTGCCAACGAAGCAGGAAGGCCTGAAACGTTGATCGTCGAACCACTCCCCGGACGTCCGGCTGCATCGAAAATAATGCCCGTCGGCAAGGTGGCGAAGGTCGCATTACCTGTTGCCGCAACTACCAAGGCGTCGGTATCTGGCCCTGCCAGCACATTGCCGGTGGTGCAATCCGCGGCGCCATTGACGTCCGAGATTCGAAAAGAGACCCGCGCAGGAGGCATCGAAAAATAGGCGCAAACCGTACGCCGACTGGCGACGGCAGACTTTTGTGCGTAGCGTAATCCAGCCACAACGCTGTCACGAAAACCACGGTCATCGAAGCCGGAGTTTCCGCTCCACCGAGGAAGGATATTTACGGCCAAAATTCCGATAATCACAATCGTCACCACCAGCTCGATCATTGTGAAACCGCGCGAATTCCCCCGTAATGGCAAGAACCCGCCTCGTGGCGGGTTCTTGATCTGGCTTAGGGTAGCGCAGGAATATTTCGCCTTACTCACGTATTCGAAATCACCAAGCTAACTACAACCAATTCCCCCCAACCAAACAGGAGGAGATATTTCATTCTTAACCGCCGCAATTGGCAGCAATAACTGCCGCTGTGCTTACGACACCTGTGGCACCGGTATAAGTCACTGCGCAAGCTGCGGGGCTACCCGTTTGCGTGACGGTACATACGCCAGCATTACATGCAAATGCGAAACCGTCTATGGACTGCATGGCTACCTGAATGCCGGTAGCGGTTGCCGCTGGGATGCCTGTTCCAGCTGCAACATCAACTGCCTGAACTGCTCCAGTCAGACCCATATTCACGGTTGTAGCGGTCGTACTACCGGTGGCGACATACCTTGACTGCGCCAACACAACAGCAGAACGCAAACCACCAGCCATACCGTTCATGGCGGCCATACGCGCATCAGTCGCCACGTTGATGAAACGCGGCAAAGCCGTCGCCGCCAAAATACCGAGAATCACGATAACGACGATCAGTTCGATCAGCGTAAAACCTTTTTGCATAGCCTTCATAGCCAACTCCTTAAATTAAAAAATCAACATCCATCTGTGGATAACCCGCTGATCGTTGCTGCCTGATTGGCCGCCGGCGGGGGGGTATAGGTAAAGAAACAGGTTGCAGGCGTTGTCGCACCAATCACACCAAACTTGGCCACGCCGGCGTTCACCGTGTAGGTATAACCTTCAGCCTGCAAATCAGCAGCCGTCGGGTTGAAGACACCGGTCAGACCGGCCATTGAAAGAATCCCGGCCGTTCCTACGCCCGTCACCGCGGGATAGGCATAAACCATATTGACCAGCCCGCTCTCAGTACAGACCGTACCGGCCGGCCCGGTAATGTTGTCAGCAGTGCCGCCACCGGCACAAACTGCCGTATCGGCGATACCGGCACGGGAAAAAGCCGTGGCATGAACCAGTGCGGATGCCGCGGAAACGCTGCCCCGTGCCGCCTGCAACTTGGCAATGCGCGCGTCGCGCTGCAAATTGACAAAACGCGGCAAGGCGACAGCAGCCAGAATCCCGAGAATGATGATGACCACGATCAGCTCAATCAATGTAAAGCCGAGCTGCCCTCGTCTGTCGAAAATGGATTTTTTGTTCATATCTTCAATATCGGCTGAGAATTTTAATACTTTAGACATATTAAGCCTCCATCTCAAGTTTTATTATTGCTGGTCCTCAAGACGCAGCAGGCCAACGCCCGCCACGACCGCTTTCTGGCTATCCACATTGACGTCGCGACTCAGCCTGAATCTTGCCCGATGCCCGTCCCGAAACCGGTAAACCAGTTCCTTGGCGCCGCGTTCAAAATACCAGACCGACTTCTCAGCGGGCACACCGTCCACTTCGCCCAGATAGTTTGCCGGGCGATTTGCCACCCAGTCGATCGGATTTTCACTCCTGGGCAACTCGCCGCCAAACGTCTCGCGATGCGCCACGACCTCAATCAAACCCATGCGAATCGCCGCCACATCGGCCTGCAACCCAGCCTCATCCAGTTCGCTCCGCGCCCCGTCCAATGCCCGTAACAGCACCAGCGCCAGAATGCTGATCAGAATGACAACAACAGCAAATTCGTAGTAGCGCCGCATGGCCGCATCATCGCTTGATGGCGACCTTGCCAAGATCCCACATGGGCAGGAAGATACCCAAGGCCAGTATCAGCACCAGCACGCCTAGGCAGACGATCAGGATGGGTTCGATTTGCTGACCCAGCGTCTTCAATTCGTACTCCACTTCGCGTTGATACATCTGGCCGACCTCTTCCAGCATGTCGTCCAACGCGCCTGATTCCTCGCCCACCGAAATCATCTGCAGCACGACCGGCGAGAAAAATCCGGAAGCAATGGCGGAGCGCACCACGCTTTCACCACGCTCGACGGTATCGCGCATACCCTCGATCTTGGCGGCGATATAGCTGTTATCGACGGTTTGTGACGAGTTGGTCAGCGCCTGCATGACCGGCACGCCGCTGCGCATACCCAGCGCAAAGCTGCGGGCAAAGCGGGCCATGGCGGCCTTGCGAACGATTTTTCCGGCAATCGGAAAACGCAGCAACATGGACTCCCATTGCATGCGCCCGGCCGCCGTGCCCACCCAGGCACGGAATGCAAAGACCGCTACGACAATACCAACCAGCATGGCCGGCCACCACGCCACCATGAAATTCGAGAAGCCGAGCAGAATTCTCGTCATCAGCGGCAACTCTGCGCCAAAGCCTTGAAACACCTTGGCAAAGGCCGGAATGACGAACAGGTTAACCACCACGATGGCCGCCCCCATGGCCATCACCACGAACGACGGGTAGCGCAAGGCTGACTTGACCTGCTCCCGCATGAAGCGCTCGAATTCAAGGTGATCGAACAGACGCAGGAATATCTCGTCAAGCAGGCCGGTGGCTTCGCCAACCCGGACCATGGAAATGTAGAAGGGATTGAAAATTTTGGGATGTCGCGCCAGCGAAACCGACAACTCGCGCCCCGCCTCCAGGCTCTCGCGAACGTCGCGGATCACCTCTTTCATCGCCGGATTGGTGGCCGACTCTTGCAGGCCACTCAGGGCACGCATGATCGGCACGCCAGCCTTGAGCAAGGTATGAATCTGCCGTGAAAAGAGCAGGATATCAACGTGTTCGACCTTCGGTTTGAAGAAACTCAGGCCGCCATCGTCGCCGGACTTTGGCCGTGCTGACGTCTCGGTGATCGAAATGGGCGTAATGCCACGGCCGAACAGCACATCGGCGACGCCGCCTGACGATGCGCCTTCTAGCACGCCCTCGATCAGCTTGCCGCCACCATCACGTCCCTTGTAAGCAAAGTTGGCCACGCCCGCTTATTCCTCGAACTGGTTGCTGACCCGCATGGCCTCGCTCACCGTCGTTTTGCCGGACAAGACAAGTCGCACCGCATCGCGCCGCAAGGTTTCACCGGCCATCTGCTGGCGGGCGGTACGCATGAACTCACCGGGGTCGTCATGGTTGATCGCCTCGACCACCGAATCGCTCATTTCGAGGAATTCGTAAACCCCGGTTCGCCCTTGATAACCGGTATTGGCGCAATGGGCGCAACCACGACCATGGTGGAAGGCGTGCTTGTCGACCTGGTCACCCAGTTCGTAACGTAGCCATTCGTGCTCGTTGGGCGTCAGCGTGTAGGCATCGCGGCAATTGCCACAGATCACCCGAACCAGACGCTGGGCAATGACCATATGAACAGACAATGCAACCATGTAGCGCGGTACGCCCATGTCGAGAAGGCGGATTGGCGTCGAGACAGCATCGTTGGTATGCAGCGTCGATAGCACCAGGTGGCCGGTCATGGCGGCGCGCATGCCGATCTCTGCGGTTTCCTGGTCGCGCATTTCACCGATCAGCACGATGTCCGGATCCTGACGCAGCACCGTACGAAGGACGCGTGAAAAAGAGAGGTCGATCTTTTCGTGAACCTGCACCTGATTCAGACCACCGAGCCGGTATTCAACCGGATCTTCGACGGTAATGACCTTCTTTTCGGGACTGTTCAGTTCGTTCAGCGCGGCGTAGAGCGTGGTCGTCTTGCCGGAGCCGGTCGGGCCGGTCACCAGCACCATGCCGCTCGGCCGCTTGAGGGCGTGGCGGAAGCGTTCGAGGACGCGTTCGGGCATGCCGATCCGGTCCAGTTCGAGCAAGCCGGTATTCTGGTTCAACAGACGCATGACCACGGATTCGCCAAACTGCGTCGGCAACGTGGATATACGAACGTCCACCGGGTTGCCACGCACCTTGATGTTGAAACGACCATCCTGCGGCAGGCGCTTTTCGGAAATGTCGAGGCCGGACATCAACTTGAGGCGCAGGGCCACGGCCGACGAAATCTTGGCGTCGGCCTCGGTCTGGATGTGCAGCACGCCGTCAATCCGGAAGCGAATGCGCAGGGCTTTTTCCTGCGGTTCGAAATGGATGTCGGACGCACGCAAACGCATTGCTTCCTCAAACACCGTCTGCAGTAACTTGACGACCGGTGCATCCTCGGCGCCGGGGTTCAGTCCGAGCAAGTCACCAAACTCGATCGGCGTATCGCCGAGTTCGGCCGTCAACTCCTTGGCCAGGCCCGTAATCTGTTCGCCACGGTGATAAACACGATCGACGGTGGCCAGCAACTGGCTTTCGGTCACCACGGCAAGATCGATTTCGCGGCGAACCAGACGGGTAATTTCGTCGTAAGCCTGCAAGTCGGTTGGATCAGCCATACCGATTTGCAAGCGACCATCCGGCAACTGATCAAGCACCAGTGCGCGGAAACGACGTGCCGGAGACTCGGGCAGCAGTTTGATCAGATCGGGCTTGGGGGTGAAACTATTGAGGTCAACAAAGGGAATCCGCAACTGCCGAGCCAAGGCCTGTGAGATACCCGCCTCGGTAACGTAGCCGCTCTCGACAAAAACCCGCCCGAGTTTGCGTCCGGTACGTTTTTGCTCATCGAGGGCAATTTTCAGTTGTTCCTCGGTTAGCAGACCCTGCTGGATCAGCAGGTCGCCGAGGCGGACTTTTTGCGGGGGGGGCATCCCGACCTCCAAAACACCTTAAGAAACTGCGTTAACAATATGAAGTAACGGCTTAAGTTTCCACAGTAGACGTTTTTTGATGCCCCGACAAGCCGCGACACCGCGGCCCATCGGTAAACTGCCGAAAATCAGCGGTGGCGACTACCCGTACGGTGTTGCTGCGGTCCACCCGGTTTTTGGCCGGCTTTGGGCGTTTGCGGACGCCCTTGCTGCGGCTTGCGCGGGCCACGCGGCGGTTGAACCGGGCGCGGCGCCGCATGGGCAGATTGCTCGAAACCGGGGATGACGATCCGGTCCAGGGTGCGCTTGATCAGCTTTTCGATATCTTTCAGTTCGCCCCGTTCGTCGTGGCAAACCAGCGAAATTGCCTCGCCTTCCATGCCGGCGCGACCCGTACGGCCGATTCGGTGAACGTAATCTTCGGCAATATTGGGCAGTTCGTAGTTGATGACGTAGGGCAGCGCATCGATATCAATGCCGCGCGCCGCGATATCGGTGGCCACCAGCGCAACCAGTTTGCCCTCCTTGAAGTCTGTCAAAGCACGCGTCCGGGCGCCCTGCGACTTGTCGCCGTGAATGGCGGCAGACTTGATGCCAGCCTTGTCCAGCGTCTTGGCCAGCGCATCGGCACCATGCTTGGTCCGGGCAAAAACCAGCACCTGATGCCAGCCACGCGTTTGGAACAGGTGGCAAAGCAGTTCCTTTTTCTTTTCGCGGTCGGTTTCGATGATGCGCTGAGTCACCGTCTCGGCGGCGGTGTTGCGTGCCGCGACGTCGACCGAGGCCGGATTGTTCAGCAAGCCAGCGGCCAGTTCACGGATATCCGGCGAGAAGGTGGCTGAGAACATCAGGTTCTGGCGCTGCTTGGGCAGCAAGGCAATGATCTTGCGAATGTCGCGGATGAAACCCATGTCCAGCATCCGGTCAGCTTCATCGAGGACGAAAATCTCGACTTTGGACAGGTCGACCGTGCGTTGCTGCACGTGATCGAGCAGGCGACCCGGCGTCGCCACCAGAACATCGACGCCACGGCGCAGATTGGCGATCTGCGGGTTGATGCCGACACCGCCAAAAACCGCCAGCGAGGTGACCGGCAGGTGCTTGCCGTAAGTGCGGACGCTTTCCTCGACCTGGATGGCCAGTTCACGGGTCGGCGTCAGAACCAGCACGCGCGGCGTTTTGGAGACGCGCGCCAGGCGTTCGCCGCTGAACAGGCGATGCAGGATGGGCAACGTAAAACCAGCGGTCTTGCCGGTGCCGGTCTGGGCCGTAGCCATCAGGTCACGGCCAGTCATCACAGCCGGAATGGCTTGTTGCTGGATGGGGGTCGGCGTGTCGTAGCCTTGATCGGCAACGGCGCGCAGGAGTTCGGCCTTGAGGCCGAGATCGGAAAAATGCATGGAAATCCTTGAATAAAGCCTGACCAGAGCGGCCAGGGAGCGACGAGACAGCGAGGGTCAGGAGAAACCGGATTTCGATTTCGGGCATTTTTTCCGGTTGACCGTGGAAATGCCCTGATCCGGCAGTTGCGCCCCCTCGCTGGCGGCGCGTGAAAATTCAGACGATCAGATCTGGCTCAGACCCCGTTCGAGGTCGGCCTGAAGATCCTCTACTGCTTCAAGGCCGACAGCGATGCGCAGCAGCCCTTCGTTAATGCCGGCCGCAGCCCGGGCTTCCGGGGAAATGCGGCCATGCGTGGTGGAGGCAGGATGGGTGATGGTGGTCTTCGTGTCGCCAAGATTGGCGGTAATGGACAGCAAGTGGCAATTATCGACCACCTGCCAGGCTTGCTCGCGCCCGCCCTTGACTTCAAAGGCAACGATGGCACCGCCGGATTTCTGCTGGGTCTTGGCCAACTCATGTTGCGGGTGTGACGGCAGGCCCGGATAGAAAACACGCGCCACTTTCGGGTGTGCCTCCAACCATGCTGCCAATCGAGCCGCCCCCGCTGATTGAGCGTCGACACGCAACTTCAACGTTTCCAGCCCCTTGAGCAATACCCAGGCATTGAAGGCAGACAGGGTAGGACCGGCGGTACGCAAATACTTGAAAACCTCTTCAGTCAGCGCCTTGGCGCCGCAAACCGCTCCGCCCAGCACGCGGCCTTGTCCATCGAGAAACTTGGTCGCGGAATGAATCACCAGATCAGCCCCCATTTCCAGCGGGCGCTGCAGGATGGGCGAACAAAAGCAGTTATCGACGGCGACCAGAATACCGTTGGCCTGGGCAATGGCGACAAGGGCCCGAATATCGGCAATTTCCGTTAACGGATTAGACGGTGTTTCCAGGAAGAACATCTTCGTTTCCGGCCGAATGGCAGCTTCCCACGCAGCAGGATCGGTATGCGACACAAAGGTGGTGGTAATGCCGGTGCGCGACAGAATATTGGAAAACAAATTGACCGTGGCACCGAACAGGCTGTTCGAAGCCACAATATGATCGCCCTGCTTCAGGTGAGCCAATATCGCGGCCATGATCGCCGACATGCCGCTGGCTGTGGCAACGCAGTCCTCGGCGCCTTCCAGCGCGGCGAGGCGTTCCTCGAACATGGTCACGGTCGGGTTTGAAAAACGGGCGTAAACGTTCCCTTCTTCTTCACCGGAGAAGCGCCTCGCTGCCTGCGCTGCACTCTTGAAGACGAAGCTGGAGGTGAGGTACAGCGCTTCGGAATGCTCGCCAAACTGACTGCGTTCCTGGCCGGCCCGCACCGCCAGGGTTTCCGGACGATATTTTTGCGACTCAGCCATCAGTCTTGCCCATCCGTAGCCAGTTGCAAAACAAGCTGCTGAGAAGCCTTGCCGTCACCATCATCATCACTCTTGGACGCTTTACCAGAGCGCTTGCCCTCAACGGCATCAAGATAATAGTCATCAATGTCGCCAGTGATATAGCAGCCGTCAAAGCAAGATGCGTCAAACAGCGTCAAATCCTCGCGCAGCGAAGTGACCGATTCCTTCAACGCCTCAATATCCTGATAAACCAGTGCATCAGCGCCAATTTCGGCAGCAATCTCGTCACCGGTGCGGCCGGTGGCGATCAGTTCGGCCCGGGTCGGCATGTCGATGCCGTAGACATTGGGAAAACGCACCGGCGGCGCGGCAGAAGCGAAATAGACCTTGACCGCCCCGGCGGCGCGGGCCATATCGACAATCTCGCGACTCGTGGTACCTCGGACGATGGAATCATCGACCAGCAGCACACGTTTGCCCTTGAATTCCTGGCCGACGGTATTGAGTTTCTGGCGCACCGACTTCCGGCGCATGGCCTGGCCGGGCATGATGAAAGTCCGGCCGACATAGCGGTTTTTGACGAAGCCTTCGCGGAACGGGATACCCAAAACCTGCGCCAGTTGCATGGCCGACGGGCGACTGGAGTCCGGGATGGGAATGACGACGTCAATCTCTTCCACCGGGATGAACTTCTTGACCTTCTCGGCCAGCTTTTCACCCATGGCCAGACGGGACTCATAGACGGATACGCCGTCAATCACCGAGTCCGGACGAGCCAGATAGACATATTCAAAAATGCAAGGCGCGAACATTGGTTGCTGTGCGCACTGGCGGCTATGGAACTGGTAGTTGAAATCGATGAAAACAGCTTCGCCGGGCTCGATATCACGAACCATCTTGAAGCCCAGCGTATCGAGGGCGACGGATTCGGAGGAAACCAGATACTCCATGCCTTCCGGCGTTTCGTTCTGGCCATAGACCAGCGGACGAATGCCGTGCGGATCGCGAAAAGCAAGCAGGCCATAGCCGGCGATCAATACCACGACGGCGTAGGCACCGCGACAGCGACGATGCACACCACCAACTGCCTGGAAAATGGCATCGACATCGAGTTCGTAGCCATGCGCGGCTGATTGCAGTTCGTGTGCCAAGACATTCAGCAGCACTTCCGAATCAGAGTTGGTATTGATATGCCGACGGTCAAGACGGAACATCTCGCCCTTCAACTGCTCGGCATTGGTCAGATTCCCGTTGTGGCCAAGGACGAGACCAAACGGCGAATTGACGTAAAACGGCTGCGCCTCGGCAAAATTGTAGGCGGACCCGGCAGTCGGGTAGCGCACATGACCGATCCCGCAGTTACCGGGCAAGGCGCGCATGTTGCGGGTGCGAAAGACGTCACGCACCAGTCCCGGCCCCTTGTGCAGATGGAAGGTATTACCCTCGGCCGTTGCAATACCTGCCGCATCCTGGCCACGGTGCTGGAGCACCATCAGACCATCGTAAAGCAGCTGATTGACTGGTGTTGTCGCCATTACACCCAAAATCCCGCACATAACTTTTTTCCCGCCTAACTAAATCGAATTCGTTTTGCCAAATCGTCCGGCAACCATGACTTGGTGGCGAGAACGATTGTTTCAAGGGGAGCTGCCAACGTGGCGTTCCGCCACCATGGCTGCGTCGGCGCAGAAGTCATGCCGCCCAGACCGACCAGGACCATACACACCAGCACACCGCGAACCAGCCCGAAAATCATGCCAAGAATGCGATCCGATATGGACAAGCCCAAGGCCTTGACCATGCTGCGCACAACCATACTCAACAAAGACATCGTAATCAGCACACCGACAAAAATCGCCACACACCCTGCCAACGTACGCAAAGCCGGATCAGACAATCCAGTAAATACCGCCCGCCCGACCGGCGTACCGAACTCCACAGCAGCGAAGATCGCTGCTATCCAGGCCAGCAATGCGATGACTTCGCCAACCACGCCGCGCCAAAGTCCCAACAATAGCGAGATGCCGACAATACCGATAACAGCGTAGTCAAAACCGGTCATGGTTTGGCCGATACCACCCCGGAAACACCAACCCGCTTCATCTTCTCAAGCGCCTTGTCGGCAGCTTCACGATTGGCGAAAGGTCCGGCTCGAACGCGCGTCTTCTTGCCCTGCGGTGTATTCAGCGGTTCAGTGAAGGTCTTGATACCCTGCTCGCTGAGTTTGGCCTTCAGTGTCTTGACGTTCGCCTCATTGGAGAAGGCGCCAATCAAAATCAGATATTCCCCGCCCTTTGCGGCCGGCTTTGCCTCAGCAGCTTGCCCTGCCAGAATAGCTGCAGCACGCTTTGCATCATCAGCACTGGGCTTTTCAGCAGCCTTTTCCGAAGGTTTCACGACAGGTTTTGCAACCGGATTTTCAGGCGCTTTTTCCTGAGTCTTTTCGGGCTTGGTTACTGATTTTTGGTCGACTTTTTCGGCATGCTTGTCGTCAGCGCTTCCGTCCTTGACTGCCCCCAGAATCCTGGCTGTCGGTTTGACAAGCGGCTCTGCAAGCGGTTTGGCCGCAGCTTCGGCTGGCAATTTATTCTGCAGCAAAGCCTCTGCCGGCTTTTCAGCGCTCCGCTCTACTGGCGCTCCAGCAAATTTTGGGGCAAAGGGCTTTTCGTCCTGGCCGGGAATACGAATTTCAACATCCTGCACCGTCTGGCGTGGCTCGTGATCCATCACCATGGGCAGTACTACTGCGACCACGGAAACAAAGAAAACGGCCCCCACCAGGCGGCGGCGGGCACGTTTTTTTAGGGGCAACTGGGCGTCGTTGTCGTCCATGACTAGGGCTTTTTCCGAAGCGCTTCAAGCGCACCGGCTACCGTATAGAAGGAACCAAAGGCCAAGATTCTATCACTTTCAGCCGCCCGTCCCTTGGCTGCTTGCATTGCCTCGGCAGGAGAAGCGTGTTTGACGATCTCGCCCCCCAGCCCTGAATCGCGAATGATTCCGGCCAGATCTTCGGCCGAAGTGCCACGAATTCCAGCAAGCGTCGCCACATGCCAATAGTCGACTTTGTCTTTCAGCGGCGCCAGCGCACCAACAATATCCTTGTCGTTCAACATGCCGACGACAGCAAAAGTCCTGTCGAAAAAGCCCATGCTCGACAGATTATCGGCCAGCACCCGAATCGCTTGCGGATTGTGACCAACATCAAGAACGATAGCCGGCTTGCCCGGCACCACCTGGAAACGTCCTGGCAACTCCGTTTCTATCATCCCGGGGCGTATCGCCTGCATGGTCACCGGCAACTTGTTTCCCAGTACTTCGAGAGCTGCCAGCGCGACGGCGGCATTGTAAAGTTGGGTCGGGCCACGCAGTCCTGGATACGCCAAGGCGCGCTTGATTACCTGCGGGCCGGAGCGACACCACCAGCGCCATTGCAGGCGGTTTTCATTGGTTTCAGCACTCGGCCGCTCGAAACCAAAATCGCGACCGATCAGGCGCAGGTCGGCCCCGATTGCCGCGGCGTGATCGAGCAGCGTTTGCGGTGGATTCGGGTCAGCGCACAGCGCCGGCTTGTCAGCGCGGAAAATACCCGCTTTCTCGAAACCAATACTGTCGCGATCCGGACCAAGCCAGTCAGTGTGATCGAGCGCCACCGTGGTCACAATGGAGACATCGGGTTCGTAGGCATTGACTGCATCCAGCCGCCCGCCCAGGCCCACCTCAAGAATCGCGGCCTCGACACCGGCTTCAGCAAAAACCTCCCATGCCGCCAGCGTGCCGAACTCAAAATAGGTGAGCGCAATGTCGCCAGCTTTTTGCCGCGCCGCTTCGACCCGGGCAAAAGCGGCACACAAGACCTCATCGCCTGCAGATACGCCGTTCAAGCGAACGCGTTCGTTATATGCCATGAGATGCGGCGAGGTGTAGCAGCCAACCTTGTAGCCGGCCCGGTCGATGATATTTTCCAGATAGGCACAGGTCGAACCTTTGCCATTGGTGCCACCGACAATAACAACTGGGCAATGTTGAGTCTGCCCGAGCACGTTCTTAACCAGGCGAATCCGGTCAAGGCCCAGCTCGATACCGGCTTGCCCTTTAGGGTGTAAGCCTTCGAGATGAGCCAGCCAATCTTCCAGCGTCTTCAAGCGATTGCCGGCAATTTTTGCAACAGAGCGAGAACCCGTGCTACCTGGTCGCGCAGTTCGCGACGATCGACGATCATGTCGATCGCCCCTTTTTCCATGATGAACTCGGAACGCTGGAAGCCTTCCGGCAAGGTTTCACGAACGGTTTGTTCGATTACGCGCGGACCGGCAAAGCCAATCAAGGCCTTGGGCTCGGCAATCACCACATCCCCGACGAAAGCAAATGAAGCCGAAACGCCTCCCATCGTCGGGTCGGTCAGAATGGAAATGAAAGGCTGGCCAGCTGCCGAGAGCTTGGTCAAGGCCGCCGTTGTCTTGGCCATCTGCATCAGCGAAAAAAGGCCTTCCTGCATGCGAGCGCCACCAGAGGCGGTGATACAGATAAAAGGCATTTTGTGCTCAACAGCGGTCTGTACGCCGCGCACAAAGCGTTCGCCCAGTACCGAACCCATCGAGCCGCCCATGAATTCAAACTCAAAAGCAGCTGCAACGACCGGCATGTTCTTGATGGCGCCCTGCAGCACGACCAGTGAATCGGTTTCGCCAGTCGCCTCGTTGGCTTCCATCAGGCGATCCGGGTAGCGCTTGGAGTCCTTGAACTTGAGGCTGTCGACCGGAACGACTTCAGAACCGATCTCGAAACGCCCCTCTGCGTCGAGCAGCAGATCAAGGCGCTGTCGGGAGTTCAGACGATTATGGTGCCCACACTTGGGACAAACCTGCAGGTTGTTTTCAAGGTCAGTCGCATAAAGCACCGCCTCGCAGGACGGGCATTTGCTCCACAATCCCTCAGGCAGGCTTCCACGGCGCTGAGGGCCTTGTTCGCGCTTGATCTTGGGGGGCAGCAGTTTGGTCAACCAGCTCATTTTTTCACCTCATCCACGCCACGACGAATATCTGCCACCAAGGCTTTCACATTGGCACAGGCGGATTCCGCCGTCGATTTTTCAATTTCTTCGATAATCCGGCTGCCAACGACAACCGCGTCGGCAATACCAGCAATGCGTGCCGCAGTCGACGCGTCACGGATACCAAACCCCACCCCGACCGGCAAGCCGGTCTTTTCGCGAATCTGCGGCAGGCGCTCGGCCACTGCATCAACATTGAGCGCGCCGGAGCCGGTGACACCGGCGAGTGACACGTAATAGACGTAGCCGCTGGCAATTTCTGCAACCTGAGCGATACGCGCCGCGGTTGATGTTGGCGCCAGCAGGAAAATGGGATCCATACCATTGGCCTTCATGGCGGCGCCAAAACTGGCTGCCTCTTCCGGCGGGTAATCGACTACCAGCACGCCATCAACGCCTGCCTGAGCGGCAGCCATGGCGAATTTCTCCAGCCCCATCGCCTCAATCGGATTGGCGTAGCCCATGAGAACGACCGGCGTCCTGAGATCGGTTTTACGGAATTCAATAACCAGCTGGAGCACCTTGCGCAACGTCATGCCTTTGGCCAGGGCACGTTCGGAGGCACGCTGAATGGTCGGGCCATCGGCCATCGGGTCGGAAAACGGTACGCCCAGTTCGATGACATCGGCGCCTGCATCGACCAACGTATGCATTAGCGGCAGGGTCAACGCGGCATCGGGATCACCTGCCGTAATGAAGGGGATCAGCGCCTTGCGGCCTTCGCCATTGAGGCGGTCAAAAGCAGACTTGATGCGCGACATCAGAAGACAATCCCGGATTTTTCGGCCACGGTATGCATGTCCTTGTCACCACGACCAGAGAGGTTGACCAGCAAAATCTTGTCCTTGGCCAGCGTTGGCGCCAGCTTGGCCGCATAGGCAAGCGCGTGGCTGGACTCCAGCGCCGGAATGATGCCCTCAATGCGACACAAGGTATGAAAGGCGGCCAGCGCTTCGCTGTCGGTCACCGGCTGATATTCCGCACGCCCCAAATCCTTCAGCCAGGCGTGCTCCGGACCGACGCCCGGGTAGTCAAGGCCGGCCGACACCGAATGCGTCTCGATGATCTGGCCGTCTTCATCCTGCAGCAGATAGGTGCGGTTGCCGTGCAGCACACCGGGGACCCCAGCGGTCAGAGAAGCTGAGTGGCGACCGGTTTCCATGCCGTCACCCGCAGCTTCGACGCCGATCAGGCGGACGCCCTCAACATTGATGTACGGGTAAAAAATACCCATGGCATTGGAACCACCGCCAACGCAGGCAATGACTGCATCCGGCTGGCGGCCGGTCATTTCCGGCATCTGGACCAAACATTCCTCGCCGATAATCTTCTGGAAGTCACGAACCAGCATCGGATACGGGTGCGGGCCGGCGACCGTGCCAATGATGTAGAACGTATTGTGGATGTTGGTGACCCAGTCACGCATCGCTTCGTTGAGCGCATCCTTCAGCGTCTTGGAACCTGACTCCACCGGCACGACAGTGGCGCCCAGCAACTTCATGCGATAGACATTTGCCGCCTGGCGCCTGACGTCCTCGCTACCCATGTAAACCACACACTCCATCCCATAGCGGGCGGCAACGGTGGCGGTAGCGACACCGTGCTGGCCAGCGCCGGTTTCGGCGATCACGCGCGGCTTGCCCATGCGCTTGGCAAGCATGGCCTGACCAATACAGTTATTCACTTTGTGGGCACCGGTATGGTTCAGGTCTTCACGCTTCAGGTAGATCTGCGCACCACCCAGCATTTCGGACCAGCGCTTGGCGTGGTAGACCGGCGACGGGCGACCGACGAAATGCTTCAATTCGTATTCATATTCGGCACGGAATGCGGGATCAACCTGCGCTGCAGCGTAGGCTTCCTTCAGTTCATCGAGCGCGCCAAACAGCGTCTCGGCCACGAAGACACCACCGTAGGGACCAAAATGGCCCTTGGCATCGGGGAAGTTATATTGACTCATCAGCTTTCCGTACAGCCGCCACAAAGGCAGCGATTTTTTGGTGATCCTTGATACCCTTGCCCATTTCCACCCCCGAAGAGACATCAACAGCAACCGGCCGCACACGTTCAATGGCGTTACCCACATTGTCCGCCGTCAAGCCACCTGACAGCACCAGAAATCCTGGCAGGTTTGGCGGAATCAGCGTCCAGTCGAAAACATGGCCACCCCCGCCATAGCCCTCCACGAAGGCATCCAGCAACAAACCCCGGGCACCGAGAAACGAGCCAGCGAATTCTACCAGATCAAGACCGGGCCTCACCCGTGCTGCCCGCAGATAAGGCCTTGAAAACTGGCGGCAATAAGCCTCGTCTTCGTCACCATGGAATTGCAGGACATTGATCGGCACCGCATCACATGCTGCCCGGACAAGCGCCGGAGACTCATTAACGAACAGCCCGACCACATCAACGAAGGGTGGAATTCGTCTGGCCAGCACTGCCGCACGCTGCGGCGCAACATAACGCGGGCTAGGCGGATAGAAAACAAAGCCAATCGCGTCGGCACCAGCGGCTACAGCAGCATCGACATCCGCTTCGCGGGTCAGCCCGCAAATCTTGATTCGGGTTTTCATAAATTCAAATGTTCTGCGGTCAACCGGAAAAAACAGCCAAAAACAAAATTTTCATACGATGCAGGATATCGTCCAGATCTCGTCATTTCATCAATCCATCGAGAAAGTCATCTTCGGGATCCGGCAAACCCCAGTGATTTTCGTACACCGGCCCGCAAAAATACAAACCGTCAGGAGAAAATGTGGGTGCCGCCTCCTTGCGGTCCTTCGCTTGCAACAGTTCATCCACCCATGTCGCGGCATGACTGCCTTTTCCAATGGCGACCAGTGTCCCCACCAAATTGCGCACCATGTGATGCAAGAAGGCGCTGGCCTCAAAATCAAAGATAAACATATTCCCGCACTGCCGCACTGATGCGGAAGACATGGTCTTGATCGGCGACTTGGCCTGACATTGGGCCGCGCGAAAAGCCGAGAAATCATGCTCTCCATGCAGGCGACTGCAGGCATCCTGCATGGCCGCCAAATCGAGCGGCCAATGAAACCAACCAACGCGACCATGCCAAAGTCCCGGGCGCTGCGGACGATTCAACAGCAAGTATCGATACCGCCGCCCACGCGCGCTAAACCGGGCATGGAACTCATCATCAACCGGTTGCGCCCAGCGCACGGCAACGCCTTCCGGCAAATGGGAATTGACACCGCGAACCCAGGCCGTCAGCGGGCGATCGATCGACACATCGAAATGCGCCACCTGATGCGTCGCATGCACGCCCGCATCGGTCCGCCCAGCGCACAGCACACCGACCGGGGAACCTGCAATTTCCCTCAGCGCAGACTCCAGCGCATCCTGCACAGTGCCGCCGCCCGCCTGACTTTGCCAACCACGAAAGGCCGTGCCGCAATACTCGATCCCCAATGCAATCCTCACAACAGCACGACTCCCATTAATCCGGCACAAGCGACGACAACCCGCAGTGTGTCCCGGCTAGTCCACGGCATCAAACTCAAATGCAGGCATTCTCGCCCGTCAGCAACCGGAGGCTCTGCGGCCAACATTTTTCTCCACTCGCCCCTGGCCGGTGAAGTCTGCAGATTTTCCAGCACCAGCGACAGCCGTACAACCACCCGTTCTACATCCAGCCCCGCCATGCGCAACGGTTGCAAAAGCCCCCACAACCCGGCAACCATCCCATCATGCCCGAGGCGAACGAAAACCCATGCCAGGCATGCAAGAATTGCCAGCAAGCGAACCGCCTGCAGATTGGCCTCGGCAATCCCTTCGTAGGTGGGTGCCCAAGCAGCATCAAGAAACGCCTCTCCTGGCGTGTTAAAGGCAAGAATCAACCACAAGGTCAGTAACAGCCAGCGGGCACGCCGAGTGTAGGCCAGCCATCGCTTCGCCGCTGCAGGAGTCTGCAATAGCACGCCGACGCATAGCAAAGCCATCCCCGCATAGCCAACAAACTGAATGCCGAGAACAGCAGCGAGCCAGATAATCAATGCGCTAGAAGGATGCAAACCGAGGCCCCAAAATGCACACAGCCCCTTGCGGGGCCATGTGCCGATCACGATTCGTGATTCTACTCGCCTATGCGACCAAGAATCGTGCGTGCCTGCTCAACCAGATCCACCGGGCCTTCGCCAACCACTTCCTGAAGCAGTTCGCGTGCGCCCTCCAAGTCACCCATTTCTTCATAGGCCTTGGCCAGATCCAGTTTGGTATTGACCTCTTCCCATTGCTCATTGCGAACCGGCGCTTCAGTTGCCACCTCAGGTGGCGCTTCAGTTGGCAAAGACGCCATCAACGGCTCATCCAGTGCAGGGACCTCAGCATGAACGAGGGTCTGCTCGCCGAAGGAACCAGCTGCCGAGGGTGGCTCCGACAAATCGAGATTGATTGATCCGATATCGAATTCCGGCGTCCCCATTGGCTGACCGAGAAACATCGAATCAGTCAATTTGACATCAAATTCGAGCGAATCTGTATCAACGACGCCGGCATTGACCACCGTATCGGCCAGTTTCGAGTCATCGGCATCATCGCCAAAATTCAGAACATTAGTGCTGACCAGCGTATCGGTTCCGGCCAACTCATTGACCACAGTGCTCGTCAATGGCGAGTCATGATCAAAGACCGGCTCAGGCTCAGGCGAAGCAGCATGCTCATCGATCACTCCCTCCAAGCCGCCTTCACCGCCCACCCATGTACTCAGACCAACATCTACCCCTTCCTCGTCATGCTCTCCCGATGATGGCAAAACAAGCGTTCCGGCCGGAGAAAAATCTGGAGATGGTGCTGTTGATTCTTCAAGCAGCGGACTATCGGCAACCGCCAGATCAAAATCAAGGCCATCCCTCGGCATACTTTCTGCAACCAAGGGCTCTGCAACAACCGGGGCTGCATCACTACCAAAATCGAAGTCCAGTGCATTGGTTTCATCTGGCGTAACAACGGTATCAATGTAGGCATCTTTTTCGACAACAACTGCTTCAGGCTCATCGACAAGATCAGGGGCGATGGTTTCAGCACCCAGATCAAAATCAAGCGTCATTGCATCCGAAGCCAGATCAAGCCCCTGCGGTGCAGTTGCCTCAATTGCCTGCTCAACAGGAGGCTCCGCTTTTGTCGGAAGAATGATCGTATCCCGCTCGAATTCTTTGGAGAGCCCGGAGATCGACGACGCTTCATCAGAAACCGATGAAGGAGCCGGAGCCTCCGCGACCATACCTGGCGCATCATCTGTCGCACTTTCCACCACATCAGCAGGCGCACCCTGACCCTGTGACGCGGAATACAGCGGATTTTTCGGATCGAGGGTCAAACCCAGCGCTACCGCCTTTTCCCAATCCGGACCAACACCTGCTGTCTGAGCATACAATTCGCCAGCCAGTGTTTCGAACTGTTTCACACTGCGGCGATTGGCATAAATTTCAAGCAACTTGGCATGGATGGCGGTGCGCTGCGGATCCTTCTGCAACGCCTCAAGAAGAATTTCTTCCGCTTGGGTATCGCGACCATAAGCCATATAGACATCTGCCTCGGCAACCGGGTCAACTTCATCGGTATCGATCGTTCCCGGCCCGGTCTGACTGAATTCACCCGTCATTGGTGCGATATTGCCTGTATCGATACTCTGGCCACCCGTCATGCGGAATACCGAATTCGGCCCCAGACTGGACGGTACCGGCAGTGCTGTCGTTTCGACCGACGCGTTCTGGCTTCGACGGCGCTTGATCAGAAAATAACCAGCCAACAAGGCGAGAATACCTGCACCGCCAGCGACAGGCAGCGGGTCCTGCAGCAGTGAATCCACGACACCTGGCTCCTCGAGCGGCGGTGGTGGTGGTGGTGCCACCACTTTCGGGCTTTCGGGCTTCGGCGCATCAGGCGCCTTGACCTCTGCGGGCTTTGGCGCGACAACCGGCGCTTCTGGGGCTTTCGGGGGCTCAACAACAGTTGGCTCCGCGGGCTTGACCGCGTCAACGGGCTTTGGTGGCTCGACCGGCTTCACCGCCTCCGCTATCTTGGGCTCTTCCTTCTTGGCGGGCGGCTGCTGAAGTTCAGCGAGTTTCTGATTTTTCAACTCAAGGAGCTTCTGAAGCTCATTGACGTTCTTTTCCAAGGTTAACAGGCGATCCTGTGCGTCCTTGAGCGCCTTGTCCTTGGCTACCTGGTCGGCAATCTCAGACGCCCTGCCCGCAGCACCACCCTTGGCGCCAGCATCAGCCCGCGCAACCTTGACCTGATCCTTGCCCTGCTCAGCTGGCGCGACCTTTTCTTCAACCTTGGCCGTGATCTTACCCGCAGCAGACTGTGCGGAACCCGCGTCGTCCTTTACTGGCGCCTTGGCAGTAGCGGCAGCCAGCTTTTGCCGATAAGCCTTCCAGTCGCTGGACTGCGTCACATAAACTTTTCTTGCCTCAGCCGGCGAGATCGCCTCGACCGTTGATTTTTCCGGCATATTAAGAATGGCACCAGCCTTCAGGCGATTTACATTCTTTGCAATAAAAGCATCCGGATTATTCTGGAACAAACCCACCAACATTTGCTCTAGCGAAACACCATCGTATTGATTTTCTGCAGCAATTTTGCGCAGAGTCTCGCCTTGTCTGACGAGACGACCGGCGGAGATATCCGGTTTCGGTTTTGGCTCTGCCGTAGCTTTTGGCACAGGAACCGAGCGAGGCGTTGCCTTGACCGGAGCAGGCGTATACTCGCCACCGCTGCCTCCACCACGCACGGTATCGACAATACGCGCTTCGGCAACAGGCCGGGATGACTGGGTAGCGGCTATTTCTGGCGGATCCAGCAGGAATGTATATTCGCGAACCAGGCGACCGGCCGGCCAATTCAGCTCCACCAGAAAATCAAGGAATGGCTCGTTGATTGGCTTGGCAGAGGTAACTTTGACTACCGACTGGCCATTCGGACGCTTTTCGACAGCGAAGCGAAGATCCAGCAGGACAGAGGCAAAATCAACTCCCGCCTGTTTGAACACATCCTGCGGTGCGAGACGGGCTGTCATTCCCGCAACCTCGTCCTTGGCTGCGCCAATATCGAGCTCCGCTCGCAAAGGCTGCCCAAGGCCGGACAAGACGGTGAGTTTCCCCAGGCCAGCTGCATCGGCAACCCAAGGAGCGAGAGATAAACAAGAAGCGACCGCAAGCGTTGCAGCACGTTTCTTGAACTTGGAATTTTTAGTTTCGTTCACGGCGAAACCCTGAGCGTCAATTTTGGGAGTTTCAAATTAACATCATGAACTTAGCAATGCAAGCTAAACCCTCTTCTCACACCCAGGATTTTGCAAATCTCCAACAAATAAAAAAACCGGGGGTTTTCCCCGGTTTTTTGCGAAAAACAGCTTAATCACGCATCGAGCAGAATACGCAACATACGGCGTAGCGGCTCGGCGGCCCCCCATAGCAATTGGTCGCCACAGGTGAAGGCCGCAAGGTATTCCGGCCCCATCGCCATCTTGTGCAGGCGACCGACTGGTACGGTCAGCGTTCCGGTTACGGCAGCAGGGGTCAGTTCACGCTCCGAAATTTCACGCTCGTTCGGCACCACCTTAGCCCACGGGTTGGCCTTGGCGAGCATGTCGCTGATTTCATCTAGCGGGACATCCTTTTTCAATTTGATGGTCAGCGCCTGACTGTGACAGCGCATGGCGCCGATACGCACGCACAAACCGTCAATAGGAATTGATCCAGCCGAACGGAATGCGGGGCGACCAAGAATCTTGTTGCACTCGGCCCCGCCCTTCCATTCTTCCTTGGACTGACCGCCTTCAACCGGCACATCGATCCACGGAATCAAAGAACCGGCGAGCGGTGTGTTGCGGAAATTCTTTTTCGGGAACGCGTCCGAACGGATCGTTTCGGCAACCTTCCGATCGATGTCAAGAATGGCGGATGCAGGATCGGCCAGGAGGTCAGCCACGGAAGAATGAATAGCGCCCATCTGGGAGATCAATTCACGCATGTTCTGCGCGCCGGCACCGGATGCCGCCTGATAGGTCATCGAAGTGGCCCATTCGATCAAGTCGTTCTGGAACAAGCCGCCAAGACCCATGAGCATCAACGAAACCGTACAGTTTCCGCCGATCCAGTTCTTGCCACCCTTGGCCAAAGAGTCCTTGATGACGTTCATATTGACCGGATCGAGAACGATCACCGCATCGTCGGCCATGCGCAGTGCCGAGGCGGCATCGATCCAGTGACCATTCCAGCCTGCAGTTCGCAGCTTGGGAAAGACTTCCTTGGTGTAGTCGCCGCCTTGGCAGGTAATGATGATTTCACAAGCTTTCAGTGCGTCGATATTGGATGCATCCTGCAACGGCAGAGAAGCCTCCTTCCCGCCGAGAACCGGTGCTTTGCCACCAGCAGCCGATGTGGAGAAATACACTGGATCAATGTGGGCAAAATCGCCCTCTTCCACCATGCGTTGCATGAGGACCGAACCGACCATACCGCGCCAACCAACCAGACCAACTTTCTTCATGTCATCACTCTCCGTGAAAAGTCTCTTTATTTTTTATAGGGCTGCCAGCACGGCGTCGCCCATTTCCTTGGTACCAACCTTATTCGTCCCGCGCTCATAAATGTCACCGGTCCGATAACCTTGAGCCAGTACTTTTTTGACCGCAGTTTCGACACGTAGTGCCTGCTCTTCAAGGCCAAAAGTGTAGCGCAGCATCATCGCTGCCGACAGAATCGTTGCCAGCGGATTGGCAATGCCCTTGCCGGCGATATCCGGCGCCGAACCATGCGATGGCTCATAGAGACCCTTGCTCTTTTCGTCGAGAGAGGCAGACGGCAACATGCCGATCGACCCCGTCAACATTGAGGCCTCGTCAGACAGAATGTCGCCAAACATGTTGCCGGTCACCATGACGTCAAATTGCTTCGGTGCCTTGACCAGCTGCATGGCGGCGTTATCAACCAGCATGTGGCTGAGTTCAACGTCCGGGTAATCCTTGCTGATCTCAATCATCACGTCGCGCCAAAGCTGGGTACATTCCAGCACATTCATCTTGTCGACCGAACACAAGCGCTTGTCGCGCTTTTGGGCTGCCTGGAAGGCAACGTGACCGATGCGGCGGATTTCCGACTCGCTATAAACCATGGTGTTAAAGCCGACACGCTCGCCATTTTCCTCACGAATACCGCGCGGCTGGCCGAAATAGATGTCACCCGTCAATTCGCGAATAATCAGGATGTCCAGACCGGCAACCACTTCCGGCTTCAGCGTCGACGCATTGGCCAGCTCAGGGTAGAGAATGGCCGGACGCAGATTGGCAAACAGATTCAGATCCTTGCGAATGCCAAGCAGCCCGCGCTCCGGACGTTTCTCACGCGGCAACATGTCCCATTGCGGACCGCCGACGGCCCCCAGCAGGATCGCATCAGCGGCACGAGCCAGCTTCTGCGTCGCTTCGGGATATGGATTATCAGTGGCGTCGACTGCACAGCCTCCCAGCAACCCCTCTTCCATCTCGAATTTGAGATCGAGCGCCTTCAGCACGCGAACCGCTTCTGCGGTAATTTCCGGACCAATGCCGTCACCCGGCAGAACACAAATTTTCATATGCTTTCCTTGTTACGCAAACAGCCAAGGCTGATTGATACGACGTTTCTCTTCAAACTCACGAATTTTCTCGGCATGACGCAAAGTCAGGCCAATATCGTCCCAGCCATTGATCAGGCACTCCTTGCGAAAGGCATCAATCTCGAAAGGGATGCCATATCCGTCAGGACGAATCACCGCTTGCGCCGGCAGGTCGACCACCAGCGTGTAGCCAGGCGTCGCTTCGACTTGCTTGAACAAGGCTTCAACTTCGGCGGCCGGCAACACAATGGGAACAATGCCGTTCTTGTAGCAGTTGTTGAAGAAAATATCGGCAAACGACTCGGCAATAATCGCCTTGAACCCGAAGTCGAGCAGCGCCCAAGGCGCGTGCTCTCGCGAGCTGCCGCAACCAAAATTAGCGCGCGTCAACAGAACCTGTGCCCCTTGATAGCGCGGCTGGTTCAGCACGAAATTCGGATTTTTCGGACGACCAGTAGCATCCTGCCCAGGCTGGCCGATATCCATGTAGCGCCATTCATCAAAGGCATTGGGGCCAAAGCCGGAACGCTTGATGGATTTTAGAAACTGCTTCGGGATGATTGCATCGGTATCGACGTTATTACGGTCGAGGGGTGCCACCACCCCTTCGAGACGAACGAATTTTTCCATTTACTCCACCGCCTTCTGGACGGCTTCACCGCTCTTTTTGAGCGCACCGCCAACTGCTTCACCACCCTTGTGCAATGCACCACCGACCGCTTCGCCACCCTTCTGGAGTGCCTCACCAGTCTTTTCTGCACCGATGGCAACATCCTTCTTGACGCCTTCAGCGGTATTGCATGCAGCCAAGCCAAATACCACGGCTACGATAAACAAGCTTTTCATGATGACAATCCTCGCTTACAGAACGTCGCGCACATCGGCAAAGCGGCCGGCAATCGCCGCGGCCGCCGCCATGGCAGGACTTACCAGATGAGTCCGCCCGCCAGGTCCCTGGCGACCTTCAAAATTGCGATTGGAGGTCGAAGCGCAGCGCTCGCCCGGCTCCAGGCGATCGGCGTTCATGGCCAAGCACATTGAACAGCCCGGCTCACGCCACTCGAAACCGGCGGCGATGAAGACCTTGTCCAGACCTTCGGCCTCTGCCTGACGCTTGACCAGACCGGACCCCGGTACGGCCAACGCCAGCTTGACAGTGGCAGCGACATGGCGCCCCTTGAGCACCGAGGCAGCTTCGCGCAAATCCTCGATGCGCGAATTGGTGCATGAACCGATAAACACCTTGTCGATAGTAATCTGGTTGATCGGCGTATTCGGATTCAGCCCCATGTATTGCAGTGCACGCTCCATGCCCTCGCGCTTGACTGGATCGGTCTGCTTGGCCGGATCGGGAACAATGGCATCGATGGCGACAACCATTTCCGGCGACGTCCCCCAAGTCACTTGCGGCCGGATATCTTCCGCCTTCAGCGTCACGACACGATCAAACTGCGCGCCAGCATCGGAATGCAACGTGCGCCAGTAGGCGACAGCGTTTTCCCAAATCTCACCCTTCGGCGAGAAGGGACGACCTTTCAAATAATCGATGGTTTTGTCGTCGACCGCGACGAAGCCCATGCGCGCACCGCCTTCGATGGCCATGTTGCACAGGGTCATGCGACCTTCCATGCTCAGGCCACGAATGGCGCTGCCGCCGAACTCGATGGCATAACCATTGCCGCCCGCCGTACCGATGGTGCCGATAATGGCCAGCGCTACATCCTTGGCAGTTACACCTTTGCCGAGTTTGCCGTCAACGGCAATCAGCATGGTCTTGGACTTCTTTTGCAGCAGGCACTGGGTCGCCAGCACGTGTTCAACTTCCGAGGTGCCGATGCCGTGCGCCAGGCAGGCGAACGCACCGTGCGTCGAGGTATGCGAATCGCCGCAGACGACGGTCATACCGGGAAGCGTTGCGCCGTTTTCCGGACCGACGACATGGACAATGCCTTGCCTTGCATCCTTGAAAGGAAAGTAGGCCAGCGCGCCGACTTCGCGGATGTTGTCATCCAGCGTTTGAACCTGCTGACGAGACACGGGATCCTTGATCCCTTCGTCCCAGTGATCGGTCGGCGTATTGTGATCCGCCGTTGCAACGATGGACGAAATGCGCCAAGGCTTGCGGCCAGCCAGCTTCAGGCCTTCAAAAGCCTGAGGACTGGTGACTTCATGAACAAGGTGGCGATCAATGTAGAGAAGGGCCGTTCCATCAGCTTCCTGATGAACGACGTGGTTCTCCCAAAGCTTGTCGTAAAGGGTCTTCGACATAGTGCGTAATGTGGGCCGTAAAGCGATGAATTATTGCACAGGATCTTTGGTTTTTGCCCGGTTTTACCGGTCGACCGTAGCATTTGCATTTACCCAGCCCCAGACCAATAAAAAGCCAGCCAGTGCGAACACAGAACTCAAGGTAAACGTCCAGCCGGCCCCCAGCCACTCCCAAGTCCGGCCACTGATCAGCGCACCGAGCAAGCCACCTGCCCCAAACGACAAACTGGAATACAAGGCCTGCCCTCGCCCCTGCGCTCGACCAGGAAACCATTGATTGACCGCTGCGATGGACGCTGCGTGGTAGGCACCAAAAGTCAGACCGTGCAGCACCTGAACAACAATCATGATGGCCGCTGACTCGACCCCCCAGCCCATCATCAAAAACCGGACAACCGCCGCCGCGAAACTGACAAGCAGGATCGTGCGCAGCGAAAATCGCCGCGACAGTTTCGCCATGAACATGAAAACCACGATTTCAGCGACCACACCAAGCGACCAGAGCAATCCGACCTCGGTCTTCGAGTATCCATGCGCATTGAGATGAATCGAATAAAACACATAGAACGCACCATGCGCTGCAGACATGGCAAAACAGGCCGCCATAAGCGCAATGACCTTCGGCTGGCGCAGAATCTCGCCGATTGAATCACCGTCGGTCGCATGCTTGACGGGCGGCGCTTCAGGCAGGGTCAGCGCATACAGCAGAATGCCGGCCAGGATCGTCCAGCAAACCCAGAGCACGCCAACCGGCGGCGCAATATCCAGCAAGGCACCGGTGGCCATGACGGCGACGATGAACCCTATCGATCCCCACAAGCGAATGCGGCTGTAGCGCCCACGCTCTTCGCGCAGATGATCGAAAGTCAGCGTCTCTACCAGAGGCAAAGCTGCGCTCCAGAAGAAGGCGAGCACCGCCATCGCAATCAACATGGCGGGTAACTTATCGAGCCAGAAAAAGGCGGTAAACCCAGCCAGGCCAATCGCGGCTGCCAGCCGAATGATCGCCAGACGACGACCAAATCGATCAGCCAGCCATCCCCAGAGATTGGGGCCAAAAAGGCGCATCAACTGCATCTGCGACATCAGCAAACCGATGTCCCAGGCAGAAAAATTCAGGGATTGGAGATAGAGCCCAAAATAGGGCGAGAAGGCGCCAATAAAGGCGAAATAGAAAAAGTAATAGCCCGAGAGGCGCCAATAAGGCAAAGCATGCATCCGGCAATTCTACCGGATGCATCGCACGGGCGAGGGCCTGATCAGGCCCGGGCAGCTTCCTGGCCCGCGCGGAAGGCCAGCAACATGTGATACAGCTCGTCTTTCAATTTGACCCGCTGCTTCTTCATGTCTTCGATGGTAAAATCCCCCACCGGCATATCGTTCTCTTCCAGATCTTCAACCTTGCCGGTCAGACGGTGATAACTGGCAAACAGCTTGGCAAAATGTGCATTGCCCGTTTTCAGCGCGTGAATCGCGTCATTGAATTCCGGAAATTCGTGATGGAGATCGTGATGATCGACTTGCATACTTCCCCCTTTGACAACAACGCCGCTCTGCGAGCGGTAAAAAAGCTAAAGATTTTACGCGATTTTTCCTGGAATACGTGGTGTATGGCATACGACATCACCACACTGCGCACGGTGGCGCAAGGCGTGATCGATCAACACCAAGGCCAGCATTGCCTCGGCAATTGGCGTCGCCCGAATCCCGACGCAGGGATCATGGCGTCCTTCAGTGGCCACCTCAATGGCATTTCCGTAACGATCGATTGAACGACGCGGCTGGGCAATTGACGAGGTTGGCTTGATCGCCATGTTCACAATAATATCCTGCCCGGTCGAAATGCCGCCCAGCACGCCACCCGCATGATTGGTGGCAAAACCCTGCGGCGTCATTTCATCACCGTGCTCGCTGCCACGCTGCGCCACGGAATCGAAACCCGCGCCAATTTCGACGCCCTTGACGGCATTGATGCCCATCATGGCATAGGCAATTTCGGCATCAAGGCGGTCGTAAACAGGCTCTCCCCACCCCGGAGGCACGCCGCTGGCGGTCACGGTAATTTTGGCCCCTACCGAATCCAGCGACTTGCGCAGACTGTCCATGTAGGCTTCCAACTCAGGAACAAGGGCCGCATTTGGCGCGAAAAACGCGTTCTCGCGGATGTCGTCAGCCGAAACAAATGGAATATCAATTGGCCCAAGAGCGCTCATCCAGCCGCAAATCGTGATGCCGTAGCGCTCGTTCAGCCACTTGCGGGCAATCGCACCAGCCGCCACCCGAACCGCCGTTTCGCGAGCCGATGAGCGGCCACCGCCGCGGTAATCGCGGAAACCGTATTTCTGGGTATAAGTGTAGTCGGCGTGACCGGGTCGGAAAGTGTCAGCAATATTGCCGTAGTCCTTGCTGCGCTGATCCTGATTGCGAATCAACAAGCCAATCGGGGTACCGGTCGTCTTGCCTTCGAAAACACCGGAAAGAATCTCAACGGTATCCGGTTCACGACGCTGGGTCACATGGCGCGAGGTGCCCGGCTTACGGCGATCCAGCTCCGCCTGGATATCCGCTTCGCAAAGACTCAAGCCTGGTGGGCACCCATCGACTACGCAGCCGATGGCCGGGCCATGAGATTCACCAAAGGAAGTAACAGTAAACAAGGTGCCAAAAGTATTGCCGGACATGGAAGCAGTGATCGAATAGGGAACGGGAGAGTTTACCACGCCAAGCAAAAGCCCCGTCCGCTACCGTCAACAAGCACAAATACACACCCTGCCACCAACCCGGAAGCATTAGCGAAGAAGCAAGCGCTGTGATCACGGAAAGCGCTGACACCGGACAACAAAAAGGCAGCCAAAGCTGCCTTTTTGTTGATCAGACACCAGCCTGCGGTTCGCCCGGCCAGTTCTTGATGTAACTCTTCAGCATCTTGTTCTCGAACCCTTGTTCTTCAAGGACTGCCTTGGCGACATCGAGAAAGGAAATGACGCCCATCAGGGTATCGTTTTCGAGCACGGGGAGGTAACGCGAGCGCTTTTCGATCATCAAGCGGCGTAACTCGTTCGCCTCCATATCCGGAAACGCGGTCACCGGATTGGTGAGCATGACATCGCCCACCTTCAGACCATCCCCAGCCACCGCCTTGCCCTTGAGCGCCTGCAGCACTTCGCGGAAAGTCAGCATGCCAACCATCTTGCCACCGTCCATCACCACCAATGAACCGACATCGAGATCTGCCATGGTGTCGATCGCCAAGGCCAGTGACTGTTGCGGTGTAGCAGTGAACAGCGTCCCGCCTTTGACCCGAAGAATTTCCCGCACCTGCATTACAAACTCCCCACATTGATTTTGGTTGATCTCGACGATCTTAGAACATCCTCTGAAATTCCGAAAGAACAAAGGCACCTCTCGCCGCGCGCAGGGTCTAATAACGTAGCCAGAGAAAATACAAAAAATTACTCGTATTTGATAAATTTAACGTCATTGACACTTGCGCAATGTCATAACAGCCTATACACTTCGATATATAACCTAAGGCATACATCGCTAGGATGCTTGGGTAATCCTATTACACTAGCGTATGGAGATTGGATCATGACTACTGTTAAAACCATCGAGAAGATCGACGCCCGCGAGATTCGTCGCAAGCTCGGCCTTAACCAGCAACAATTCTGGTCCACCCTGGGCGTCACCCAGAGCGGCGGCTCACGCTACGAAAGCGGTCGCAACATGCCCAAGCCTGTCCGCGAACTGCTGCGTCTGGTGCACGTCGAGCAAGTCGATATCAAGAACATCAAGCGTGAGGACATGGACGTCATCGACTACCTCAAGGCTCAGGAACCAGAACTGTACAAGTCACTGAAGAAATCGGCGCGTAGCCACGCAAAAAAGGCAGCTTGATCGTTCCCCGACAGGGGCGCCGACGGCAACAACGGGCATTACGGGGAGACAACGACCCGAATGCCCGTTTCTTTTTTGATCTGCTCGGCGAAATCGGCCAGAGATTGAGCAGATAGCGCGCTCAGCCTGATTGCTGCGGGCTGCATTGAAGGTCGAGCCAACCCATATAAATGCACACCGGCAAGCTCGCCGGCCAGCGGACGAAGCAGATTGCAATACGCCGATCTGGACGTCGCCGATGGCGCTACACCATCCAGTGCAAACCAGCAGGTTTGCACCCAGGTTGGCGCCAAGGTGGCACAAATTTTTAGATTTTTGGCCATTTTTTCCGGTTGACCGGGGACACCGTTAATCTCGACCACTTCAGCAGCCTCAGCCCGATCAATCTTGAACCAAACCTCGCCACCGAGTTCTGCCAAGCGCTCGATACCCAACTGAACTTCTGGCCGATGCATCAAGCTGCCATTGGTAATCAGGCGTACCATCAGCTTGCCTTTTTGATTGAAGCGCTCCAGCACCGCCGCCAAACAAGCAACTGCGTCAGCAAATTCCGGCGCACTGGTCGGCTCACCGTTGCCGGAAAAAGCCACATCCATCAATCGCCGCGCCTCCGGCGGCACATCACGGCGCATGAAATCGCCGTGCAACGCCTCTTCTAGAAAGCCCGCCAGCTCCCTTTCCAGCGTATCAAGACTAATCGGTGGCGGCCCGCCACGCGTCAGGTTTTCGACCTGGCAATAAACGCACGCCCAGTTGCATGCATTGTTTGGATTGAGATTGATACCGATGGACACGCCACCGGCGCGTCGCGATATCACCGGGTAAACGTAGACTAGACCGGCACTATCCCGGCGGTGATCATCAGTTGTAAGCATGGCGCATTGTATAATCCGCGACCATCTTGTCGAGCAAAACACTCATGTTGATCACCCGCCGTCTCGAATTCGATGCCGGGCACCGCATCCCCGACCATAAAAGCCAGTGCCGCCACATGCACGGGCACCGCTATGCCATCGAAATCACGCTGTCGGGCAACGTCATCGACAAAGCCGGCGATGCGGCCAACGGCATGGTCATGGATTTTTCACAGGTCAAGGAACTCGCCAACGCCCACCTCGTTGATGCATGGGACCACGCCTTTCTAGCCTATGCCGGCGATACGGCCATCGTCGACTTTCTGAAAACACTTCCCGACCACAAGACGGTGCTCCTCAATTGCGTACCAACCGCAGAAAATCTGGCGCGTATCGCATTTGAACGTCTCGATGCAGTGTATCGCGACACTTACGGCAACCATCTGCAACTTGAGCAGGTCCGTCTGTACGAAACGCCCAACTGCTGGGCAGATGCAAGACGCACCAAGCCCGATTGAGCGGAAAAACTTCTCCCCCTATACTGCAGACCATACAGTGGTCGCATAAAAAAGACAGATCATGGAGGGGGAGATGAAAATCAGGAAAATCTGCACGTCCACGGCCACGCGCCAGCAAACGGCCGTTGCCCTGGCATGAGCCAGCAGCCGACAAATCGGCCAAAAACCGCACTGGTACTCACCGGAGGCGGCGCACGCGCCGCTTATCAAGTGGGCGTTTTGCTCGCCGTTTCAAAACTATCGACAAACCACCGGAAAAATCCTTTTCCTATTCTCTGCGGCACCTCGGCTGGTGCCATCAACGCAGCCAGCATCGCCTGCCTGGCCGACAATTTTGGCAAGGCAGTCGCTGTACTCGCCAATTTCTGGCGAAACATGCATGCCGGCCAAATCTACCGAGCCGATCCGTTGGGCATCGCTCAGTCCGGGGCACACTGGATGTCAATGCTGACGCTGGGTTGGTTGATTCGAAGCCGGCCACGTTCGCTACTCGACAATTCCCCGTTACGCGATGTACTGCAAAAACATTTCGACTTCAGCGGCATAGAACGCTCCATTACCAGCGGCGCCCTGCATGCCTTGAGCATCTCGGCCTCCGGCTACGAATCCGGTGACAACATCAATTTTTTTCAGGGCCACGCGACCGCGCAACCCTGGCGCCGAGTCCAGCGTATCGGCATTCGCTCGCCGATAGGCGTCGACCACCTGCTCGCCTCCAGCGCCATACCCTTCATCTTTCCCGCCACAAAAATTCACCGCGAGTTCTTCGGCGATGGCTCAATGCGTCAATTGGCCCCAATATCCCCGGCAATTCACCTTGGCGCAGAACGGGTACTGATCGTCGGCGCCGGGCGCAAGAATGAACATCAGGAACGGCGCCGAGTAGACACCCATCCGTCGCTGGCACAAATCGCCGGCCACGCCCTGTCCAGCATCTTTCTCGACAGCCTGGCGGTCGATATTGAGCGGATGCAACGTATCAACCGAACGCTCGCCGCCATCCCGCCCGAACTTCGCAACCACAGCGACATTCCCTTGCGGCCGATCCAGTCCTTGATCATTTCCCCCTCGGAGCGCCTGGAGCGCATCGCGGCCGAAAACGCCAACGCCCTACCCTGGGCAATGCGGACGATGCTCGGCGGGATCGGTGGCATGAACCGCCGAAATGGGACGCTGACCAGCTACCTGCTCTTCGAAAAACCCTACACAAATGCATTGATTGATCTCGGCTACGCCGACACCATGGCGCGCTCGACTGAAGTAGGCGATTTCCTCGGCCTGTGATCACTTTCAGCAATCAAATGATTCGGCCAGCACAGTCTTTTCGAAGAATCATCAGGAAGCGAGCCATGTTTCCCGACCTTCCACGGTCAACCGGAAAAATTGGCCAAAAAGCAAAAACGGCCCCAATGGGGCCGCATGCAATTCTGGCGGGTCCGGTGTCCGCTTATAGCATGTCCTATGCTGTCCGAAGACGTCCAATTAAAGCCGTTATAACAATCAGTTAGCTTAACAGCTTGTCCTAACAACCACTATCCAATCCGATCAAATCCGACTACAATTTGATAGTCATTTTGATAGTTAGATAAAACGTATGGCACGGCAGATTGGAAAACTAACCGCACTTCAGGTCACAAAGCTGAGCAAGCCGGGATTGTACGGTGATGGTGGCGGCTTGACACTCCAGATCACCAAGACCGGTGCCAAGAGCTGGCTCTTTCGATTCATGCGTGAGGGCAAGCCCTATGGAATGGGCTTAGGCCCCACACACACCATCAGTTTAATGGAAGCTCGCCAGAAGGCTCTGGAAGCCAGGAAGCTTCTGGTTGATGGGATCAATCCACTGACGGCCAAGAAGCAGAGTCGCATTGCCGCTGCCTTAGAAAACGCCAAGATGATGACGTTCGACCAATGCGCTGAAGCCTATATTGCCGCGCATCGAGCCAGCTGGAAAAATGCAAAGCACGTGGATCAATGGACAAACACATTGGCCACTTATGCAAGCCCTGTCTTTGGTCACTTGCCAGTCGCGACGATCGATACCGGACTGGTCGTCAGATGCCTTGCACCAATTTGGGAAAACAAAACCGAAACCGCATCAAGATTGCGTGGTCGCATCGAATCGGTCTTGGGATGGGCCACAACCAGCGGATATCGTACTGGTGAAAATCCAGCTCGCTGGAAAGGCCATCTGGATAACCTACTCGCTACGATTAGCAAATCCAGCAGGACTAAGCACCACCCATCGCTCCCATGGCAGAACATTGGCAAATTCATGGTTGCACTCAGAGCCCGAGAAGGTAGCGCTGCAAAAGCCGTCGAGTTCGCAGTATTAACCGCGTGCCGATCAGGCGAAGTACGTGGCGCACAATGGTCTGAATTTGATTTGGCCGAACGTATCTGGACTATTCCTGCTGCACGTATGAAGGCACGTCGAGAGCATCAGGTTCCCTTGTCAGACGCAGCATTAAAATTACTGGAATTAATCCCAAAAGAAAATGATCTCGTTTTCGCTGGCAGAAAAAAACAGGTACTTTCAGATATGTCACTGACAGCGGTAATTCGACGGATGAACGGCGAAGTCAAGCCGATCTGGGTAGCAGCAACAGGCGAAGGCATTACCGTACATGGATTCCGATCCACTTTCCGGATGTGGGTTGCTGAAACAACAGCTTTCCCAAGAGAAGTCGCGGAACACGCTCTGGCTCATCAATTGCCGGATCTTGTAGAGCGAGCCTAAGCACTGCCCTATTGATAGGTAACGAGATACGATCAAAACTGATAGCCAATGCCTTTCGATTATTCTAATGTCTTGTCGATTGACGATGTTGATATTTTTCGTGAATAAACAGTTTTTAGGCTGGCTGACTAAGTACAATTTCAGACAACTTACCCTTACTTTGCTTGCCTTCAAGCTTTTCTATCAAAGAGTTTCCTACATCGCATTTGCTTGTATTTGTTACAATTGTTGATTTATGACTATCCCGCTCTTCCTTGATAGCAACAGGGAAAAACTCCTCAATGACATCGCCTGACTCATCCTCGCTGTCCTCAAAGGCACCATTGTTCAGACCTTGGCGCGCAGCCACTTCTAGCGCCACCTGGTCAAAACCAGCAGCCTGACGTGCTCCATCAATCCGCTTAGCCTCGAGTAAGGCATCCTCAAGAGTTACACCGCTTCGAACCGTCAGATCTACGTAATAGATCGGTGTCCCATGACTCTGCCGTGTCGACTTGCCGCGCAGTCGCAATTCCAACGGCAAACAGGAGAGACGATTCCCGGAGATGGCCTGGAAGTACTGCAGTCGTGCCGCCAAGGTACGGATACTGTTGAAGCCTGTAGTGCGGAAGACAAAGCTACCGAGTGGATCATCATCGCCAATGCTGACGTTGAGCCGGCCATACGGTTTGCAATTTCCGCCCTTAGCCAGTGGACAGCCATCCGGTGACGGACAAACGATCCGGATTACACCGCCGTCTGCCAGGCGCTCCCAGGGCAGACCGAGGACGAGTGCATCAAACTGCGACCGGGACAGTTCAACACTCGTATTGCCATGTCGCCAGCAGAATCGCCCCTGATTGAGCCGACGGTTCGCTAGCCAGATGCCGTAGCCATCATGGACCAGCACCTTGAGCCGGTTAGCTCGGCGATTGGCAAACAGATAGGCGTGGTGCGGCCGGGCTTCGCCAAACATCGAGACGACCCTGGCCAGGATCGTCTCGGTCCCTGCCCGCATGTCGAGCGGTGTGGTCGATAGCCCTGCTCGACTACGGCTAGCTAACATCCATAGAGCAATTGCGAAGAATGTGTATTTATCCAAGGAATACTACGGGCTGGAAATCTATGCGCTAGCTTTGCTCACGCGAGCATATTTGGAGGCAGAGAATCTAGATTTAGCCGGTCGCTCGGATATTCGTGTTGCCGCATTGCGAGAAGCACTCTCTTCGGATATCGAAGCCACAAAATCGATGGTGAGCCAAGACTGGCTAAATCGGCCGCAAAGCGGTTGGTTTGCCACGATAGATGATTACCAGCAGAAGCGAGGGAAATTAATTGCCCAACCCGCAAACTCCAAGTGACATGTCGCATGCGGTTCGCCTCTGAGCTAGTGCGTCGAGGTGTTGAAATGTCCGATTGGCCCCAACATCAGGTTGAAGACGTAAAGTTTAAAGCTCAGAGTTAAGCCTCCCACTAGTCTCAGATAAATGGATAGGACGCCGCAATTAATTGTGGTCATTCGAAAAATTTTCGAGACCCGCTGCTCGAAAAATGGCATTTGAATAACGAGCATCTGTACAATTGAATGTTTCCCAGTATCTTATGAAGTGGCTATCGAAATATCGGCCAGTTTCTTTGTCTATTACGAGTTCTCCATCCAAACGCCATGCACGCACTCTGCATTCAATGCGCCAAAGCATTACTACTAAAGAGCCTCATCGCAGAATCTTCCATTTATGCTCCATGCAATGTTTGCGGGACGCCTGGACTACAAGTGATCGATACCAGCGATCTAAAATTCATTCGTGCAATCAAGGCGTTGATTCGTTATCACTACTCAGAGTGGGAGTACCACGGCAGACTCGGCGGCGAGAGTTTTCAACATCTTCTCTCAATTGAAAACCCCATCATTCGCCTGAATCCTAAACTCGATGAGATTGAGTACGAAGAGTTTTTGCTTTCTTTTTTACAGGCGCTCAACTCCGACGATCAAATTTCTCTCTTCACTGCGTATGGTCGTGACATCTACAACCACACACCTTTTCAAGCTGTTTCACGGGGCGAGTCGACTTCGCTTGCCAATATCGAGAGCAAGCTGAGGACAAATAACTACTTTGTTGTAGAGGCAGAACACAAGAACGACTTCGAGGCTCTTCGCTCCTACGTAACTCGTACGATAACTGCCGGTACGACTCTGTATAGAGCGCGAATAGGTGCGGAAAAGCGTGCCGTAAATTTCTCGAATTTCCCCTCAGACCCTACATATTTCTATACACCGCACGAGGGTTCTGCAATTGGTGCGCCTCCTATCCAGTTTGCAACAGCAGGGCGGGCAAATCGACCTGGTGTTTCGTTCCTATACTTGGCGACCGATCCCGATACAGCCATGGCTGAAGTTCGCCCTCATCCAGGCGATCTTGTCTCAGTTGGCGGCTTTACACTAACTGACAATCAAGTAATAGCTGATCTATCTAGCCACAACCTTGAGCTATTCTACGAATCGGATCATGGGTTGGATCTACTTGAACTCGCTATCGCTGCAGAGAACTCTTTGGCCATGAAAGCACCTCCAAGCAATAGGCATATTTATAGCCTAACCCAGTTCCTATCAGAGATCTTTCGAGCAATCGGCTTCGATGGGATTGGCTTCAGAAGTACCGTTGGCACCGGTACAAACATAGTCCTCTTTAAATCAGACTCCGCCTATTGGGTTGAGGACTCCAGCCAAGTCTTTTACGTCGACCAAGTTATCTATCGAAACTCACCACAAAAGCTATTTGACCCAGAGACCGAATATGATTCGGTCGCAAATGGCTGAGAGACCCATCTACTGAATATATTCAGTAGACTCCCTTCCAATTTGAGCGCTCCTGACTTCACAATTTGCATAACCCGTTTGCTGAAGCCTTGTCCTAACGAATGCTTGGAGTGTTCTCCTGCAAAATCTGTTTTATGCAGAACGAATGTCAACAGGTAAAATATCGCTAGAAAACCACTAGGGCCATAAAAATGACATTCGGTGAATCGATTCAAACATGCTTCTCCAAGTATGCCGATTTCACAGGACGCGCTTCACGTTCGGAATACTGGTGGTGGTTCCTGTTTGAGTTATTGGCAACAATGGCCACAAGTGTCGTTAACGATAAGGTTTCTGCACTTTTCTCCATTGCGGTGGTGTTACCTAGTTTGGCTGTGGGTGCTCGGCGGCTACATGACATCGATAAAAGTGGGTGGTTTCAACTGCTGTTTTTTATCCCTGTCATCGGCTGGATCATTTTGATTTACTGGGCAGCTCAAGAAGGCAAGGAGCCAAATCGATTTTGATCCGATTTATTGCCATTTGCCTTGTCGCATTCTCGGTGCATGCCGAGACTCTCAACGGCTACGTGATCGAGATCACTGACGGCGACACCATTGTTGCCCTCGACGCCAACCACAAGCAGCGCAAGATACGCCTTGCTGGAATTGATGCGCCTGAGAAGGCTAATTCAGAAAAAGCTCCTGAGACAGCACAGCCATTTGGTGAGCGATCTAAGCAAAACCTGGCTTCGATCGTTCAACAAGAATGTTGTTGTCGAATGGAGCAAGCTGGACCGCTACGGCAGAACCGTTGGCAAAGTGATGGTCAATGGCATCGATGCCAACTTGGCCCAGATCAAGGCAGGCATGGCTTGGTGGTACGAGAAATATCGCAAGGAGCAATCACCTGCAGACCAACGAACGTATGCACAAGCTGAGCAACAAGCACGATTGCAACAAGTTGGTCTATGGAGAGTTAAGAATCCGATTCCACCGTGGGAATTCAGGCACGCCAAGGATGGCGTTCAGCAAGAACAGTCTTGTCCATGCTCAATCAGCGTAAATTGCACTGGCCCGAAAGGCGGTCAATATTGCCCAACCGAAGGCGGTTCGAAAAAATACCGATAGGAAAGACGCTGCTGACCACTAGGTCAAAACACCTTAGGGGTGTTTGTTTCTCATGAAGCCTGAGCAAGAAGGCAACCATTGCGTATTTCACCCCTTTGAATCAGGGCAAAGCAGGAATCTGGGTGCTAGCCCGAATCACCAACTTAGTAAACTCAACCCGTAAGCAGTTGGCGCTCCAACCCGCTTACGAATTGATAGTCAATTTGATAGTATGACAAAGCAATATTTGAAACAACCCATAACTATCAATGACTTAACAGAATAACTTGGCGGGTCCGGTGAGATTCGAACTCACGATGGATTTCTCCACGCCGGTTTTCAAGACCGGTGCATTCAACCGCTCTGCCACAGACCCAATGGGCGCGCATAATATCACAAACGCACTCGGTGCTATCGTCCCGAATTGCTGACGAATAATTGAAACTTCGCTCGCCCTCCGTTAGTCTTAGCCTTTGTCGAAACAACACAAGGGACATTCCCGCATGAACACTAATTTCGAGATCGCCAATCAGGGCTCATCCGGACTCGCACTTCAACAAAATCGCGTCCTTCGTAATACTTACATGCTGCTCGCACTTTCCATGGTGCCGACAGTCATGGGCGCTCTACTCGGCATTCAGATGGAATTCAGTTTCATGGCCGGTAGTCCGCTAATGTCCTTCCTGCTCTTCATGGGTGTTGCCATGGGCTTCATGTGGGGCATTGAGAAGAACAAGGACAGCGGTTTGGGCGTGGCACTCTTGCTCGGCTTTACCTTCTTCATGGGCCTGATGCTGTCGCGCATCCTGCAGGTCGCACTGGGTTTCTCCAATGGCGGCTCAATGATCGCCATGGCCGCAGGCGGTACTGGTGCTGTCTTCTTTGTGATGTCCACCGTTGCCGCTGTCAGCAAGCGTGATTTCACCGGGATGGGCAAGTTCCTGTTCATCGGTATGATCGTCGTGCTGCTGGCCGGCGTCGCCAATATCTTCTTCCAGATTCCTGCACTGTCACTGACCGTTGCCGTCGCTGTCGTCGGCATCTTTTCGGCCTATATCCTGTATGACATCAGCCGCATCGTTCAAGGAGGCGAAACCAATTACGTCAGCGCAACCCTTGCGGTCTATCTCGACGTTTACAACGTATTCGTCAGCTTGCTGCAACTGATCATGGCCTTTACCGGCGAACGCGACTAAGCGCCTTTCCGATATAAAAAATGGCGGCCACGGCCGCCATTTTTACGTCTTGAGCCAATGCAAGTTGCTCATGGCCGTTCAAACAGAGCAATCGACTCCACGTGCGCGGTGTGCGGGAACATATTGACGGCTCCTGCTGATACAAAGCGATACCCTTTCTCGGCAACCAATACTGCCGCATCGCGAGCCAGCGTTCCAGGATTGCACGACACATAGACAATACGGCTTGGCGCATCGCTACCGAGCGCACTGACCAACTCAATTGCCCCCTCACGCGGCGGGTCGATCAGCATCTTGTCGAAGCGACCAAGGCGGGCAAGCGACTGCTCGGTACATTCGAACAAATTGGCAACGCCGAATTCAACCCGGTCCTGCAGCCCGTTTGCCAATGCACTTTCATATCCGCGCTTGACCAAGCCAGCGCTACCTTCCAAACCAATCACCGTTGCCCCGGATCTGGCGATGGGCAACGTGAAATTTCCCAGCCCGCAAAACATGTCGGCAACCCGCTCACCCGGCTGAGGATCGAGAAGACGCAAGGCTCGACGAACTAGCACACGATTCACCGAATGATTAACTTGCGTGAAATCGGTGGGCTTGAAATCCAGCTCGAGACCAAACTCCGGCAGCGTATACGACAAACGCGGACCAGGCTGTGGATGGAAGCGATAAACGGTATCCGGCCCTTTAGGTTGAAGGTAAAAAATAATGTCGTGACGTTCAGCAAAATCGCGGAGTAATCGCTCATCGGCCTTGGTCAGCGGCGCAAGAATGCGCAAAAGTAGTGCTGAGCAACGCTCACCTACAGCAACTTCAACGTCTCGAATATGCTCGGCTATCGATAAAGCCTCAAAAAGTTCACGCATCGGCAACAACAACGCCGAGACATGAGACGGCAAAATGACACAACTCCGAATATCCGCGATGTAGCTGCTGCGCCACTCATGAAAGCCAATCAGCATGCCCCCGCTTTTAGCGACACGGCGAACGGCAAGGCGTGCTCGGTGGCGATACCCCCAAGCCTCCCCCTGAATCGGCGGCAAGATCGTTTCCGGACGAAGGCGGCCAATGTGCCAAAGACTATCCTCAAGCACGCGTTGCTTGGCAGCAACCTGCGCCGACGGGTCCATGTGTTGCATAGCGCAGCCACCACATACGCCAAAATGCGGGCAACGAGGTTCGATACGAGCATTCGATGATTTGATTACCCTCACCAAATGCGCCAGTTCAAACTTCGACTTTCTCCGAAAACTAGCGTACTCGACGGTTTCACCAGGCAAGGCACCATCAACAAAAATGGCCTTACCATCCAGACGGGTAATTCCCCGCGCCTCATGGTCCAACGATTCTATGATCCCGACGGGCACGGTCAACTCCGAAAAAGCACGAATTTTATCAATCGGTTACACTAAGCGCCATGGCTCGCGAACTGATTACATCCTGGACAGATTTTCAGACGGCAATCGACCGCCTATTGGCGATCGCCAGCCATAAGATACTTATCTACGATGAAGACTTGAGTACGCTGAAACTCGAATCCACTTCCCGCAGAGAACAAATCAAGCGCGTCTTGCAGGCCGGAGACGGTGACGTCCTGCAAATTGCCGTTCGTAACGCCACGCCAATTCGCCAACAGCTTCCTCTATTCCAAAATCTGCTATCCACCTATGGCCACCATGCCAAAGCGCAGGAAACCCCACCTCATCTCGCCCATTTACGCGACAGCATGATCCTTGTCGACGACAAATACGCCCTGATTCGCTTTGAGCGGGATCTACCGCGAAGTAAATTGCTCATTGATGAGCCCGATGAAGTTCGCCCCTATTTGAGCCGTTTCAAGGAAATCTGGTTAGAGGGCGGCGACTGCATATCAAGCGTCACGCTTGGACTGTGATATCCGCGACCATTGCGCAGTGCACCAAGATTCTCCAACATAAATAAATTATTGTTATAATTGGAGTCTGATTAGGTAGCTCCTGATCTCCGATAAATTAAGATTTTGTTGGTTCTTGTCGATAAGGAAATCTCATGAATAAGTCTATCCTCGTTGCTGCCCTGCTTGCAGTTGCCCTGACCGCCTGCGGTAAGAAACCTGAAGCCCCGGCTGCTGCACCGGCTCCTGCTGTTGAAGCCGCCAAGCCGGCTGAAGCCGCTGCTCCGGCTGCTGCTGAAGCTGCCAAGGCAGCAGAAGCCGCTGCTCCGGCAGCTGCCGCTCCGGCTGCTGCTGCTGAAGCCGCCAAGCCTGCTGAAGCCGCTGCTGCCGATGCCGCCAAGTCCGCCATGGATGCAGGCAAGGCTGCTGTTGAAGCCGGCAAGGGCGCAATGGACGCTGGCAAGGCTGCTGTTGAAGCGGCCAAGAAGTAATACTTCTCGCTTCAACAAAAACGGGGCTTCGGCCCCGTTTTTTATTGCCCAGAATACTTGTCGCTTGGCCTTTCTTAGGCTACCCAGCGCCAATCAAAGCCAATATCCGGGGAAGCAACACCAACCCAGTCATCGGGACACCCCAACGCCCTCGCCACTGCAGCTATGGCTAATTCCGGCAGGTTATTGCGCGCGCTCAAATGGGCGGCAACCAGATGTTGCAGGGAAGAACAATCAATTCGGCCAAGCAAAGCGGCTGCGGCGGAATTTTCCAAGTGGCCATATCGCCCCGAAACACGCCGCTTAAGCGATAACGGATAAGACGACCGTTCCAGCATACCTGCATCATGATTGAATTCCAGAACCAATCCAGCACAGCCGGATAGCATCTCGCAGACATGCAAAGTTGGTTCGCCAATGTCGGTTAACACGCCGAGGCGGGTTTTCCCAATGGAGAAAACAAACTGAACGGGCTCACGCGCATCGTGAGGCACCGGAAACGGCTGAATTTCAAGCTGGCCAATGGAAAACGAACGGTGGCTATCGATGATTCGCAAATCAAGTTCGGTATCAACTTCCCTGCATGCAGTCCACGTGCCATGTGTCATCCAGACCGGCAAACCGAACTTTCGCGCCAAGCGGAAAACACCATTTACGTGGTCGCCATGCTCATGCGTGACCAGAATGCCGGCAAGATCGGATGGTGCGCGTCCAAGGCGCAACAAGCGGGTTACGGTATCACGTAACCCGAAGCCACAATCCAGCATCAGGCAGGTTGCCTCGTGCTCGACGAGCAGTGCGTTACCCGCACTGCCGCTACCGAGCGAGGCAAAACGAATCACTGCAACTGCTGAAGGAGCAATCCAAGAATCCTCTTGGCGGTTTCAGACTTGTCGGTACCGCCTTCGTTGGAAAGGACCTGCACAACGCTCTGCTCACCCGCATCACTGACATGGATACGGTACTGGGTCTTTGAACTGGCAGGTGGCTCAGCACTCTTCCAGAATGCCAGCTTGGACAGCAAGCCCTCGTCCTTCTTGCGATTATCCACCTCAGGATCGACATACCGAACGAAGTACAAACCGCGCGAACGATCACGATCCTCGACCGTGAAACCAACACGGTCCAAGGCCAAACCAACGCGACGCCATGCTCGGTCGAAACGCTCCAGAACCTCCAGCGTTCCCGTACCATCATCCGCCTTGGCCAACTTGGCACGCGGATCTGCTTTGGCAGACGCAACGGAAGCCTCTGCCCGCTTCTCGTCAGAACCAAGCCTTACCATCAGGCGACGCAGCATCTCTGCTTCCAGTTCCGGGTCGGCAGCACGCGGCTGCCAGCGAGTATCATCCTTGGCTGAGGAGGTATAAACCTCCTCCATCGCCCGATGGCTGATAAAAATATCAGTCGTTCCCGGAGTTACTCCCTGCTCGAAACGCGTACGGAATTTGTCGCGCTCGCCCGTTGAGTACAAGGAATCAAGGAATTTACCGAGCGTATTCCGGATAATATCGTCACCGATCTTGGCGCGATTTTCGGCCCAATCGGTTTCCATTACACCAGCCTCGGGACGCTCAAGCGAGATGATAAAACCCGTTTCCTGCCAGAAATCCTTGACGGTATCCCACAACTTGTCGGGAGGCGCGGCGACCACCAACCAACGCTGATTACCCGAACGCTCAACCCTTACCTTGTCCACCTGCGGCAAAACCACGGAGTTTTGCGCCTGTGCTTGCGGCGTCCGATCGGCGCTATAAGCGGAGAATGTCGCGCTGCCCTTGCCTGCAGCGTCAGGAACCACGTAACGATCATCGCGGGTAATTTGCGACAGGTCGGGCGGGATATCGAGCGAAGGCACCTTGCCTGCAGACTTGTATTCAATCTTGCGGGAGTCAGGAAGAACGCTGCAGCCAGCCAAAGCAATGGCGAGCAAGGATATAGCTAGGCCGGAAAGCCGAGAGTTCATGTTTTTTTACTCCGTTCAGGCAATAACGCCAGCCTGGTGCATAGCGGCCAGAACGCGGGTCTGGTTACCCTCGGACAAGGTGGTGAGCGGAAGGCGGATGCCATTGGGCATCAGGCCCATCTTGTGAACCGCCCACTTCACTGGAATCGGATTGGCTTCGCAGAACAAATCGCGATGCAAACCCAACAACCTGAAGTGAATTTCGCGAGCCCTGGCAATATTGCCGGCGGAGGCTGCAACGCACATCTCATGCATCAGGCGCGGCGCAACGTTGGCGGTCACTGAAATATCACCGTGAAATCCAAGGCTGATCGAAGCAACAGCAGTCATGTCATCGCCGGTGTACAACGCAAACCCATTCGGGGCACGCGCAATAAGGTCGCAGGCTCGATCAAGGTTGCCGGTCGCATCCTTGACCCCCACGATACCCGGCACTTCGGCCAGGCGCAGAATGGTGTCGTTCGACATGTCTGCCACGGTGCGGCCCGGTACGTTATAGAGCAGTACCGGCAATTCGACCGCCTCAGCGATCGTCTTGAAATGACGATAAAGACCTTCCTGAGTCGGCTTGTTGTAATAGGGCACAACGGAAAGCGCCATATCAGCACCCGCCTTCCGGGCAAACTCGGTCAACTCAATGGCTTCTGTCGTCGAGTTGGCACCGGTGCCAGCGATGATCGGAATACGGCCGGCAGCATGGGTGACAGTCGTCTTGATCAACTCACAATGCTCTTCGACGTTAACCGTCGGTGATTCGCCTGTTGTACCCACGACAACGATGGCGTCAGTTCCTTCGCGGACATGAAAATCAACCAGATTGCGCAGGGAGTTCAAATCGAGGCTGCCATCTTCATGCATGGGCGTAACGATGGCGACAATGGATCCAGTAATCATGGCCTGTTTGTTAAAAAAATAATCCGTTGATTGTAACTGAAGGCCAATCGCCGCGGAAAGGCGCTTGGTAACAGTTTGTTATTTTTACGACAACCAATGCAGCAAGCCGCGCGCTGCACGCAGCTTCCCATCCGGCAAGACAAGCTCCGGATGGCGATCAGGGCCGGCCGACTGCAATTGACGGACGAACTCGTCGAGACGAGTCGCCACCGGCACTTGCCATCCGAGAATACGCAATCGATAGCGCAGCAAGTTCTTCGTGCGTGGCAACGACAACTCTCGTAGACCAGCCAAGCGCGCTGCACTACCTTCAGCGACTTGACTCCAGTCAAACGCGGCAAGCTCATCGAGCAAACCAGAGGCTTCCGAAAAGTTGACGGTCGCCTGAGCCAGCGCGGCCTCTGCTGCCGGGAACCTCCTGGTCATTGCCGGCAAAACCTCATGACGTAGATAGTTTCGGGTCAGAGAGATATCTGCATTGCTCTCGTCGTCTACCCAGTCCAAGCCATTCTCGAGTGCGTAGGCTTCAATTTCAACTCGTGAAACATCTAACAGTGGCCGTAACAAGCGAAGTTTGCCAAGCTTGCGCTCTGCCGGCATGGCGGCAGCACCTGTCACCCCCGCCCCCCGAAGCAGGTTGAGCAACAGTGTTTCGGCTTGGTCACCCCGGTGCTGAGCCAGCAACAGGGAGTCCCCAGGACATTCGGCAAATGCTGCATAACGCGCCTTGCGGGCGGCCGCTTCAAGCCCTTGCCCGGCCGCGAGCATTACCTTTACATAGCTTATAACCAGAGGAATGCCAAGCCTTTTGCAATAGGCCAAGCAAAACTCTCCCCATGCATCGGCATTGGGCGAGAGGTCATGATGAACATGCATGGCACTGGCACGATCGCCAAGACCGAGCGTGCTCAACGCATGGAGCAGAACAACCGAGTCACATCCGCCAGACAAGCCAACCCAAAGGCGCTCGCCGGGAAGCAGACGGGTAGCGAGAAAATCGCCGACCCGATCCGGCAGATTAGCTGACAGGCTGTTCCTTGTAACGGCCATAGCTCATCAGCCGTTCATAGCGGGTCGCCAAAAGATCGGCAGTCGACTGACCAGAAAGCTGCTTCAGCGCATCCTGCAAGACCTTTTTGAGATTTTGTGCCATGGCGGCATGGTCTCGATGCGCACCACCCAAGGGTTCGCTGACAATCTTGTCAATCAAGCCGAGTGTCTTAAGCCGTTGCGCTGTAATACCCATGGTTTCCGCGGCCTCCGGCGCCTTGTCAGCACTCTTCCAGAGAATTGAAGCACACCCCTCGGGAGAAATAACGGAATAGGTTGAGTACTGCAGCATTTGCACCGTATCGCCGACAGCAATGGCCAGCGCGCCGCCAGAGCCACCTTCACCGATGATGGTAACGATCACCGGGACTTTCAGCTCTGCCATCACATACAGGTTGCGGCCGATAGCCTCGGACTGCCCCCGCTCCTCGGCATCGATGCCGGGATAGGCACCAGGGGTATCAACGAAAGTCATCACAGGGATGTCGAATTTTTCGGCCAGCTTCATAAGTCGCAAAGCCTTGCGGTAGCCTTCAGGGCGAGGCATGCCGAAATTTCGGTAGATCTTTTCCTTGGTATCGCGACCTTTCTGATGGCCAATCACCATGACCGATTGACCATTGAACCGTGCCAGACCGCCGACAATGGCATGATCATCGGCAAAAGCACGATCACCATGCAATTCCTCAAAATCAGTGAAGATCAGCGACAGATAGTCCAGCGTATAGGGACGCTGCGGGTGGCGCGCCACCTGCGATATTTGCCAGGGGGTCAGTTTGGCGTAGATGTCCTTGGTCAGCTGGCCACTCTTCTTCTCCAGCCGCTCGATCTCTTCCGAGATATCTACTGCAGAATCATCCTGCACAAAACGCAGTTCTTCGATCTTGGCTTCAAGGTCGGCGATGGATTGTTCGAAGTCGAGGAAACTTGTTTTCATGGATCGCTCATTTTCTAAGTTGGCGGCATTTTACCTCAAAGGTTAAAAGGCTAGCGCCTCAGTACTCAACCGGTAACGGATCAAGGCTGCGCCATAGATACCAGGTCGCGACAGAACGCCATGGTCGCCAGCGTTCGCCAAATTCGGCCAGCGCGCGACGCGACTGCTTTTCTCCGGAAAAATATCGCTCGCAGACAGCACGCTGCAATCCAATATCGTCAAGAGGAAAGATGTCTGGCCGCATCTGGTGAAAAATCAGGAACATTTCAGCCGTCCATCGGCCGATTCCCCGCACTGCGGTCAACTCCATAATAATCGACTCGTCGTCCAAACCCGCCCAAGCGGAAGGATCGAGGCGCCCACTGAAAAAATGCTCAGCCAAATCACTGAGGTATTCAATTTTTCGCCGAGAAAGTCCGCAACCGCCGAATCCACTCGTACCAAGTTCGACAACACGATCGGGGGTCAGCGTCCCGACCTGTGCAGCGAAACGCCCCCACACCGCATCCGCCGCCTTGACCGAAATCTGTTGGCCGACAATCGATCTTGCCAGCGTTCCAAAGGCATCGCCCCGCGAAACAAGCGACAACCCGGCGTACCGTTCGGCAAGCTCGGCCATCACGTGATCATGGTTGGCCAGTTCGGCAGTGGCCTGGTTCCAATAGCTGGGAGTCATGGTCAAATTATACGGGGATGCTTGAGGCTGCGAAGCACAGCGAGGCGGCAATGGCATCAGGCGCAGACGCCTCTCATTCAATTTGATAACATTGTCAAAATTCACCAAGGGCCCACCAGATGCCAATGCCGGACCATGCGTTTATTCACCCACTCCTCGGCACCACTGGTGCCTGGTCCGGTTATCTGGTCGAGTTTGCCCCCGGGGCTCCCCATCACGACATATTGGTGAATCTGGATAACTCGCCCCTGCTCGATGCATTTGATCATCGCGCCCTCTGGTTCTTCCCGGCCGAAATCAACGGGCGCGAGGTCAGCCGACTGGGTGCGCGTGCGATTCCGTTTTTTTCGGACAGTCCTGCGGCCGAGGATATCGATGCCCTGAAGCAGCTTGAAGCCGGATTTCGCAAGGCCGCGCGCAAGGTCAGCCTGCTCGCATCACCTGACCACAAGCTGCCTGGCGCCGGTAGTTGGGACTACTTGCTGATAACCGCCAACCACGCTCGCAGTCTGCCGCCTTTTACACTAATTGGCCTGGCAAGCCGCACGAACCTTATATCCATCGATGTGCAGACCCACAATGACAGGGAATGGGCGCTCAACAACGCCTGTGGGTTGTCTACCAGTGAGTTTTTGCAGATTCGATCGCCAGCCCAAACCAAGGCAGACATTACCCGGCTCAAACTACTCAAACTATTGGCCCTGATCGTCGAAGATGCGGATACCGCTGCACTCGATGCGATTTTCCGCGAAGAGCAAAAGCTCTCTTACAGCCTGCTTCGTCTCGTCAATTCAGCCGCACTTTCTCCTCGCACCCCCATAGCCAGCTTCAGTCAGGCAATTAATCTGCTGGGGCGGCGTCAGTTACAACGGTGGCTTCAACTGCTTGTTTACTCCGACCCGAACAATGGTCAACTCCCCAATCCGCTGCTGCAGAAAGCTGCGGCACGCGGACGGCTGCTGGAGTTGCTGGCACCGCATCTGGATGGCACCGCGGATGGCGAGGTCGCTAGCGGGGACCTCGCTTTCATGATCGGCACCTTCTCGTTACTCGATGTGCTGCTCAGCATTCCCATGCCGGAAATTCTCAAACAATTGCCATTGCCGGAAATTGTGCACAAAGCACTGGCGGATCACGGTGGCGAGTTGGGAAAGCTGCTTGCCGCCATCGCAACCGCCGAGCGCCGGGAACTGAGCGCGGCATCGCAGCGATTCAACGCGCTCGGCATTGATGCCGTAGTCTATCTCGACGCCCAACTGGAAGCCTTCAACTGGGCCGCCAAGATTCATGCACAGACTGATTAGCCGAATCTTCCGCTCAGGAAAGGATTGTATTTGCGCTCCTCGCCAAAGGTCGACATCGTGCCATGGCCGGGGATGAATTCGACCTCGTCGCCGAGCGGAAAGAGCTTTTCCTTGATTGAGCGAACCAGGGTTTCGTGGTCGCCGCGCGGGAAATCAGTCCGTCCAATCGAGCCCTGGAACAAGACGTCACCGACCTGCGCCAGATGGCTGGGCGCATGGTAAAAAATGACGTGTCCCGGCGTGTGGCCTGGACAGTGCAAGACGGCTAATTCGACATCTCCGAAACTCACGGTGTCACCGCCTTCAAGCCAGCGCGTTGGCTCGAAACTGCGCACGTTGGGGAATCCGAACATCTTGCTCTGTTGCTGCATACCGTCGATCCAGAAGCGATCTTCTTCGTGCGGGCCTTCAATGGTGGTGACACCGCTCGATTCGACCAACGCCGCCACGCCACCGGCGTGATCGATGTGGCCATGGGTAACCAGTATTTTGGCCAGCGTCAGGTTTTCATCGCGCAATGCCTGTTGTATGCGATCGACATCGCCGCCGGGATCAATGACCACTGCCTGACGGGTCTTTTCGCACCAGAAAATCGTGCAGTTCTGTTCAAAAGGGGTAACCGGGATAACGATATAGCGCATGGCATGAAAGCAATGATGGAGTGGATTTCATTATCGCACGGCCTCGCCCTTGCCCAGCGCAGTGCGCCCCCTTAAACTGAGCCGAATAATCGGATCCATTTTTGAAAGCCTGAACCCCATGCTCGACCATGCGCTGCCAGATATTGATTCGTGGGCCTTGTTTTTCAGCAACAACAGCTTGCCGGTCCTTCGCATCACCAAGCGCCGGATCGAAGAAATGCGCACCAACCTTGATCGCGTTGACGCACGCGAACTGGCCCACCTGATCCTGCAGGACCCGATCATGACCGTCCGCGTACTGGCCTTCACCCAGCCGATACGCGGCCGATCCCTGCAACACGACATCACGACCATTGCCAGCGCGGTCATGATGGCCGGTATCGAGCCTTTTTTCCGTCACTTTGCTGAACTCTTCACCATTGAAGACCAATTGAAGGACGCCGGTGCACCGGCCCTGCTCGGCGTATTGCAAATCATTCGCCGCGCCCAGCGGGCCGCCGACTACGCGCAGGACTGGGCGATCTGGCGGCACGACATCAACATGGAAGAAGTTCGCATCGCAGCGCTGCTGCACGACCTGGCTGAAATTCTTGTCTGGTGCTCCGCCCCCCGGCTCGGGCTGGCGATTCATGAGCAGCAAAGATCCGATCCGACACTACGCAGCGCAGACGTCCAGAAAAAACACCTGGGCTTCACGTTTCAGGAGATTCAGCTCGAACTGTGCCGAGTCTGGCATCTGCCCGAGCTGCTGCAAACGCTGATCGACGACCACAACGCCGAACAGCCACGGGTCAGGAATGTCGCCCTCGCCGTACAACTGGCCAGGCACTCATCGCACGGCTGGCATGACGCAGCGCTACCGGATGACTACACGGCGATCAGTGAGTTTCTCCACATCACACCGGAAACCGTACGCCAGCGCCTTGGACTGGAAGCGGTGCCGGCCCGCGAGGCCGATGGGCATGACGTCAGCTAGCTGGCATAGCAGTCACGCCCGCCTGGACCAGGCTCGGACAGCACGCATTTGCGTCTGAAACGGAATACTTGTCCGTAGTAGCGGGGCCCGTTCGGCAAAAACCCGATTGCTGCGGTCAACCGGAAAATGAAGCCGAAAATGAAATTTTTTTCGGGCATGCGCAGAGCGCACCGCAAGCCCGAAACCGAAGCGCCAGCCTCAGGCCGAATTCCCGGCGCGTGCTTCGAGCCCTTCCCAGCGCTCCAGCAAGAGCATCAATTCGTCGTCGATAACAGCCAGACGATCCGACGCCTGTTGGGCCGCCGCAGGATCAGTCTGGTAGAGGGATGCGTCGGCCAGGCGCTTGCTTAGCTCTGCTTGCTCGGCTTCCAGCCCGGCAATTTTCCCGGGTAGCGACTCCAGTTCACGCTGGTCTTTCCACGACAATTTTTCGCCTTTGGGCTTCACCGGCTCAGCGACCTTGGCCGGCTCAGCGATCTTGTTTGCTGGCTTTGCTTCAGCCTTGATTTTCGGTGCATCCTTGGCCACGCTGGCCTTGTAGGTCGCCCAGTCGGTATAGCCGCCGGCGTATTCCTGCCAGGTGCCGTCGCCTTCGGCGGCGATGGTCTGGGTTACCACATTGTCGAGGAAGGTTCGGTCGTGACTGACCAGGAACAGCGTGCCTTTATAGGTCTGCAAAAGTTCTTCGAGCAGTTCCAGCGTTTCGATATCGAGGTCGTTGGTCGGCTCGTCGAGAACCAGCACGTTGGCCGGCTTGGCGAACAGGCGGGCCAACAGCAGGCGGTTGCGCTCGCCGCCAGAGAGCGAACTGACAGGCGAACGGGCGCGCTCGGGTGCGAACAGGAAATCTTCGAGATAGCCGATGACGTGCTTGCGCGCGCCACCAATATCAACCCAGTCCGAGCCCGGTGAAATCACGTCAGACAGCGTCGAATTCGGGTCGAGCTGGGTGCGGAACTGGTCGAAATAGGCGATATCCATTTTCGTCCCCTGGCGGACGATGCCCGAATCCGGCTGGATTTCGTCAAGGATCAGCCGGAGCAGCGTCGTTTTGCCAGCGCCGTTCGGGCCGATCAGGCCGATCTTGTCGCCGCGCTGAATGCGGGTTGAGAAATCGCGCACAATCTCCCGTTGACCGAAGGATTTGAACACATGCTCTAGTTCGGCCACCAATTTTCCGCTCTTGTCGCCGGCATCGACTTGCAGATTGACCTTGCCCATCCGCTCGCGCCGCGCCTGACGCTCGGCACGCAGTTGATCGAGGCGCTGGACGCGGAAAACCGCACGCGTCCGCCGCGCTTCGACACCTTTGCGGATCCAGATTTCTTCTTCCTTGAGCAACTTGTCGGCCCGCGCATTGGCCAGACCTTCCTCGTGCAACATGGCCTCCTTGCGCAACTGGTAATCTTTGAAGCTACCGGGAAAGCTGACCAGCTTGCCACGATCCAGCTCGACGATGCGCGTACAGACGCGGTCAAGGAAGGAACGATCGTGAGTGATGAAAAACAGGGTGACGCCGGATTCGATCAGCAGATTTTCCAGCCATTCAATGGCTGCGATATCAAGGTGGTTGGTCGGCTCGTCGAGGAGCAGCACCTCTGGTGCAACGGCCAGGGCCTGGGCCAGGGCGAGGCGCTTTTTCTGGCCACCGGACAAACTCCCCACCTTCGCATCCGGGTCCAACCCGAAACGTTCGATGACCCGCTCGGCCTGTGCCTCGTAAGCCCAAGCGCCGCGGGTCTCCAGTTCATGCTGCAGTTCCGACATACGGTCGAGGAGCACTTCATGATCGGCATCGATTTCGCCCATCTTGTGCGACACCTCATGGTACTCGGCGAGCAGCTTGGCGTTTTCTCCCATACCGGAAATCACCGCCTCAAACACCGATGCCTCCGAATCAAACGGTGGCTCCTGCGGCACATAGCCGACACGAATACCCGGCTGCACCCACACCTCGCCATCATCCAGACGCCCTCGCCCGCTACCGGCTGCCATCGCAGCCAGCAGTGACGACTTGCCGGTGCCATTGCGGCCGATCAGGGCAACCCTTTCGCCCGGATCGAGCAGAAAGTCGGCGTGATCGAGAAGCGGCACGTGGCCGTAGGCAAGGCAAGCATCGGAGAGTTTTAGGTAGGGCATTGGTCGCAATAAAAACGGCGCCCCACAGGGCGCCGCGTTGGGAAGAAACGAATTTTATCCGCTTGCGGGCCGATCAGGTGGTAAAGCGAGCCAACTGGCCGTGCAGATCGGCAGCGAGTCCCTGCAAATTTTGCGCCCGTTCGCTATTGTGGACTGCCCGGCTGTTGCTGCCTTCGGCCGCCTGAGCGATGTTTTCTACCAGGCGCGCAATCTCTTGGCTGGCTGTGCTCTGCTCACGCGTGCTGTCTGCAATGCCATGGACGACGTCTACCGTTTCTTGCGCCCTTTCATCAATGACTTGCAGCGAGTCGCCGGCCTGTCGGGCCATCTCGACGCTACCGCTCATGTTGGCGCTAACGCTCTGCATCCGCTGAACGGCGCGCCCGGTTTCCTCCAGAATGGCGGTAACCGTGGTAGCAATTTCCTGCGTCGACACAGAAGTCCGCTCAGCCAGCTTACGCACCTCGTCGGCAACGACCGCGAAGCCGCGGCCCTGCTCCCCGGCCCGTGCCGCCTCGATAGCGGCGTTGAGCGCCAGCAGATTGGTCTGATCAGCGATCTCGCGAATCACGCCAACCACACTCGAAATCTGCTTCGAGCGCTCACCAAGCGATTCAATCAACACTGCCGATTCGTTGATATCCACAGCTACCCGCTCAAGCTCGTTCATGGCCCGCGAAACCACGTCGCGCCCCCTGGTGGTCACCCCCTTGGCATCCTCGGATATCTGTGCGGCGTGATTGGCATTTTCCGCCACGTGCGTGATGCTGACCGACAATTGCTCAACCGATGCAGCAATGCCGGAAGCCGCAATCGACGCCTGCTCTGATGCGCCAAGCGCCGAGTTGGCAGCATCCTGCAATTCACTGGCAGCAGTACCAACCCGCGACGACGAACTGGCAACGCCACGAACCAGAGTCCGCATGTTTTCCGCCATCAAGTTGATTGCAGAACCAATGACATGCACTTCATTCCGGCTACCGGGCTCGACATCTTGAAGCACTGCCCGCAAGTCGCCATTGCTGATCCGCGTGACCTCCTTGACCATCACGCCCAAGCCGCGCAAGCGGAAACTGATCAGCAAGTAGACCACAAGCGCCAGCAAGACCGCAGCGCCAACACTGACAGCGATCACCAGATTTCGCAGGGCGTGGCTCTCTTCCAGATACTCGCTCGACCAGCTACCGGTTGCAACCGTCCAGCCCCAAGCCGCCGAGGTGGCGCCAAAAACGATTTTTTCCCGCTCTGCGCCGGAAGCGTCCTGCATCAAATAGCGAACCGCACCATGCTTGCGTGTCAACAGCTCGACAATCGCTGCCTTGGCTGTCGCAGGCACGTCGGTTTCTCCCACCAGCAAACCTTGAAGTTTGGGATGTAATACGAATTCGCCAATGCCCTTCTCATCGGTCGGGCGAACGATGAAGACATAACCGGTTTTTCCGGCAACCAGGCTGCCAAACTGATCGCGAATGCGCTTCATGTCGTTGTCGAGCGAAATTCGGACGGAGTAGGCGCCCCAAGGCTTTCCATCGCTCCCTTTGAGTACCTTGACGGTACTGAAGTTGTATTTCCCGCCACGAATGGCCAGCCCCTGATAGTTCTCCCCGGTCAATACGGCCTTGGCAACCGGGTCGCTATCCGCGATATGGGTTCCGACGGTGCTCTTGCCATCCTTGTCTTTCAACAGGGTCGCCAGGCGATACAACTTGTTGTCACGAATAACGAGAAAAGCGGTATCGTCACCGGTCAGTTCGCGAAAAGCCTTGAGCAGGCGCTCATTGCCATTGATAACTTCGCCGCCAAGCTTGACGACGGGTAGATCAACATCGCCGGTCTTGATGGTGCCGCCGCCCAACTCGGGTTGACTGCCAATAAACTTGGCAAAAAATTGCGACTCCTCTTCACCCCGGATCTTCACCGCTTCGAAAATTGAATCGAGCATACCAGCCATCAATTTTGCTTCATGCTCAAGATTGCGCTCAGTGACTGCAATTGCAGCACTATCCGCCCTGTTTTGAACGACGAAGGCCATCAGCGAGAAAACCACGAATAGCGCAGCAATCGTAGCCAAAATCAACTGTTGGGCGATAGGCCTTCTTGAAAAATTGGCAAACATAGCACTCCTCCCATTTTCGTTATATTGGCTTTTCCAAATCTATCACAACGGCACCGCCACCGGTACAATTCGCCCTCCAGCGCGTCTCCATAGTTAAATGGATATAACGGCTCCCTCCTAAGGAGCAGTTCCTGGTTCGATTCCGGGTGGGGACGCCACCCATTTTTTTGGGCGCTTGGGCATGAGACCGGTTAGAAAAACTACGCAACACTCGGTCGATATCAGTGAAGAAGGCGGCGTGCGCAACCTTCACTTCGGTTCTGACTGGATCCAGGGTGCCATGCGGATTGCCCGACCATGGTCACTGGAACTGGCTTACACCCGCGAAATGATGGCTGGCCTGCTCATGCGGCAAACGGGGCGCTGGCCTCGTCACGCCCTGCTGATCGGCCTCGGCGCGGGTTCGCTGGCCAAATTCATTTATCGTTATCTGCCCGACTGCCGTATCACGGTGGTCGAGATCAATCCGCAAGTGGCGTTCGTTGCCCAGCAGTACTTCAAATTGCCGGACGACCCGCGCCGTCTGGATGTGGTCATCGACTGCGGCGCCGACTACATGCTAAGTGGCGACCGTCGCTTCGACATGATGTTGATTGATGGTTACGATCCTGAGGCGAAGGCGGGTGTTCTGGATACCGTGCCGTTCTATCAGGCCTGCCGCGCCCGTCTTTCCGATCATGGACTGTGCGGGATCAATCTACTGGGCCGGAATATGGGTTTTTCCGGCAGCGTTGAACGTATTCGCACGGCTTTTGATGGCCGCGTCGCCGTTTTCCCATCCTGTGACAGCGGCAATACCATCGCTTTTGCCACCGGTGGAGAGCCCGTGGATATATCGCTGGACGACATGCGAACCCGTGCCACACAACTGAAAAAAGACACACGGCTCGACCTGTTGCCAACCCTCACTCGCCTGCAACTCAGCTACCCGCTACCGGATGGTCGCCTGCGCATTTGAGTCCGGCTCTCTTGATTTTCGAGAAATTTCAGCTAGAAATAAAGTAATCCTCCACCCATAAAAACGACAAGGCGGACAGAAAAACAACGATCGGGGATCAGTGCCCTGACTTTTTCTTTCCAATCCAAGGAGGATCTGATGCTTTCAATTCAGGATGTTTTAGATTATTGCGACCTTGATCGCGGCGAAATTGAGGCAATTGCCGAGCACGAACATATTCCGCTCACCATTGCTGCTGAAATGAGTGAGACATTGCTGTGCACGCCGGATGGTGTTTGCCGTCTGCACTCGATGATTGTCGAAAACATGCAACAAGCGCTTGAGTCCGGTCAGTTTCAACATGTGCAGGAGTTGGCCAATATCTATCAGCACCTGCAACGGACTCACCCTATTCCGTCGCAAACCTGAACGGGTTTACCTGTCACCGGCCTTGCTGTAAAAAATCGCCCCCGAAGAAAAATGGGGGTGGGTTTTTCAAAAAATGGCAAAATTTCCGGTTGACCGTGGGAACAGCATAAGGCCGGTGGTCTAAGCGTGGCGGCTTTGCCCATAGCCATGCTCAACGGCATAGAGGGCGACTTGAACGCGGCTGCTCATGTTCAGTTTCTTGAAAATGTTCTGCACGTGAATCTTGACCGTACTTTCTGCCAAATCCAGTTTGCGGGCGATTTCCTTGTTGCTTTCGCCGTGAGCCAGTGAGATCAGGATATCCCGCTCACGCGGCGAAAAGCGATCGCGTTCATTGACACTGGACTCGGCGCGCGGAGGGTTGCGCACGCCCTCAATCAGTTTGGCGGTCATTTGTTGCGAAACTACGGACTCCCCTTGGGCGGCACGACGAATGGCGTCGACCAGCGCTTCGGTATCAATATTTTTCAGCAAATAGCCACTGGCACCGGCGCGTAACGCATCCACCAGATCCTGCGCATCTTCCGACACGGTCAGCATCAGAACACTGACCTCCGGCATTTCCTCGGCAATCACCTTGACCGCCTCCAGCCCGGAAACGCCCGGCATATGAAGGTCAAGCAAGGTGACATCCGGCTTCAGCGAACGAGCGCGCTTGATTCCTTCCAGCCCGTCACCTGCCTCGCCGACCACTTCGAACTCATCGTTGCGCTGCAACAGGGACTTGATGCCACTACGAAAAAGGGTGTGGTCATCGACCAGCAGGACACGGATTTTTTCGCTCATTTCAAGCAACCTTTCAATTTTCTCGTGGCAGAGTCAAGGTCACGCGGGAGCCTTGGCCGGGCATCGATTTTATACGGCATTCCCCGCCAATGCGGTGGGCACGTTCGCGCATGATTTTGAGTCCGACATGCCGATCCGACAGGCAATTCGGGTCATTTTCCGGGTCGAATCCGACACCATTATCGAGAACGGTAATCTCGATGTGATCAATCTCCCGCCGGACCATCACCCGCACATGCGTGGCTCTGGCATGTTTGCGGATATTGGATAACGACTCCTGGACAATATGCATGATCTGGATTTCGTCGGCGGGGAGCAGTTGCGCGCCCGCACCGACATGCTCGACCTCAGTACTGATCCCGGTTTGCCCTTCGAATTTTTGCAGCGCCGAATGGATGGCCGAATCGAGATCGGATTGATGCACACGCGTCCGAAAATGCACCAGCAATTCGCGAACATCGTCATAACTTTCCTGCACGCCTTCGCGCAACTGGCCGGCGGTTTGCATGGCCTCCTCGGCCTTCCCCTTGCGCAATGAGTCTTGTAGCAATTGAACCTGAATATTGAGGAAGGCGAGCCCCTGAGCGATCGAATCATGCAGTTCCTGAGCGAGCAAATTGCGCTCTTCGGAAACAGCCAGATCCTTCTCTCGCGATTTCAGTCGCTGGGTCTCAATCGCCACACCCAAGTGATGCCCCAAGGTTTCGAGCAAATGAATTTCCTGCTCGGACAATGCCTGTGAGCGCCGAAAATATAGGTTGTAAACGCCTACCGGTTGCTTGTCATAGAGAATACTGAAGGCCGTTGCTGTAGCAAATCCTTCGCGCACACAGGTACTCAGCTTCATCCCCGCTGGCGGGTGTCCGGTATCAAAAGCAGCCGGCAGACCGCTTTGCAGCACTTCGCCGCACAGACAGTCTCCACAGTTCATTTCAGTTTCCTGGGCGATGAACGCTTCAGACAGGCCGTGGCAACTCATCAGATACAGTTTCTCGGACGGCGGCTCATACAGCCTGACCGCCCCCGCATCCGCCCCTAGTGCGGACATGATGCGCTCCAAAAAGCCGTCGCAGAGTGCTTCCAATGGCGCCGGTTCGCTCAGGAAAGCGGTCGCCGAATAGAGGATGCTCAATTCGTGGTTACGCTGTGCCAGGCGATGGGTCTCCGCCTCAACCCGCTGCTCCAGCGTCGCATAAACACGTTGCAGATGTTCGGCCATCTCATTGAAGCCTTGTGCCAGCCCGCCCAACTCATCATTACTGGAAACCGGCAAGCGCACGGCGAGATCAGTGCCAATCATGCGCTGCATCCCATCATGCAGAATACGCACCGGGCGTATGACCAGCCGCCCGAAATAGCTGATCAGAATGGCCGTCCCAAGAATGGCGAGCAAAACCAGCGCCGCCTGCACCGTGCGCAGCAGATTGGTGTCGTAGGCGTAGCTATGCTCCATGGCCAATACCAGTTCATTGATTGAGCTGACAAAAGGCGCAAGCTCGCTGTCAAAACGCGCGACAACCACCTCACGATCAGCCTGCCCCCCCGCCAAATAGGCCGCGACCAAGGGCCGAACGATTTCCTGCCATACCTTGCTGACCACGCTCAAGCGTTCCTGTACATCGGCATTACGCGGCGGTGACAACGGGCGTACCGGATCGCCTTGCTGCAAATCACGCAGCACCTTGTCAAAACGATCAATTTCCTCGTTCAACAAGGTAACCAGATGCGCCTCAAGGCCCCTCACCTCAAGGCCTCGTGCCATCAGATAACCCATGCGATAGCTGCGCATGCGCTGGCTGCCGGCATCATTGATCGCCGCCGCTACCCCTTCCAGCTGCCACGAGATGGACAATGTCAGTCCGATGGCCGACGTGGCCACCAGAAAAAACACCATCAGCATGCCGATGATCTTGCGCGACAGCTTGCCTTGATTGGCTAGCATCCAGAACTATCCATCTTTAAATGGGCGAACCTTAGCGCCAAAGCACATTTAAGGATAGGCGTCGCATCAAACAATTGATCGCTGCATATAGCCATGCACTCAGCTCGGCACTCGTCAGAAAAAGCCGCCAAGCAGTCAAAAAGGTAAATGGATCTCCCGAATAAAAAAGCCCGCTGGTGTTAGCCAGCGGGCAATCGTCGCTATGTTGAGAGCATTGACGACGGGACAAGAGACTTGTTGTGCTGATCCATGAAAGATAAGGATCAGCGGGTTTCAACATCACCGATCAAGCATGGTCGCAATCGGCCAGGAAGCTCAACAACTCCTCGCGCAAACGGTAGTAATCCGGATGTTCGAGCAGCATTTTGCGCGAGCGCGGGCGCGGCAGATCGACTTCAAGTATCTTGCCCACCTTCGCGCGCGGACCATTGGTCATCATGATCACGCGATCGGCGAGCAGAATGGCTTCATCGACGTCGTGAGTGATGACCATGGCAGTCAGTTGTTCGCGACTCCATACATCCATCAACACTTCCTGCAGATCCCAGCGAGTCAGCGAGTCCAACATGCCGAACGGCTCGTCGAGCAACAGCAGCTTTGGCGACAGGGCGAAAGCCCGGGCAATACCGACACGCTGCTTCATGCCATTCGACAACTCACCGGCTTTCTTGTCCATCGAATCAGCCAGACCAACGCGGCTCAGGAAATGGGTGGCGATGTCACGACGCTCTGCCTTCGAGGCGTGCGGATAGACTTGTTCAACTCCGAGGCTGACATTCTCATAAGCACTCAACCAGGGAATCAAGCTGGGCGCCTGGAAAACGATACCGCGATCCGGACCGGCGGAATCGATTTCACGGTTGTCGAGCAGGACAACCCCTTCGCTGATGTCATTCAGTCCGGCCACCATCGACAACACCGTCGACTTGCCGCAACCGGAATGCCCGATGACCGAGACGAACTCGCCCTTTTTCATGCGCAGATCGAATTTCTCGACCACCGTCAGCGGACCCTTCTTGGTCGGATAAATCTTCGACACTTGCGAAAATTCGACATAACGGTCGTAATGCGGCAGCACCTTGGCCTCGCCCGCCTTCGCAGCTCCCGGACGCAAATGCTTTAGACTTTCTTCATACTCGGTACTGGTGTTCGGCAACACATTGGGCAATGCCACGACATTGCTCATATCGCCCGCCTGGTCAGCGCCCACCTTCATCAGGTATTCAGTGACCTCCTTGCGCAGACGCTTGAACTCCGGGTCGTGGTTCATCGCCGTACGATCACGCGGCCTGGCCAGATTGATTTCGAACTCTGGTCCAAAGGTAGCGCCCGGCCCGGGATTCAACGGGATGATGCGGTCGGCCATCAACAGGCCTTCATCCACATCATTGGTGATCAGGATGACGGTCTTCTTCTCCTGCTCCCATATACGCAGAATTTCGTCCTGCAGATTGCCCCGGGTCAATGCGTCAAGGGCTGACAGCGGCTCATCCAGCAAGAGGATTTCCGGGCTGGCCGACAAGGCACGTGCCACGTTAACACGCTGCCGCATACCGCCGGACAACTCGGCCGGACGCCGGTCAATCGCGTGTGACAGGCCGACCATCTCGATGTATTTCTCGGCCTTGGCTTTCCGCGCTTCAGCCGAAAGATCAGGAAATATCTGGTCGACCGCCAACGCCACATTCTGGCGTACGGTCATCCACGGCATCAGCGAGTAGTTCTGGAAAACCACGCCGCGATCGGGGCCAGGCCCCGAAACTTGCTTGCCTTTGAGGCGAATATTGCCTTGATCGGCCGAGATCAGGCCAGCGATCAAAGAGATCAGGGTGGTCTTGCCGCTGCCGGAGAAGCCCACGATAGCCACAAACTCGCCTTCCCGGATGCTCAGATTGATGTCCTTGAGCACCGACGTGGTGTGCTTGCCGCTACCGTACGATTTTGACAGCCCGGAGATTTCGAGGAAGGCATCGCCAGTTACCAATTCGGGCACTGGCAACGCCTCCTTCATGACAGGTAGTCCCATGTTTATCTCCTCGGGTTAGTTGGCTTCGCCGAAGCTGACCAGTTGCTGCAAGGTGGCCATCATGCGGTCGAGCATGAACCCGACAAATCCGATGGTGAAAACGGCAACCATGATGCGGCCCAGCGAGTGCGAACTGCCATTCTGGAATTCATCCCAGACAAACTTGCCCAGACCGGGGTTCTGCGCCAGCATTTCGGCGGCAATCAACACCATCCAGCCCACACCGAGTGCAAGACGCAAGCCGGTAAATATCAGCTTGAGGGATGACGGCAGGACGATCTTGGTCACCTTGGTCCATGCAGACAAACGCAGTACTTTGGAGACATTCATCAGATCCTTGTCGATCGATGCCACGCCCACAGCGGTATTAATCAGCGTCGGCCACAGTGAACACAAGGTCACGGTAATGGCGGAAACAATGAATGATTTCTCGAACATCGGATCCTGGCTGGTGTAGATCGCGCTGATCACAATGGTGACGATAGGCAACCAGGCCAATGGCGAAACCGGTCGAAAAATCTGGATCAGCGGATTGATGGCGATCTGGAAGGTACGCGACAAGCCACACAGGATGCCAAGCGGAATAGCCACCAGCGTGCCGATGGCAAAGCCGGTGAATACCGTATAGAGGCTGGTCACGATCTGGTCCAGATAAGTCCGCTTGCCCGTCCAGGTCCGCATCGTGATATCTGCCTTGGGATCTTCGGCCACGGCTTCGGCAACGCGCTTTTTCTGACGCTCGTAGAAGGCAGCTTCCTTTTCGCGCTCGGCGTAGTGATCTGCTACCAGCCCTTTGGCTTCCTCATACACCTGCGCCGGACCGGGAATTTCGCCCAGGCTGGTCTGCACACCGGAAGCCAGCACGCTCCAGATAGTCAGAAAAATGGCGAAGGCCAGAATGGGCACGCCAATCTGAAGGAGTATCTCGCGCATCTGTTCGCGCGGATCTTCCCCTGCGGCAAGCCGCACAAATGGCACAAACCATGTGAGACCTGTCTTGGTAAAAAAATTTGCAAGTTGAATTAGCATTTTGGTCACCCCATTCGCAATATTCGCGAACTGTTCTCTTGTTCAATATTTTCCCGTAGCTGGCGACTGGCCGGCAAAAGCCAGCCGCCAGCCACGGAGCTACACTTACTTGACCTTGTCTTTGCCTTTCAAACCGATTTTCAGGCTGTCGATATACGCATTGGGCTTGGAACCGTCGTAGGCGACGCCATCGATGAAGTCTTTCTGCACCGGCTTGAAGCCAGACTCCTTGTCGAGATCAGGAAAATCGGAGGCCTTCATCTTGCCTTCGGCAATCAGCTCCTTGGCTGCTACCGCGTATATGTCCGGGCGATAAACCTTCTTGGCGATATCCTTGTACCAAGAGTCCGGCTTGAATTCCGGAATCTGACCCCAGCGGCGCATCTGGGTCAGGTACCAGATAGCATCGGAGTAATACGGATAGGTCGCGTTGTAACGGAAGAACACGTTGAAGTCAGGCACCTTGCGGACATCGCCCTTTTCGTATTCAAAAGTCCCAGTCATGCTGTTGGCAATAACCTTGTAATCCGCGCCCACATAGTTGGACTTGGAGATCATCTTGGCCGCTTCCTGGCGATTCTTGTCGTTCTCGGCATCCAGCCAGTAAGCAGCGCGGATCATTGCCTTGACAACTGCCTTGTGGGTGATCGGGTACTTGTCATTCCATTGCTTGGTAACGCCGAAAACTTTTTCCGGATTATTTCGTTCAATCTCGATGTCGGTAATGACCGGGGCGCCGATACCCTTGAACACAGCCTGCTGGTTCCAAGGTTCGCCGACGCAGTAACCATCGATGGTGCCAGCTTCCATGGTCGCCGGCATCTGCGGCGGCGGGGTTACGGACAGCAGGACATCGGCACCAATATTGCCGGCGGTATCGCCTTTGAGCGGTGCGTAGTACCCCGGGTTCATCCCGCCGGAAGCCAGCCAGTAGCGCAGTTCATAGTTATGGGTCGAGACCGGGAAGACCATGCCCATTTTGAACGGCTTGCCATCCTTCTTGTAATCATCAACCACGGCCTTCAGATAATCGGCCTTGATCGGGTGAACCGGCTTGCCGTCGGGCTGCTTCGGCAGCTTGGCCTTGAGTTTTTCCATGACCGCATTGGATACGGTAATGGCGTTGCCATTCAGGTCCATGCTGAAGGCAGTAATGATGTCGGCCTTGGTGCCGTAACCGATGGTGGCACCGATCGGCTGGCCAGCCAGCATGTGCGCACCGTCCAGTTCGCCGGAAATAACGCGGTCGAGCAAAACCTTCCAGTTAGCCTGGGCTTCGAGAGTAACGAACAATCCTTCGTCCTCGAAATAGCCTTTTTCATAAGCCACAGCCAGCGGAACCATATCGGTCAGCTTGATAAATCCAAATTTGAGGTCCGGCTTTTCGACCTTGGCCTTGGCTGCAATAGCTGGCGAGCTGGCTGCAAAAGCGGCAACAACTGCGGTGGTCAGTACTGCGCGAGTGAAGCGTGCAGCGTATGACGCTGGCGCTTTCATCTGTGGTTGCTGTTTCATTGACCTACTCCTTTTTTATAAAACGATTAAACGAATAATTTTTCAGCGCGAACTGAAAACGAATCTGCATATCCTTGCGGGTCCGAGCCATCCCAGCAGACGCCGTCGATAAGGCGACTGCTCCGCATGAGGCTGGATGGCACGTTGACGCCGGCCTGCTCCGCCCCCTGGCGATAGATATCGATGCGATTGACGGCGCTGGCCACTGACAGGTAATCGGGATGGTCATCCAGCAGTCCCCAGCGTTTGTGCTGAGTCATGAACCACATACCGTCAGAGAGATAGGGGAAATTCACGGCGCCACCATCAAAGAACTTCATGCGGTGCTTGTCATCCCAGCTCTTGCCCAGACCATCCTGATAACGCCCCTGCATCCGCGAGGCGATGACTTCGGCATCGGTATCAATGTAGGCCGGGTGAGCAATCACCTCTGCGGCTTTCTGTTTGTTGTCCATCGAAGCGTCAATCCAGCGGCTTGACTCAAGGAGTGCGGCGACCAGGGCACGGGCACTATTCGGATAGCGCGTCACCCACGTATCGGTCGTGCCGAGTACCTTTTCAGGGTGGTCGGGCCAGATATCCTGAGAGGTCGTCGCCGAGAATCCAACGTTATCGATGATGGCCTTGTTATTCCACGGCTCGCCAACACAGCATCCATCCATGTTGCCAGCGCGCATCCGGCTCACCATTTTGGGCGGCGGCACCGTAATCGTCCGGACATCCGATACCGGATTGATGCCATAGCTGGCAAGCCAGTAATACAGCCACATGGCGTGCGTTCCGGTCGGAAAGGTCTGGGCGAAGGTATAGGTCCGCTCCCGACGCGCCACCGCGTTGGCGAGCGAAGGACCATCGATGATCCCGGCTTCGCGCAACTGCCGTGAAAGCGTGATGCCCTGTCCATTCTGGTTCAGCGACATCAGTATTGCCATATCCCGCTTTGGACCGCCAATACCCAACTGCACACCATAGACCATGCCGTACAATGCATGTGCCGCATCCAGTTCGCCGCTCAGCAGCTTGTCACGGACAGAAGCCCACGACGACTCTCTGGTTGGAATGATCTTTATGCCGTGCTTTTCGTCGAAACCTTTTACCGCCGCCATGACGACAGAAGCGCAATCGGTGAGGGGCATGAAGCCGACCTTGAGCGTCCTCTTCTCCGGCGCATCCGGGCCAGGGACGTAGTGTTCGCAAGTTGTGTCCGCAATGATGGGCATCAGCGCTTCTCCCGTGGCGACAATGTGATCCATGTCGAAGCAAGCAAACCGGGCATTTATTCCGGCAAAAAGCCGGATCCCCGATTCATTGGCATCGCCATCAATCATCCAAAAAAAAAGGCGTCACACCCTGGCTGCCAAACGGCAACGTGGATGGACACCCTTGTCCTCAACCTGCCTGCATTGGCTCGGTCTACAACTGGACTATCGCAATGGCCGTGCCAGGTACTAGTTATTTGGAACTAGTTATTAATAACTAGTTATTTTTCAATAAGTTGGGGGGCAAGAGAGGCAGCGAGGCGACACAAACAAAATGCACTATTGCAGTGCAACAATCGCATGGCTTGCACGCCTTTAGAGCAGCACCTTCGCCATGTCGATGATGTCGCGCGCGATTCTCGCCATTGGCTGACCGCGCTCCATGGCCAGCTTGCGGATAGCGTGATAAGCCGCATCCTCATCCAGACCGCGCGCCTGCATCAGCACGCCCTTGGCCTTATCCACCAATTTTCGATCAGAAAGCTTCTGCGAAACTTCGTCGAGTTCGCGCCGCAGCGCCTGCGTCTCTTCAAAGCGGGCGCGCGCCACTTCAACAATCGGCTTGATTCGCTTTGGATCCAAACCGTCGACGATATAGGCCGACACACCCGCCTTTACGGCATCGCGAATGGCATCCTGCCCATCCTCATGCGTAAAAATGACCACTGGGCGCGGCATATCCTTGTTCATTACCGCCAGATTTTCAAGCGTATCGCGGCTGGGCGACTCGGTATCAATCAGGATGACGTCCGGTTGCAGCTTCTCGACTTCCGATGTGAGATTGTCGGCATCGGCCAGAATGGCAGCGACCCGATAGCCGGCTAGCGCCAGCCCCGCGCAGATTTCACCAGCGCGAGAGCGAGATTCATCGATCACAAGTACGTTAAGCATGGTGCCTAACTAGCAAGCTACAGGCCAGCCACCTCCAGGGCGGCACTCGCCATGGCCTGAACCACCAGTTCATGTTCACCAATGGCATTACCAAGTGAAAACTCGACCTCAGGGTAGGTCGACCGCAGCATGTCCAGCATCTCCGGGGTCTCTTTCTTCAAATGCCCGCCGCGCGCAATGAACATCGGCAGCACGACAATTTTGTCCGCTCCTTGGGCAATCAATTCGGCCGCCCGCTCAGGCAGCGTTGGCGCCATGAATTCGAGAAAAGCGAGTTCAACCGGAACGGCACTCATGCGTTGGCGGACAACCGCCTGCACGCGGCGCATCGGATTGGCCCATTCCGGGTCGCGTGCGCCGTGGGCGAAAAGAATCAGGGCTGTAGTCATGGTTCGATACTCGTTGTGAATGTTTGAATTATCTGGTCTCTATGCGGCTCAACGGCGCCTTAGACCGGCCTTTTCTGTGATGCCATTAAAACCAGCGTCAACAGGCAGAAGGCAGCGCCCGCGTAAAAGGTAGAAGAGGCGCCGTAGACATCCCACATAAAGCCGGCACAGACACTGGCCAGCAACATGGCGAGCCCGCTGATCAGATTGAAAAACCCGTAGGCAGTTCCACGCAAATCGGCCGGTGCAGTATCGGCAACCATTGTGGCCAGCAAACCCTGTGTCATGCCGAGATGTATGCCCCACAGGACCACGCCGGCAAGAACCGTACGCCAGTGGGCGCTACTTGCCAGCACGAGGTCGGCAGCGATCAGCACAAACAGGCCGATGACCAGCAACCGCGTGTGGCTGACGCGATCTGACAGCTTGCCGAAGGGATAGGCTGACAGCGAATAGACAACGTTCATGGCAACCATGACCAGAGGAATCAGCGCCAGTGCCATGCCCCCCTGCTGCGCCCGCAAGACGAGAAAGGCTTCACTGAAACGAGCCAGGGTGAATAATCCACCAACCGCTACCACCCACCAATAGGGTGCAGAAAGCCGCGACAGATTGGCCCGGCTGATCGGATTACGGCGAGTGCCCGGCACAGCATGATCCGGCTCACGAACACCAAATACTAGTAGTGCAACGGCTAGCAGACCCGGAATCACCGCCACCCAGAAGACTGCCCGAAAATCGTCCTGCCACAGCAACATCAGACCTACCGCCAACAGCGGACCGGCAAATGCGCCCACGGTGTCGAGCGACTGGCGCAAGCCAAAGGCCGCGCCACGCAGTTCTGGCGGCGCTATGTCGGCCACCAGCGCGTCGCGCGGCGCACCGCGGATGCCTTTCCCTACGCGGTCGGTCAGACGGGCGGCGAGAATCAGTCCGGCACTCGAGGCCAGCGCAAAGAATGGCTTGGTCAAGGCGCCAAGCGCATAACCAAACACCGCCAAACCTTTGCGCTTGCCAAGGTAATCACTGAGCGTCCCGGAAAAAATCTTGACGATCAGCGCCGTCGCCTCGGCGAGGCCTTCGATAACACCCACCATCAGGGCGCTGATGCCAAGGCTACCCACCATGAACAACGGCAACAGGCTGTGAATCATCTCGGACGAGATATCCATGAGCAGGCTGACGAAGCCGAGCATCCAGATGCCGCGTGGCATTTTGGCCGGCATCGGCGTGGCGTCCTTTGATTCAGTCATTGAGGTCAGCTAGTCTGCATGAAGGAGGAGCGCAGCTTAATCGATTCCCCCTTCCCCGCAACTATCGCAAGAGTTTCAGCAATAAAATCAGGTTGACCGCGATGGATACTGCAGCAACGCCTTTCCAGAATTGAAGCGGATTGCGCTGGATCAATGGCTGCCGACTGGGCGCCGCAATTGGCCGAGTGGCGCCACGCTCCAGCGCCAGCACAAATTCCTCGGCAGTCTCGAAACAATCCTTGGCCTCGCGGGCCACTGCCTTGAGAAGAATATTCTCCAGCCAGCCGGGAATTTCGGGCCGCCAGCGCGTCGGGCGAGCCGGCTCTCCAAACCTCGGGGTCTGGAAGGGTTCGATCTCACCGTAGGGATACTTGCGGGTCAGCAGATGATAGAGCGTCACACCGGCAGCGTACAGATCGTAACCCTGCTGCGGCTCGGGATTGTCAAACAACTCGGGTGCCATATAGGAGGGCGTACCCGCCTGACCGATCGGATCATCCGGCTTGCGTTCGGCCAGACTGATCGCAACCCCCAGATCAAGGACGCGCAGCACCCCATCGTTGCCGAGGTGGATATTGTCGGTCTTGATGTCGCGATGCACGATATCCAGTCGATGCAGTGCGGCAATCGCCTTGAGCAAGGCAATACCCAGCCGCACGACTTCGCCCACCGGAAAATGCTGGTCTGCATCCAGTCGCGCTTGCAGTGTCGCACCGGCATGCCAGGTCATCAGGTAATACAAACAACTGCGCTGCTCGCTGGGGACCACCTGCGGGAAAAATGGCGAAACAACACGCCTGGCCCGCCACTCCTCCATCAGCAGCGCAGCAATGGCACTCGGGTCGCTCTCCATGGCCGGCTGCAGGGTTTTCAATACCAGTTGCTGGTTGTTGCGCGGATTTCGCACGCGATAGAGCAGCGTTTCGCGCGCATCATGCAGCACTTCTTCGACAATCATCTCGTCAAGCTCATGGCCGACTTTAAGACGATGCGGCAGGGGCAGATTGGCCGCCACCTCGAGACTGTCACGCAGGTTCGCCGATGGCAGCGCAAGGATATCGACGACCACGGCCGTTGCATTGTCATGACCACCGTGAGCCAGTGCCAGACTGGTCAACGCGGCCGCAGCGCCCTGCGGCTCCGGATGATCCAGCAATATCTCGGTCATCAGCACATCTGGCAGAACACCCCACACCCCATCCGAAACAAGCAGAAAGCGATCATTGAGCGCCAGCTCGCCATCGGAAAAGTCGAGCAGCACGCGCGGATCAAGGCCGATCGCGCGCGACAGCACGTTATTCAGTTCCGGATGCTCCCAGATATGATCGACCGTCATTTGCTGCAACGTGCCACCTTGCAGGCGATAAATGCGGCTATCGCCAATATGCGCCGTATAGAAGCGGCGACCGCGCAAGACCAGCACCGATAGCGTGGTCGCCATGCCGGCCAGTTCGCTGTTGCGGCTGCCTTCGGCAATCACCCAGCGATTGAGTGCCGTTGTCACTGTCTCGATCGCGCGTGGCACACCCCAGGTGTCCGGCGTAGCGAAATAATCCGAGAGGAGCCCACGCACCGTATATTCGGAAGCCTCCCGACCGCCCTTGTGGCCGCCGATGCCGTCGGCCACCGCGGCGATCACCCCCTTGTTTTCGAGGTCCTGGCCATCGGGCGTGGCAACACCGCAATAATCTTCATTACGCTCGCGCGGCCCGGTCAGCGACGCGTAGCCGAGATCAATATTCAGGGGCATGGCAATTCCAAATGAAAAAGGCGGGTTAGCCTGCAAGGCCACCCGCCTGAACTGACTGGATTAACTGTACGTCAGATCTTGGCAGCCGTCAGGTGGCTGGCACCCCACGTCGTACGCCAGCGAGTCTTGACACCAGTCAGGCCAACCAGTGCCAACACGGCAAGGGCGGCAAAGATCAGGAAGCCGGACTGGTAGGTTCCGGTCAATTGCTTGGAGTAACCCAGGCTGGAAGCCAGGTAGAAGCCGCCGACACCACCGGCCATGCCGACCAAGCCAGTCATGACGCCAATTTCCTTCTTGAAGCGCTGCGGTACCAACTGGAAGACAGCACCGTTACCCATCCCCAAGGCCAGCATGGCGCCAACAAAGGCAGCCAGGGCCATCCAGGCTTCCGGCAGACCGAAGCTGACCATCGCAAGGAAGAATGCAGCGAAGACATACATCACGGACAGCGACTTGACACCGCCGATACGGTCAGCAACGTTGCCGCCGATCGGGCGAACCAGCGAACCGGCAAATACACAGCCTGCGGTGAAGAAACCTGCCATCTTCGGATCAAGGCCATACTGGGTGTTGAAATAGATCACCAGTGAAGAAGCCAGGCCAACAAAACCACCGAAGGTCACCGAGTAGAAGAACATGAACCACCAGGCATCACGATCCTTGAGCACTTTCATGTATTCGGCAAAAGTCTTCGGCGGCGGCGCATCCGGCGCATCCTTGGCCATGAAGATGAAGGCAATCAGGACAATGATCAGCGGAATCAGCACGATACCGAACACATTGACCCAGCCGAAAGCGGCAGCCAGACCCGGCGCAAACAAGGCGGCGAGCGCTGTGCCCGAGTTTCCGGCACCGGCAATACCCATCGCTGTGCCCTGATGCTCGGCCGGATACCAGCGTGAGGCCAACGGCAGCGCGGCAGCAAAGGAAGCGCCTGCAACACCGAGGAAGAGGCCGAGGATCAGCACTTCAGCGTAGGAATGCACACCGACCTGCCAGGCGTAAGTCATGGCAGCGATGACAACGACCTGACCGATGATTGCCGCTTTTTTCGGCGATAGGCGATCAACCAGGATGCCCATGACAATGCGCAGCAGCGCACCAGCCAGCACCGGCGTGGCGACCATCATGCCCTTTTCGGCATGAGACAGCCCCAGTTCCTTGGCAATGCTGATGCCCAGGGGGCCGAGCAGAACCCAGACCATGAAGGCGAGATCGAAGTAGAGAAAAGCCGCGAGCAGCGTTGGCGTATGACCCGCCTGCAAAAATGATTTCTTGTCCATTTTTAGTTTCTTTCCGGTAAACCGTGGGAACGGTCGTTTAAGAGGATTGCTAACTTCAGCGCATGGCGTCGTCGCCATCTGCCCACCCTCATTGGCGGAAAATCGCTGTGATGACCTTACATAGCAAGCTATGCGCCAGAAACACAACCGATTGATTTATAAGCACTATCAATTAAGCAAGCACAAAGCGTTGCACCAAAAAAGGGCGCTAGCTATATTGCGGCGCAGCATTTTGGGATGCGCTTGGTGAAATTGGCTGAACAACAGATACGTCTTCCCAATAAATCAGGCGGCACGCATGAGTGGCCAATACTCAGAAGGCGCATGATTTTTCATTTTTCGCCATTTTTTCCGGTTGACCGCAGCAATCAACTTTTGCCCCGGAGAAAGCCTCTCCGGCACCTCATCGGAAGCGCGCGACGCTCAACGCAATCACCACCAACATCAATACAAACGAAACGCTCTTCCAGAAGATCACCGGGTTGCGCTCAATGAGCGGTGGGCGGGTTTTGTTCAAAAACTCGTTGTTCGGGTGATGGAGGTCATAGACGAACTCCGATAATTCTTCGTAACGTTCGAAAGGATTCGGTTCGACGGCTTTTCGGATGGCATCGTCGACCCAGGCCGGAATCTCGCGCTCTTCGTTCAGCACCGTTTTGTAGGTGAGTTTTTTCTGAGCCGCCTTGGTGCGCGCCCGGGCGACCTCGGCGCCATAGGGCAATTTGCCCGAGAGCATCTGGTAGGCGATGACGCCGAGCGAGAAAATATCGGAACGTGACGAGCCGTTTTCGCCGAGAAAGTATTCCGGCGCAGCATAGGCGGCCGAGCCGAGCAGGTTGATCTGCTCGATGGGCGTGGCGATTTCCATGATGCCGGCGACGCGGGTGGCGCCGAAATCGAGAATCTTCACGGTGCCGGTACCGTCGATCATGATGTTGTCCGGTTTTAAGTCCTGATGCACCATTTCGAGGCGGTGAAAAGCCTGCAGGCCCTTGGCGATCTGTTCGATGATGCCGCGTACGGCAGGCAGGTCGGGCTTCGGGTTATCAATCATCCATTGAGCCAGCGTCTGGCCCTCGATGTATTCGGTCACCACGTAAATGAAATTTCGCTTGCGCGTTTGCGAGCACGGCTTGAGGACATGCGGGCTATTGATGCGCTTGGCGATCCACTCCTCCATCAGGAAGCGTTCAAGAAAGGCGGTGTTGTCGGCCTGATCCACCGATGGTGTTTTGATGACGACACGCTCACCACTGTCGCCATCCACGGCGAGATAAATATGGCTGCGTGCACTACCCTTTATTTCGCGCACGATCTGATAGCCGTCGAAGGTCATCCGGGCATCGAGCGGCGGCGGAAAAGGCAGCTCCGAGAGCTGCCGGTACATTTCGTTGGACTCCGGGCTGGGCAGTTCGTCGATACGGATGATCTGTGCCGTCAGGTTGTCGCCACTGCCCCGACGATAAGCTTCGTCAACGATCTCCCGAGCCGCCTGGTCGAGCTGGTCAGTGCAGCGATTGACGGCTTCTGAAACGAAGGCCCCGTCTGTAAATTCGTAGACACCGTCGGTCGCCAGCAGAAAGACGTCGCCAATGGTGAGCGGAATGGGCAGATAGTCCACTTCAAGCTTGCGGTCCATGCCCATGGCGCGCGCCAGATAGCTCTGTACCGAAGAAACCCGAACCCGGTGGTCCTCCGTGAGCTGTTCGAGCGCCCCGCCCTTCAGGCGATAGATGCGGGCATCGCCGACATGGAAGAGATGCGCGGTGGTCGATTTGATGACCATCCCGCTAAAGGTACACACATAACCACGCTCGCGATCATAGCGATGCTGGCTTTGCTGGGTCTGCGAATGCAGCCATGAATTGGTGGCGACGAGCACATGCTCGGCCGATGTTTTAACGGACCAAGCATCGGATGTGCAATAGTAATCCTCAAGCAGAGCCAGCACGGCAGCCTGGGCTGCCTCCTGGCTGACCGCGCTGCTGCTGATGCCATCGGCCAGCGCAATGGCGATGCCCTTGCCGCTGAGTTGCGGCTCTCTGGGAATGCAGATGCCGTGAAAGTCTTGATTGGCTTCCTTGCGGCCTTTGTCCGAATATTGCCCGGCGGAAACTCTGAGTTGTTGCGTCATTGCAGATCAGCACCATCCAATGAAAAAAGCCCCTGCCATCAAGGCCAGAGGCTTTCAATTTACACCGTAGAGATCAAGCGGCGACGCGCTTCGGTGCGGTGCGAACGTGGGTGGAGTACAGGGTCAGACCAACGAAGGCCAAACCACCGACCAGATTGCCAAGCACTGTCGGAATCTCGTTCCAGATCAGGTAGTCGTAGATCGAGAAGTTGCCACCCAGCATCAGGCCCGATGGGAAGAGGAACATGTTCACGATGGAGTGCTCGAAGCCCATGTAGAAGAAGAGCATGATCGGCATCCACATCGCGACCACTTTTCCGGTCACGCTGGTGGAGACCATGGCACCGACAACACCAGTGGACACCATCCAGTTGCAGAGCACACCGCGAATGAACAGGGTCAGCATGCCGGCAGCACCGTGGGCAGCGTAACCCACTGTACGACCTTCACCAATGTGGCCAATGGCCTCGCCAACCTTGTTGGGCGGGGTATCAAAACCGAAGGTGAAGATGACAGCCATCATCACCGCTACCGTGAATGCACCGGCAAAATTGCCGACGAAAACCAGCCCCCAGTTGCGCAGCACACCACCGAGTGTGACACCCGGACGCTTGTCGATCAGAGCCAGCGGCGCCAGTGTAAAAACACCGGTCAGCAAGTCGAATCCAAGCAGATACAGCATGCAGAAACCCACCGGAAAAAGGACAGCACCGGCCAGCGGCTGGCCGGTCTGCACATTGATGGTGACGGCGAATGCTGCAGCCAGTGCCAGGATGGCACCTGCCATGTAGGCGCGGATCAGTGTGTCACGGTTGGACATGAAGACTTTTGATTCGCCTGCATCAATCATCTTCGTTACAAACTCAGCTGGAGCTAGGTAGGCCATGCTATTTCCCCTTAATTAAAAATTTGTATGGGTCGTTTTTTTTAAACGGCGAGAAAAACACTGCCGTCTTCGACCTTCACTTCGAATTTGGTGCAGGAGCCAACATCCGGCGCCACCACATGACCATCCTCCAGGCCAATGTTCCAGCCATGCAACGGACAGGTCACGCGCTTGCCATGGACGATGCCTTGTGACAACGGCCCGTTTTTGTGCGGGCACTTGTCGTGAATGGCAAATACTTCGTCATCCGAGGTGCGAAAGATGGCGATATCGCCGCCATTAGCTGGTTTGACCACTCGAGAGCCCAGTTGCGGAATGTCGTTCAACGGGCAAATCAGTTTCCAGTTACTCATTTTTTGTCCTTTTTTCTGAATGCTCAGGCTTCGACCATGATGGGGATGAACTGCTTGATGGCCTCCGGCTCACGCGAGGTCGCCCACGGATCCTTGGCGTCCTTCAGCGAGTCAAGCAACGCGGCGTAGAGCGCCTTGCGACCTTCTTCATCCTCAAGAATCTTGCCCTTGATGTAGTCCATGCCGACGCGTTCGAGGTAGTGGCAGGTACGCTCCAGATACCAGCCTTCAAGGCGATACAACTGCAGGAAGGCGCCGGAATACTCCATGACATCTTCGTCTGAGGTCACTTTGCACAGGAACTGCGCGACTTCGGTCTTGATGCCACCGTTGCCGGCGATATAGATCTCGTAGCCGGAATCGACACCGATGATGCCGACGTCCTTGATGCCGGCTTCGGCACAGTTGCGCGGGCAGCCGGAAACAGCGAGCTTGACCTTGTGCGGGGCATACATGTCGAACAGCATCTTTTCCAGCTTGACACCCATGGACATGGCCAGCTGCGTACCAAAGCGGCAATGCTCGGCACCGACGCAGGTCTTAACAGTACGAATCGACTTGCCGTAGGCGTGGCCGGAAACCATGCCTGCGGCGTTGAGGTCGGCCCACATCGCCGGGAGATCTTCTTTCTTGACGCCGAGCAGGTCGATACGCTGACCGCCAGTCACCTTGACGGTCGGCACGTTGTACTTCTCGGCGGCATCAGCAATGGCGCGCAATTCGTTCGGCGTGGTCAGACCACCCCACATGCGCGGCACGACGGAGTAAGTGCCATCTTTCTGGATGTTGGCGTGTGAACGCTCGTTGATGAAGCGCGATTGCGGATCATCTTTGGCTTCATGCGGCCAGGTCGAAATCAGGTAGTAGTTCACCGCCGGGCGACACTTGTCGCAACCGTTCGGCGTTTTCCACTCAAGGGCTTTGAAGACGGCTTCCTTGTTGGTCAGGTGCTGATTCAGGATGGCGTCACGGACCGCCTTGTGCGACTGCTCGGTGCAGCCGCAGACCGGCTTCTTGTCTGACGCTGCCGGGGTGTAGGCGCCGCCAATGGTCGAGGCGAGAATCTGCTCAACGAGGCCGGCACAGGAACCACAGGACGATGCTGCCTTGGTGTGCTTCTTGACCTCGTCCAACGTGAAGAGACCCTTGGCCTTGATAGCCTGGACGATGACACCCTTGGTGATGCCGTTACAGCCGCAGACCTCGGCGCTGTCGGCCATTGATGCAGCCTTGTTGTTACCGGCATGGCCAACGTCACCAACCAGTGACTGACCAAAGATCAATTGATCGCGGATGTCATGAATGTCGCGGCCATCCTTGAGCAGCTGGAAGTACCAAGGGCCATCGGCCGTGTCGCCGTACATGACACCGCCAACCAGCTTGTTGTCCTTGATGACCAGCTTCTTGTACACGCCACCGTAGGGATCGTTGAGGATGATTTCTTCAGTATCTTCACCGCCCATGTAATTGCCGGCAGAGAACAGATCAATGCCAGTGACTTTCAGCTTGGTGGATGTTACGGAACCGGTATAGCGACCAATGCCGTAACCGGCCAGATGGTTGGCAGCAACCTTGGCCTGCTCGAACAGCGGCGCAACCAGACCGTAGACCGTACCACGATGGGTGACGCATTCGCCGACAGCGTAAACCTTCGGGTCGTAGGTCTGCATGGTGTCATTGACCACGACACCGCGATTGCAATAGATGCCTGACGCTTCAGCCAGCGCGTAGTTCGGGCGGATACCGGCGGCCATGACAACGAGGTCCGCCGGAATTTGCATGCCGTCCTTGAAGCGAATCGCGGCAACGCGGCCGGATTCGCCTTGAATCAATGCCTCGGTCTGCTTCTGCAACAGGAACTTGAGGCCTTTGTCTTCCAGTGACTTCTGCAGCATTCGAGCAGCAACTTCATCGAGCTGACGCTCGAGCAGCCACGGACCGATATGCACCACAGTGACATCCATGCCCCGCAGCTTGAGGCCGTTGGCCGCTTCCAGACCGAGCAGGCCGCCGCCGATGACCACCGCATGCTTGTGCAGGCGGGCGGCCTCGATCATCTCGTCGGTATCCTTGATATCGCGATAACCGATGACGCCAGGCAGATCATTGCCGGGGATCGGCAGCATGAACGGGGTTGAGCCGGTAGCAATGAGCAAGCGGTCGTATTCTTCCTCCGTGCCATCTTCCGCGATGACCTTCCGATTGGTACGGTCGATCTTGGCAATTTGCTTGCCGGTATGCAGCTTGATGCCTTTTTCCTTGTACCAGTCCAGCTCGTTCAGGACGATTTCCTGAATGGTCATTTCGCCGGCAAGCACCGGAGAAAGCAGAATACGGTTGTAGTTCGGGTGCGGTTCGGCACCGAAAATCGTAATGTCGTAATGATCAGGCTTGATCTTCAACAACTCTTCGACGGTGCGGACACCGGCCATGCCATTGCCGATCAGGACGAGACGGGGTTTGCTCATTTGGGGCTCCAACGTTGCGCGCACCTTGAGGTGCAAAAGTGTGTCAGCGCATGACATCATTGCCATCGAGCTGCCGTCGTTGGCTGCTGATTCGCTGCTTCAGTGAATCTCTTGCAATCAGCGTGCCAGGTCGGCAAACATCTGATTTTTTGCGGTTTTTCCCGGTTGACCGTAGCAACGGCGCACCAACTCAGTGCTCTAAAAGCCAGTGCGGTGCAGATTCAGATCAATTGCCGCCCATCAGCAAACCTGTCGCTTCGACAGCGACAATGGCCTTTGCCTGGTTAAAGTCTTCGGCATAGCCACTTGCAAAAAGAAGGCAGGCCAACTGATTGGCCAAGGGCTTGGGCAAGGGAACCTGCTTGTCGAGAATGCGCCGGATCCATTTGGCGGTGCTGACGGCATCACTGGCTTCGGGCAGGTTTGGCAGGGCACGCAGACTTTCATGCTCGGCTTCGAACAGAACATCCGAGGCACCATCATGGATGAATTCAAGTCGTGGACGACGCTTTGGGTTGGCGAATGGTTCGCCTTCCGTGCCGCGCAATAGCAACGCACGCTGACCGTTGGCCATCAGCGTCTCACGCATCAGTTCGATAAAGTCCGGGTGAGTCGCGGGTGCAACCACAACCGAATCCCCCCGAAACGGATTGATCATCTTGACCAAACTATGGGCGCTGTTGCGAACGCCCATCCGGCTGCGCAGTGCCAGCAGGTTATGGATGCCAGGGCAAAGGGCGCTAAGCGGCAAAAATGCCAGCCCTTTTTCATCAATCGCGATCTGTCCTTGCGTCATGGAAGCCGTCGGCATGATCCCGAGCTCACGGAAAATATGGGCTGTCGTCACCCGCCCGAATCCTTCAATCAGGCCATGAACAACGACCGGCACGCCAAACCGCTGCAGGAGCAAGGCCAGCAATGGGGTCAGGTTGGGTTCCTTGCGTGAGCCATTGTAGGTCGGCAAAACGACCGGGCGGACGCGCCCGTGCGGCATTTCTAATTTGTGCGTCCGCTCGTCAGCGGCCTCCAGAAAGCCCAGCATTTCATCCAGTGACTCACCCTTGACGCGCAAGCCAAGAATGATGGCACCCATTTCCAGATCGGGCACACCGCCGTCCAGCATTGCAGCATAGAGCTGCTTTGCGTCATCACCGCTCAGGTCACGCGACCCCTCGGCCCCTCGGCCGATCTCTTTGATGTATTGCGCATAACTCATGTGGTCTCCTCCGGTCGCAATCAGACTGCTGCTGCGATTTTCTTTTCATGTTCTGCGACCATGCGCTTGATATCCGGAACGCATGAGCCGCAGAAGGTGCCGCACTTTAATTTATCCTGTAGTTTAGGCAAGTCTGCCCCACTCTCCAGCTCATGGCCAATCTGCACGTCGCTAATATCGGCGCATTTGCAGATGATGTTGCGAGCGATCATGGTCACCGGCGGCTTGGCAGAAGGCGCCAAAGCGAAGCGAATCAGACTGGCATCGAGTTCATCCTCGGCCATTGCCTGCTTCAACCACGCCTGCGCCAAGGTTTCACCGGCAAGGCGCACTCCAAGGAGCCGCCCTTCCTGAGCAATGGCTTTTTTGCTCACTTTTCGAGTGGCATCCACGTAAACAATCGCACCATCAGTGGTATCCAGGCCGAAGAGACGGTCGATTTCTGCGATTTCGCTCTCGGCAATTGCCGATTCGCTTGCCGCCCGAAAAACAACCAATGGCGTCTTCCGACCGTACAGACCCACCGTGGCATAGGGAAATGCCTTGAGGGAAGCTCGCGCACGCTGCATAAGCTCCAGCGCCTCCGACTGATCCGCACAGCGTCTGAGCACGGCCAGCGGATACGTCAGATTGGCTTTAGTGATCTGTACTGCGGCATGTTTCAATTCGGGCTGCTTTGAATACGGATCAGTGGCATCACATGCCAGCGCGTTGGCCCCTGGCGTGTTCATGAACTGACTTCCCCAGTGCATGGGCATCCAGGCGCGCCCTTTGACCAGACCGGGCCGCTCAATGATTCGCGTCACCATCTCACCGCGGCCATTGGTCACTTTGACGAGATCACCTGACTCCAGCTCACGATGTCTCATGTCACATGGATGCATCGCGAGCAAAGGCTCATCTTCCAGATTGAACAAGCGAGGTACGGTACCGGTGCGGCTCATCCCATGCCAGTGATCACGCATGCGGCCTGACAAGAGACTAATGGGCAACTCGGGTGTAGTGGCATCCGCCAATGCCTGGTGCTGGATGGCGACGAAACGCGCCTTGCCATCCGGCGTTGGGAAGCGTCCATCTTCGTAGAGACGAACCTTTCCGGCGCTAGCGCCTTCCGGATAGGGCCACTGCTGCGGACCTTGTGCCTCAAGCAGGGCATAAGACAAGCCGGTGATATCGAGATCGCGGCCACGCGTGGTTTCGCGATGCTCGTTGAATATCTCTTCGGCATTCGCATAAGGGAAAAGCTTTTCAGCTGACGCGTGTCCCAGTTCTTTGCCTAGACGTCGGGCAAAATCGACCACAATTTCCCAGTCGTGACGCGCCTCTCCTGGCGCCTGAACAGCTGGCATCACCCGCGAAATGCAACGCTCGGAATTAGTGACTGTGCCGTATTTCTCCCCCCATCCACTGGCAGGCAAAAGCAAGTCGGCATAATCGGCCGTATCAGTGTTGCCATAAGTTTCCTGCAACACAACGTACTCGGCCGCCTGCAACGCTTCGCGCACAGCAGCTTGATTGGGGAGGGATTGGGCCGGATTGGTACAAGCAATCCAAACCGCCTTGATTTCTCCGGTCTTCAGTGCCTTAAAGAGGTCAACTGCAGATTTACCGGGTGTCGCGGGTACAAAAGGGACTCCCCAGAAACGCGCAATTTCGGCACGGTGCTCGGGATTCGCCATATCGCGGTGGGCCGACAAGAGATTCGACAGCCCTCCCACTTCACGTCCGCCCATGGCGTTCGGCTGACCGGTCAGCGAAAATGGTCCGGCCCCTGGCTTGCCAATCTGCCCGGTAGCGAGATGTAAATGAATTACTCCCGCATTGTTGTGAGTGCCATGAGCTGACTGATTCAACCCTTGGCAGTAGAGCGACAATGAGGCGTCGCTGGCACCAAACCAGCGAGCAGCTTGGATAATGTCTTCGGCAGGAACACCGCAGAGCATGGACACCTTGTCTGGCGAGTATTCTTTGACAATATCTGCCAAGGCATCAAAACCCGTGGTGTGTGCCGCGACATAGGCCTGATCCACAAAGCCTTCGCTGATCAATACATGCAGCATTCCGTTAAACAACGCGATGTCGGTGCCTGGCTTGATCGGTAGATGCAGATCTGCAATCTCCGCACTCTCCGAGCGACGGGGGTCTGCAACAATGATCTTTAGATTCGGATTTGCCGCCTTGGCATCTTCTATATAGCGAAAAATAATCGGATGAGCGACTGCGGGGTTGGCTCCAGTAATAAACATTACCTTTGCCTGAAGAATATCGGCGTAACTACATGGTGGCGCATCCGCGCCGAGGGTTTGCTTATAGCCTGCAACCGCTGAAGACATACAAAGGCGGGAATTAGTATCTACATTATTTGTGCCGATCAGGCCTTTAGCCAGTTTATTGAAGACGTAATAGTCTTCAGTCATTAACTGTCCTGAAATATAGAAGGCAACGGAATCCGGCCCGTATTGACGAATGGTATTTGCAAAGCGCTGCGCAGCTTCGTCAAGCGCCGCCCCCCAGCTCTGTCGCTGTCCAGACAGGCCACGTACCGTGCGTCTTTCTGGAAATTGCAATCGGTAAGTAGGGTTTGCAGTCTGATTCAGCGTGGCCCCCTTGGTGCAGAGGCGCCCTCGATTAGCAGGGTGTTCTGGGTCACCACGCAATCCTGTGACCACACCACTTTCCGACTCGATGAGCAAGCCACAGCCAACGCCGCAGTAGCAACAGGTAGATTTAACTTCAGTTTTCATGATTTTCCTTCCGAAATGCCATCAGCAACAGCTGTGCCACCTATTAAAATCATGGACTTGCAAATAAAAAGGGAAAACCCGGTAACGGATTTTCCCTTTTTTGGTGCAACAGACGAAGCAACCGTCCCTATTTGATGCGTTGCAGCTTGGGACGCCCTCCTTCTGGGCGTGGTGGCTCGGGTTGAGGTTCTTCCGAAGGAGATTCGACCTCGCAAGCATCGACAAAATTGACCCCACCTCCGTCATCCTCAGCATCAATTTCGAACGCCATTCCAGCGCCATTTTCGCGTGCATATATCGCCGAAATCCGTCCGACAGGTACGGACAAATCCCTGGCAACGCCACTGAATCGAGCCTGAAAATCGATAAAATCGTTACCTATCTGAAGCTTGCTGGTAGCCGTTGGGCCAAGATTTAAAACAATCTGGCCATCACGGACAAACTCACGAGGCACGCGAGTCCGTTCATCGACTTCAACGGCGATGTGCGGCGTAAAACCATTATCGCAACACCACTCCCAGATGGCGCGAAGCAGGTAAGGCTTCGTAGACGGTAGCTGCATGCTTACTTGCGCATCGCCTTTTCAGATGGCGTGAGCGCATCTATAAAGCCTTGACGGCTGAATATTCTCTCTGCATATTTCATCAAAGGGGCGGCAGCCTTACCCAGATCAATACCGTAGTGATCTAAGCGCCAAAGAAGTGGCGCAATAGCGACATCGAGCATGGAAAATTCATCACCGAGCATGAATTTTTGCTTATTGAAGATAGGGACAATTTCCGTAAGACGGGCGCGGATTTCCTGACGAGCTTTATCAGCCGTCTTTCCATTCTTTTCAATCACTTCCATGAACGAAAAAATCTCTCGTTCCATGCCCACCAACAATTGGCGAGCACGAGCACGCATGATCGGATCGGCTGGCATCAATTGAGGATGCGGAAAACGCTCATCAATGTACTCATTGATAATGTTAGGCTCGAACAAGACCAGATCTCGCTCGACTAACACCGGCACGCGATTATGCGGATTGATCGCAGCCATTTCTTCAGGCTTGTTGAACATGTCCACGTCAATAACCTGAAAATCCATGCCCTTTTCGAACAGGACAATACGGCAGCGATGACTAAAGGGGCAAGTAGTACCCGAGTAGAGGTTCATCATTTGTGACAACCTTCAAAATGAGATTCGGCATCGGGGGCAGGCCAAAGCCAAACCCGCGATGCCGTTATCGGATCCAAAAAGGATCAGTGAATGTCTTTCCAGTATTCCTTCTTGAGCGCATAAGCGACCGCAAAGAGAACAGCCAGGAAGGCAAGGACAAACCAGCCCAGAGTCCGGCGGAACTCCTGTTGCGGCTCAGCCATCCAGACCATGAAGCCAACGAGGTCAGAGACCGACTTGTCGAATTCAGCTGGAGGCATGGTGCCCGGAACAGCCAGTTCCAGCTTGTGCGTTTCGTGATTCAGCACTTGCTGGCCTTGCAGACCGTACAGGACGTGCGGCATGCCGACGTTTTCAAACACCAGATTGTTCCAGCCAGTTGGACGGTTCGCGTCACGGTAGAAAGAACGCAGGTAGGTGTAAATCCAGTCGGCACCGCCTCCGGCATTACCAGCTTCGCCACGGGCACGAGCAACAATGGTCAGATCCGGTGGCGTTGCACCAAACCACAGTTTTTGCTCATCGGAGCGTGCCGCAACCCGCATCAACTCGCCGATTTTGTCGGAAGTGAACATCAGGTTTTCCTTGACCTGCTGTTCGGTCAGACCGAGATCCAGCAGGTTCTTGTAGCGCAGGTAGGAAGCGCCGTGGCAGTTCATGCAGTAATTGACGAACAGCTTTGCACCATTCTGCAATGCAGCTTTATCGCTGACAGAACCCGGCCACTTGTCGATATGAGCGGAACCGCTGTTGGCAAATGCCATGATCGGCGCGAAGAGCAAGGCGATAAGGAATTTTTTCATTTTAGGCATCCTCTCACTTGAACGTCACACGGTCGGGAACCGGGCTGAACTTGTCCATCCGTGACCACCAAGGCATGCCGAGGAAGAATCCGAAGTAGAACACCGAACAAATCTGCGATACCAGTTCGCCCATAGGAGATGGGGACAGCGTACCCAAGTAACCGAGAACGAAGAACACAATCACAAAAATGGTCAGCAGCGTTTTGTAAATCGGGCCGCGGTAGCGGATCGATTTGACGGGGCTACGATCCAGCCACGGCAGGAAGGCGAAGATCACGACCGAAGCACCCATCGCAACCACACCCCAGAACTTGGCATCGAGGCCAAACAGCGGATAGGTCACAGCGCGCAGAATCGAGTAGAACGGCGTGAAGTACCAGACCGGCGAAATGTGCGGCGGGGTCTTCAGGGGGTCAGCCGGATAGAAGTTCGGCGTTTCGAGGAAGTAACCGCCACCCTCCGGCGCCCAGAACATCACAGCCGAGAAAACCATCAGGAAGACCACGACACCGACGATGTCCTTGACCGTGTAGTACGGGTGGAACGGGATGCCATCAACCGGATGCCCGTTGGCACCCAAGTTGGCTTTGATCTCAACACCGTCCGGGTTATTCGAACCGGTTTCGTGCAGAGCCAATACGTGAGCGGCAACCAGACCGATGAGTACGAGCGGGAAGGCAATAACGTGGAAGGAGAAGAAGCGGTTAAGCGTCGCATCACCAACCACGAAATCGCCGCGGATGATCAACGAAAGATCCGGCCCGATCACTGGAATCGCCGAGAAGAGGTTAACAATCACCTGAGCTCCCCAGTACGACATCTGCCCCCATGGCAAAAGGTAACCGAAGAAAGCTTCGCCCATCAGGCACAGGAAAATACCGACGCCAAACAGCCAGGTTAACTCACGCGGCTTGCGATACGAACCGTAGAGCAGTCCACGGAACATGTGCATATAAACCACGATAAAGAAGGCTGAAGCGCCGGTGGAGTGCATGTAGCGAATCAGCCAGCCACCAGAGACGTCTCGCATGATGTATTCGACCGAAGCAAATGCAATCGGCACGCCATTGGCGTTGAGCGCAGCATCGGGCTTGTAATGCATTACCAAAAATATACCGGTAACGATCTGGATGACCAGCACCAGTAGCGCCAGAGAACCAAAGAAGTACCAGAAATTGAAGTTTTTCGGGGCATAGTACTCGGAAAGGTGCCCCTTCCACATCGAAGTCGCCGGGAAACGTGCGTCAACCCATTCCAGAGCGTTACCGGCCAGCGAGCCGTCAGATTTGTATTTCTCGAAATTGCCAGCAGCCATTTCTTATGCTCCCTTCTTGTCTTCGCCGATCAGGATACGGGTATCTGCGAGATACACGTGCGGCGGCACTTCGAGGTTGGTCGGGGCAGGCTTCGACTTGAAAACGCGACCGGCGAAGTCGAAGGTCGACCCGTGACATGGGCACAGGAAGCCCCCCAACCAACCAGCAGGCATCCCCTCTTCGGTGCCGGCCTTGAATTTCTGACCAGGAGAACACCCAAGGTGTGTACAAATACCCACAACAACCATGATTGCCGGCTTGATCGAGCGAGTGTCATTCTGAGCATAAGTTGGTTGCTGGCTAGCCTTCTCGGACTTCGGATCAGCTACCGCATCAGCCAACTTGGGCAGGGTATCCAGCATCTCCTTGGTACGGTTGATGATCCAAACCGGCTTGCCGCGCCACTCGACGGTCATCATCTGACCCGGTTCGAGCTTGCTGAAATCCACTTCGACCGGAGCGCCTGCAGCTTTGGCGCGTTCGGATGGAAGCAAGCTGGAGACGAACGGCACGAGAGCGGCAACCGCGCCCGCCCCGCCCACGGCTGCGGTAGCAACGACCAGACGCCGCCGTCCGCAGTCCATTTTTCCTTGATTGCTCATTACGCTGACCCCTAACGGAATTAGATGGGATAAAAATTAAACGCTAAATTATACGATATTGGGCGCCTCGATAAAAGCCGTTATCAGTCACCACAAAGCCTACGTTCGCGTAACGCCTGGGCCAGAGTGCCACTATCTACATATTCGAGTTCGCCACCGACCGGCACACCGCGGGAGATTCTTGTAACGCTAACCCCTTTGGATCGAAGCATAGCCGCAATATAGTGCGCCGTCGCCTCACCCTCGTTTGTGTAATTGGTGGCAAGAATAACCTCTTTAACAACGCCATCGACCGCTCGAGCCATCAATCTATCCAGACTAAGCTCTTTAGGCCCAACACCATCCAGTGGAGATATCTTGCCCATCAGAACGTAATAGAGTCCACGAAAACTAAGCGTCTGCTCCATCATATTCAGATCCACAGGGGTCTCGACTACACAAAGAAGAGTCTGGTCTCGACGCGCAGAACTGCAAAGCTCACATACATCCAACTCGGAAAACGTGTTGCAGTGCTGGCAATGCCGAATAACCTCCAAGGAATGCACGATTGCCTCACCCAAACGCTTCGCCCCAATCCGGTCGCGCTGCAACAGGTGGTAAGCCATGCGCTGCGCTGATTTCGGCCCAATACCAGGCAGGCAACGCAATGCCTCGATTAGCGATTCAAGCCCTGATGGCGTCACAAATCAAAAGGGAAGCTTAAAACCTGGAGGCAGGTTAAGGCCGGATGTAAATCCAGACATTTTCTCTTGGCTCAACACCTGGCCTCGCCGAACCGCGTCATTCAGTGCCGCGGCAATAAGATCCTCAAGCATTTCCCGGTCATCCATAACTGACGGATCAATGCTGACCCTGCGCACTTCGTGCGCACAATTCATAACTACCTTTACCATTCCCGCGCCAGCCAGACCCTCAACCTCAATTTGGGCCAACTGGTCCTGAGCCTTTTTCATATTTTCCTGCATCGCCTGCGCCTGCTTCATCAGGCCAGCCAAGCCACCCTTCATCATATTCGTATCTCCATTAGACAATAGGTTTAATTGACGACTGTACTACCGAAGCATTTAGGGACTCAATTGCATCGCGCACAAATTCATCTTGCGCAATCGAGGCCGTCGCTTTTTCCTGCCTCTCCTGACGTTGACGCCCTATGCTCTCCGCTGGCGTGTGAGACTCGTTAAGTGCAAGTTCGATTCGCACCAACAATGGCCGGCAAAAATGTTCGCTCAAAGCATGCTGCAACCGATCTGGCCCAGGCTTCATTTGCAAATGTGCAAGAGCCGGGGGCAGCCGAAGCAAGCAAATTTGCTCATCCAACTGCCGGAGTTCGCAATTCTGTGCAAGCTCCTTCGCCATCCCAGACAAAGGCAGCGAAGTAACAATTTTATGCCAGTCTGACTCAGAAGACGTAGATGCAGCCCCTGATATTTGCACCACTCCAACAGATGGAGATATTTCAGGTAACGGTGCTGCAGCTATCGGAGCCGCCCGCTGGCGAACAGTCGATTTGCTGCGAACAACTGCCGTTTCGAGCAAATCAGAAACTTTACTAGGAGCAAAAGTATGCAGCCGCAGCAAGGTCATAACAAAGCCTGAATACTCATCCGGTGCGACAGATAATTCAGCGCGGCCATTATTCACGATTTGGTAGGCTAACTGGACAAACTCTTGTGAAAACTCTGCTGCAAGCCCCAGCAATCGATCCCTGTCTGACTCCTCATCGTCAATAGAAGGCACACATTGTGCGACCTGCAACCTAACCAACAAAGCCCCAAGTTCCTGCAATGCAGCAGAAAACGACAGACTACGCATACCTATATCCGCAGCCACTTGCAGCAATGGCGATGCGTCGCGGTCCTTCAGCGCATCAAGAATTGCAAAAATATAATCATGATCCACTGTCCCCAGCATGCTTCTAACCAAGGACTCTTCAACCCGCCCTGCGCCATGGGCGATAGCCTGATCAAGCAACGAGAGGGCATCACGCATACTCCCAGAAGCCGAACGCGCAACAAGCCCAAGCGCTGGCATATCGAACGGAATACCTTCCGCCTGCAAAATATGGCCGAGATGCCCTGTAATCGCCAATGCGGGCATCTGTTTCAAATTAAATTGCAAACACCTGGACAGAACCGTTACCGGAATTTTCTGAGGGTCAGTTGTTGCAAGTATAAATTTGACATGCTCCGGAGGCTCCTCAAGCGTCTTAAGCATAGCGTTGAATGCTGAATTGGAAAGCATGTGGACTTCATCGATCACGTAGACCTTGAAGCGCCCACGTGTTGGTGCATACACTGCATTTTCGAGCAATTGACGCATCTCGTCGACACGCGTGTTGGTTGCCGCATCTACCTCGAGCAAATCCACAAAACGACCACTATCAATCTCGTGGCAGGCAGCACATACCCCACAAGGGTTTGCGGTAATACCCACTTCACAATTCAACGATTTTGCGAGAATTCGAGCGATTGTCGTTTTGCCAACGCCTCGAGTACCAGTGAACAGATAGGCGTGGTGCAAACGCTGCTCAGAAAGCGCGTGCGTCAAAGCACGAACCACATGCTCCTGCCCAACCAGCGTAGAAAAATTGCGCGGCCGCCACTTGCGCGCAAGAACCTGATAACTCATGCGCTACGCACCAATCGAAAAAATGAAAGTGGCGAGCCTAACCCCCGGCACTTGCAGCAAATAGCTGTGGCTGCTTCCTTCCGGACCTGACCAAGTTCACCACCCTGCAATGCGGGGAGACCCGCCGAGAAGGATTCTAACACAAGCCTCAACATGGCATATCATGACAAGGATGCTATTTCCGTTGATAAACCATATGCACCCGGCGAATCTAGGCTGATTTTTAAGTCAGTCGGTGACTTGAGGCTGCCAGCGATGCGGCAGCAGTTCGCTGACGCGGCTTGCCGGTCGAGTCGGCTGGCGAGTCAGGAAATCCTTCAGGTAAGGCATCGGCTCATGGCCATTGAACTTGGCGGACTGAATCAGACTCATGATAGCGGCGGCGCGTTTGCCGGCGCGCAAGCTGCCGGCAAATATCCAATTCTTGCGGCCGATCACGATAGCCCGGATCTGATTCTCGATCCTGTTATTGTCGATCGGCACTTAGCCATCGGACAGGTAATGGAGGTAATGGGTCAGCGCCACCCAGCGTCTCAGGCGCTGCTTTTGGCTGTGCAGATAAAAGAACTTGCGTCGGGCGTGCGCCATGCAGCCAGCTTCTGTTAGGCCATTGGCCAGCAGTGTCTTGTAGCCAGAGCAATCATTGCGAATCAGTGTGCCACGCCAGTCACCCAGAAATTCCTGGGCATGCCTGCAGGCACGACTTTCAGCAAAGCCATAGATGACTGCTTTAGTTGGCTCAAAGGCACCGATGCTGTATGACCAGAGATAGGCACGATGTGTCTTGTCGGCCCCCGGATCAAGCATGAAGACCGGTGTTTCATCGGCGTGGAGCACCCGATGCACGAGCATCTCATCCTTCAGCGCATCGACTAGGGGCTGGAGTGCCACACCGCATTTCCCCACCCATTGCGCCAGAGTGGATTGCGGGATCGCCAGACCGGCCCGACCGAAGATGGTTTCCTGCCAATAGAGCGGCAGATGATCCTGATATTTGGCAATCAGGAGTTGAGCGAGCAAACCGGTTATCGGGATGCCTTTGTCGTTGACGTGCGCCGTTACCGGCACCTAGATTAGCTTTTCGAATTGTCCGCAAATCCATTTTCCACGTATGTGGCGCTCGAGACCGAAGACGCCGGGCGTGCACGGTGCCCATCATGTACCAGCACTTTCATCCGATTGGCTCGTCGGTTGGCAAATAAATAGTAAGCGCCCGGCGAACTCATATATAAATTGATGCGTTAGACCGCGAAGATCCTGTCCCCGTTAGAAACGATGGTGGACACTTTCGATGGAAATCCAGAAACCAAGTCGGCGCCGTCGGTATCACCCGGAGGAATTCAAGCTGGCGGTGATTGCGGCATGTGTTGAGCCGGGAGCATCGGTTGCTGGCATTGCGATGGCCAATGGCGTTAACGCTAATCAGGTCCACCGTTGGATACGTGAGCGCGGCATCGAAGTGCCGAATCGGCGCTTGTTAGTGCCTGCGGCCCAGCCCATTCCGGTGACAGCCCCGGAGTTTGTGCAACTGCCGCTTGCCCCTGCTGTACCTGTATTGGGTAATATCCGGATCGAAGTCCGCCGGGGCAACACCGCGATCAAAGTGGACTGGCCGGTCCAGGCATCCGGAGATTGCGCCACCTGGTTACGCGACTGGCTGCGATAATCCGGGTGGATGCCTTGTGGCTCTCAACAAGACCACTGGACATGCGGGCGGGAATGGGCGAACGCCGTCCAGCGTTTGAGTCTGTAATCAATCGCTTTGGCCGTTGAGGATCCATTCGGCACCTGCAATCGGTGCCGAGTCAGCCAGTCATGGAGTTCATCCAGAATCGGCTTGGCCTGCTCCTGGCGTATTCGTCGCCGTTCGTCCGGGCTCAGCTCGGCGACTTCCCGCTCGACCTGGTAGAGCTTCTGAATGGTGGCCAGCGCCTGTTGGGCAATCTGGCTCTGGTTGTTGGCATGCAGGTCGAAGAATTTCCGGCGCGCATGTGCCATGCAACCGGCTTCGGTGACGCCGTCGGCGATCAGGGCCTTGTAGCCCGAGTAATCGTCGCAGACGAGCGTGCCGCGCCAGTCGCCGAGGAATTCCCGGGCATGTTTGCCCGCCCGGCTGTCGGCAAAGTCATAGATCACCGCCTTGATCGGCTCGAAGGCCCCAATGCTGTACGACCACAGGTAGGCCCGATGGGTCTTGCCGGCGCCGGGGTCAAGCATCGCCACCTGCGTTTCGTCAGCATGCAGTACCGGGTAGGTGAGCATCTCGACTTTCAGGGCATCGACCAGCGGTTGCAGGGTAACGCCCATCTGGCCCACCCTCTCGGCCAGCGTCGATTGGGGAATCGGCCAGCCGGCCCGGCCAAAGATGCCTTCCTGACGATACAGCGGCAGATGATCCAGATATTTGGCGATCAACACATGGGCGAGCAGGCCGGTGGTCGGAATGCCTTTGTCGATCACATGGGCCGGCACCGGCGCATGTACCAGGGTTTCGCATTGGGCACAGGCCCATTTGCCGCGGATGTGGCGTTCGACCGTAAAGGTGCCCGGCGTGTAGTCCAGTTTCTCGGCGACGTCTTCGCCGATGCGCTTCATCTGGCAACCACAGGCGCAAGTGGTCGATTCCGGCTCGTGGTGAATCTCGGTACGCGGCAGTTCCGCCGGCAGCGGCTTGCGTTTGGCCTGGCCCTTGGGTTTCGTTTCCGAAAGCTGCGCCAGCTCTTCGGTGATCGCCGCCATGTCCGCCGCCAGGGTTTCCTCGAACAGTTGTCCCTGTTCAACCGGCAGGCGTTCCGCGTTGACGCCGAAGTAATGGCGCTTACGGTACGCCACTTCATGCGTCAGTTTGTCGATCTTTACCTTACGCCAGTTGAGCTCACGGTCTTGCTCGACGAGCAGACGGCGCAATTCGTCGGCGCTGAGTTGATCA